>CANGYF010000013.1 GCA_947458265.1 Betaproteobacteria bacterium
CGGATCGAGGTGGCCCAGAACTTCGGCAGTTCCTTCCAGGTCTGCCACACCACGCGGGCATTGATCTTCGCGCTGCGCCCCTTGAACTCGAGCCCTTCCTCCATCGTGAGCAGGATCTCGCCGATGCCGAACAGGCCGATCACCGCCACCAGGAAGTCGAAGCCGCGCATCAGCTCGGTGCTGCCGAAGGTCATCCGCAGCTGGCCGGTCACCGTGTCCATGCCGACCGCGGCCAGCGCGAAGCCGAGCATCATCGCGGCGATGGTCTTCCAGGGGGAACCCTTGCCCATACCCACGAAGCTGCAGAACGCCAGCAGGTAGACGGCGAAGTACTCCGGCGGCCCGAAGCGCAGCGCGAACTCGGCGACCATCGGCGCGAGGAAGGTGATCATCACCACCGCGAAGAAGGCGCCGATGAACGAGCCGGTGAAGGCCGCGGTGAGCGCCTCGCCGGCCCTGCCCTGCCTTGCCATCGGGTGGCCGTCGAAGGTCGTCGCCACCGACCACGGTTCACCCGGGATGTTGAACAGGATGGAGGTGATCGCCCCGCCGAACAGCGCGCCCCAGTAGATGCAGGACAGCAGGATGATCGCCGAGGTCGGCGACATGGTGAAGGTCAGCGGCAGCAGGATCGCGATGCCGTTGGCGCCGCCCAGACCGGGCAGCACCCCGATCAGCACGCCGAGGATGATGCCCAGGAACATCAGCATCAGGTTCTGCCACGTCATCGCGATCGCGAAGCCGTGCATCAGCGACTGCAGTTCTTCCATCGATTACCCCGGAGATCGCCAGTGACCCGGCTAGAAGCCCAGCGCCCGTTCGACGAAACCCTTGGGCAGCGGGATGTGGAACCAGCGCTCGAACAGCACGAATGCGAACAGGCCCACCGACAGCCCGACCGCGACGCTGCGCAGCCAGGTGTAGTGGCCGAGGAACACCATGAACAGCGCGATGTAGATCGCCGAGGCGACATAGATGCCGGCGAGCGCGATGCCGCCGACGTAGACGAGCGCGGGGAAGAAGACCAGCGCGACCTGCCGAAACGGGCCGGCCTCGACGAACGCGACCGCCACCTGCGCGCGCTTCCGGAAGCCCTGCACCAGCAGCACAAGCGCCGCCGTGCAGATGATCAGCCCGGTGTAGAAGGGGAAGTAGCCGGACTCGGGCCCGTCGCTCGCCCAGGACGCACCGATGCGGTAGCTGTCGAACATCACCACGGCACCGAAGGCGAAGAACAGCGCCGCGACGATGATCTCCATCGTCGCGACGCTGACCAGGCCGGCACCCTCTTCTTCCGGTCGAGACATGGCCGCAGCCTCCGTGGAGCGGGGGGATTACTTCTTCGTGACCCAGCCGGCTTCGTTCATCAGCGTACGGTGCTCGTCCTTCGCGCGGGTGAGCCACTTGACGAACGCGTCGCCTTCATGGGCGGTCGGGTTGAAGGCGCCCTCGGCGATGAACTTCTTCCACTCGGGCGTCTCGCGCACCTTGCGCATCAGGCCTACGAAGTAGTCGCGCTGCGCCGGGGTGACCCCGCCCGGCATGAAGATGCCACGCAGCATCACGTAGTCGGTCGGGACGCCCGCCTCGCGGCAGGTCGGGATGTCGTTCCAGGACATCGTCTCGGTCACGCGCGCCTTGTAGGGCATGCGTTCGTCGTCGAACACGCACAGCGGGCGCAGGCCGCCGGCGCGCCATTGCGCGACCGCCTCGATCGGGTTGTTGACCGTGGAGTCGACATGGCCGCCGACCAGCTGGGTGGCCACCTCGCCGCCCCCCTTGAACGGGATGTAGGTGAACTTCACCTTGGCCGCGCGTTCGATGCTGACCGTGATGATCTGGTCTTCCTGGCGCGCCCCGGTGCCGCCCATGCGCATCTTGCCGCCAGCGACGCGCACCTGCTCGATGAACTCGGTCGCCGACTTGGCGGGATTCTTGGCGTTGACCCAGAGCACGAACTGGTCGAGCGCCATCATGCTCACCGGCGTGAACTCGGTCCAGTCGAAGGTGCCGGTGGACAGCCCGGTCGTGAACAGGTTCGACAGGGTGATGACGATCTTGTGCGGATCGCCCTTGGCGCTCTTGACCTCGAGGAAACCCTCCGCCCCCGCCCCGCCGCCCTTGTTGACGACGATGATCGGCTGCTTCATCAGGTTGTTCTTCTGGATGATCCCCTGGATGAACCGGGCCATCTGGTCGGCACCGCCACCGGTGCCGGCCGGCACGATGAACTCGACCGTGCGCGTGGGCTCCCAGGCCTGCGCGTGCAGGGCGCCGGCCGCGCCTCCGAGCACGAGCGCCGAGGACAACGCGGCCACCCACCGGCGCGCGAAGAACGAGGTCCCCGCTGCGCGGGGACGGACACGTGGGACCGACTGATCCATGGCACTCCTCCTTGGGTGGGGATGTCCCCGGTGCACCGGTCGCAATGCTCCGATGTCTCTTCGGGAACCGGGTCCCGACGGACCCGTATCGCTTTATACCGCGTAAACCGCCACTGCTGCTACGACTGTCACGATCGCAGCGCCGAAACGCCCGCCAATCGTCCACTGCCGGACCGGCCGGCGATTGCCGGCCGGTCCGCCGATCAGTGCTTCGATTCGCCCGGCGCCAGTTCGGCGATCCGTTCGGACTTCGCCGCGGCCGCGGACCGCGCCAGGTACCAGCCGATGGCCATCACGATGCTCGCGCCCAGCGCGGGCAACGCGTACTCGGCCCAGGGCCAGTTCGTCGCCACCCAGTCTTTCACCGCGACGTCGTGGATCGCCATACCGGCAGCGATCCAGCCGAGCAGACCACCGCCGAGGATGATGATCCAGGGGAAGCGGTCCATCAGCTTGAGCACCAGGGTGCTGCAGTAGACGATGATCGGGATGCTGACCAGCAGGCCGAAGATGATCAGCGTCCAGCTGTCCTTGGCTGCACCGGCCACCGCCAGCACGTTATCCAGACTCATCACCAGGTCGGCGATGATGATCGTCTTGATCGCGCCGACCAGCGAGTCGCTGGCATCGATGTCGTGCCCACCATCACCGTCCTGCGGGAGCACCAGCTTGATCGCGATCCAGGCGAGCAGCACCGCGCCGACGATCTTCAGGTAGGGAATGGACAGCAGCGTCACCGCGAAGATGGTGAGGATCACGCGCAGGGTGATTGCACCGGCCACCCCCCACATGATGCCCATCTTGCGCTGCTTCTCCGGCAGGTTGCGACAGGCCAGCGCGATCACGACAGCATTGTCGCCGCCCAGCAGGATGTCGATCGCGATGATCTGCAGTACCGCGATCCAGAACTCAGGACTTCCGAACTCCACCGAACACCTCCCTCAAGGCTCGTTGCTTCATTTGCCCCCAATCGGGGACCGCTGGACCCGCCCCCGGATCCGCGGCTGACGGGGCCGGCGCTGTCTCTGCAATGCCGTCCCCTTAGTCAGGTAGATGATACCTAAGGCGGCTGCAGCCGGCCACCCGGCCGACATTCCGCCCGCCGTCTAGAACAGCCCGATCACCTTCCCGTCATCGGTGATGTCGATCTTCTCGGCCGACGGAACCTTCGGCAGCCCCGGCATCGTCATGATGTCGCCGCAGACCATCACGATGAACTCTGCGCCGGCCGCCAGCCGGACTTCACGCACGTTGACCACGTGGCCGCTCGGAGCACCACGCAGGCTGGCATCGGTCGAGAACGAGGACTGGGTCTTGGCCACGCACACCGGGTAGTGCCCGTAGCCGGCGTCCTGCAGCTCTTTGATCCGGTTGCGCACCTTGGTGTCGGCGGTGACGTCGGAGGCGCCGTAGACCTTGGTGGCGATCTTCTTCACCTTGTCCCAAAGCGTGTCGGCATCGTCGTAGACGAAGGTCGGCTTCGACGGCTGGTCGCACAGGTCGACGACGATCTTCGCCAGCTCGGCCGCACCCTTGCCACCGTCGGCCCAATGCGTCGCCACGACCACCTTCGCGCCCAGCTTGCCGATGCGGTCGGACAGCATTGCCATCTCGGCGTCGGTATCCGCGGTGAAGCGGTTGATCGACACCACGCACGGGATGCCGTAGACATCCTTCACGTTCTTCACGTGCCGCTCGAGGTTGGCCAGGCCCTTCTCGAGTGCGGGCAGGTTTTCCTTGTTCAGGTCGTCCTTGCCCACGCCACCGTGGTGCTTGAGTGCGCGCACCGTGGCGACGATCACTGCCGCGTTCGGCATGATGCCGGCCTTGCGGCACTTGATGTCGAGGAACTTCTCGGCGCCAAGATCCGCTCCGAAGCCGGCCTCGGTCACGACGTAGTCGACCAGCTTGAGCGCGGTCTTCGTCGCGATCACGGTGTTGCAGCCGTGCGCGATGTTGGCGAACGGCCCGCCGTGGATGAACGCCGGGTTGTTCTCGAGCGTCTGCACCAGGTTGGGCGCGAGCTGGTCCTTCAGCAGCACGGTCATCGCGCCGTGGGCCTTGAGGTCGCGCGCACGCAGCGGCTTGCCATCGCGGGTGTAGCCGAACACGATGTTGCCGAGGCGTTCCTTCAGTTCCTTCACCGAGCGCGACAGGCAGAAGATCGCCATCACTTCGGAGGCGACGACGATGTCGAAGCCGTCCTCGCGCGGATAGCCGTTGGCGGTGCCGCCCAGCGCCACGGTGATGTCGCGCAGCGCACGATCGTTCATGTCCATCACCCGCTTCCAGGTGATGCGGCGGATGTCGATGCCCAGTTCGTTGCCGTGCGAGATGTGGTTGTCGATCAGCGCGGACAGCAGGTTGTTGGCGAGCGCGATCGCGTTGAAGTCGCCGGTGAAGTGCAGGTTGATGTCCTCCATCGGGACGACCTGCGCATAGCCACCGCCGGCCGCGCCGCCCTTCACGCCAAACACCGGCCCGAGCGAGGGCTCGCGCAGGCAGATCATCGCCTTCTTGCCGATGTGGTTGAGCGCATCGCCGAGGCCGACCGTGGTGGTGGTCTTGCCTTCGCCGGCCGGCGTCGGGCTCATGGCGGTGACCAGGATCAGCTTGCCGTCAGGCTTGTCCTGCAGGCTGTCGATGAACGCCATCGACAGCTTCGACTTGTAGTGGCCATAGGGCTCGAGGTGTTCCTCGGCGATGCCGAGTTTCGCAGCGACCTTCGTGATGCGCTGCATGGTCGCCTTCTGGGCGATTTCGATATCCGATGACATGCTGTCTCCCCTCGATACGGTTGAGCGCGGCCTGCCCGCGTTGCGGCCGGACTATAGGCCGGCGCCCGCGGCCGGAACCTTGACCATGGTCAAGGTTCCGGCGGGCGCGGCGTCCGGGCTGCAGGTCACGCCCGGCCGCCGCTCCTGCCGGGGTACGTCAGGCGGTTTCAGCCTGCCCCGCCATCACCTGCCCGGCGCCGAACGTCGATGCCGGCTTCAGCGTGCCTCCGGCGCTCACCCGAACCGCGCAGTACTTGAACTCCGGTATCTTTCCGAATGGATCGAGCGCGGCGTTGGTCAGCAGGTTGGCCGCAGCCTCGTGGTAGCAGAACGGGATGAACACCGCGCCGCGCGGCGTGCCGTCGTCGGCCCGGGCATACAGCGCGATCTTCCCGCGCCGCGACTCGACAGTGACAACCTCGCCCGGCTTCGCGCCGAAGGCGTCGATGTCGAGCGGATGCATCAGCGCGACCGGATCCGGCTCGATCGCGTCGAGCACCGACGCACGCCGGGTCATCGCCCCGGTGTGCCAGTGCTCGAGCTGGCGGCCGGTGATCAGCACCATCGGGAACTCGGCGTCCGGGCGTTCGTCGGCCGGTATCACGTCGGCCGGCACGAACTTCGCCTTGCCGGTCGCGGTCGGGAAGCGATCGATGAACACCGTCGGTTGCCCGGGATCGCCCACTTCCATGCACGGATAGGTGACCGAACTCTCGGCCTCGAGGCGCTCCCAGGTGATGCCGGCGATGCTCGGCATCGCCTGGCGCATCTCGTTGAACACGTCGGACACATGCCCGTAGTTCCAGCCCAGCCCGAGGCGCTTCGCCAGCTGCTGGATGATCCAGAGGTCTTCCTTCGCGTCGCCCGGCAGGTCGAGCGCCTTGCGGCCGAGCTGCACCATGCGGTCGGTGTTGATCACCGTGCCGTCCTTCTCCGGCCAGGCGGATGCCGGCAGCACGACGTCGGCGAGGTAGGCAGTCTCGGTGAGGAAGATCTCCTGCACCAGCAGGAAGTCGAGCCCGGCCAGGGCCTCGCGGGCATGGTTGAGGTCGGGATCGGACATCGCCGGGTTCTCGCCCATCACGTACATGCCGCGGATCTCCTTGCGCAGCGCCGCATGCATGATCTCGACCACGGTCAGCCCGCGCTTGGGGTCCAGCGGCACGCCCCACAGCTTCTCGAACCTGGCCTGCGCCTTCGGGTCGTCCACGAACTGGTAGTCCGGGTACACCATCGGGATCAGGCCGGAATCGGACGCGCCCTGCACGTTGTTCTGTCCGCGCAGCGGATGCAGCCCGCTGCCCGGCTTGCCGACCTGCCCGGTCATCAGGCACAGCGCGATCAGGCAGCGCGCATTGTCGGTGCCGTGCACGTGCTGCGAGATGCCCATGCCCCAGAGGATCATCGAGCCCTTGGAGGTGGCGAAGGCGCGGGCGACCTCGCGGATGGTCTGCGCATCGATGCCGCACACCGGTGCCATCGCTTCCGGGCTGTAGCCTTCGACGTTCTGCTTCAGGTCATCGTAGCCGAGCGTGCGCGAGGCAATGAAGTCCTTGTCGACCAGCCCCTCGTGCACGATCACATGCATCATCGCGTTGAGCAGGGCGACGTCGGTATCGGCCTTGAACTGCAGCGTCCAGGTCGCATGCCGCGCCAGTTCGCCGCGGCGCGGATCGGCGACGATCAGCCGGGTGCCGTTCTTCACCGCGTTCTTGATCCAGGTGGCGGCCACCGGATGGTTGACCGTCGGGTTGGCGCCGATCACCAGCACGACATCGGCATTGATGACGTCGTTGACCTGGTTGGACACCGCGGCCGAACCCAGGCCCTCGAGCAGTGCCGCGACGGACGACGCATGGCACAGCCGGGTGCAATGGTCGACGTTGTTGCTGCCGAAGCCGGTGCGCACCAGCTTCTGGAACAGGTAGGCCTCTTCGTTGGTCCCTTTGGCCGAACCGAATCCGGCCAGCGACTTTCGGCCGAAGGTGTCGCGGATCGACTTCAGCTTCGAGGCCGCGAGGTCGAGCGCCTCTTCCCAGGTGGCCTCGCGGAACACCGACAGCGGGTTGCCCGGGTCCATCGTGAAGTCGGCATGCTTGCCGATGCCCTCGCGGCGGATCAGCGGCTTCGTCAGGCGCTGCTTGTGGTGCACGTAGTCGAAGCCGTAGCGGCCCTTCACGCACAGCCGTTCATGGTTCGCCGGGCCGTCGCGGCCGTCGACCGAGAGGATCCGGTTGTCCTTGACGTTGTAGGTCAGCTGGCAGCCGACACCGCAGAACGGGCAGACGGAGTGGACCTGCTTGTCGGGCACCTGCAGGCCGACCTCGCGCGCCGGCATCAGTGCGCCGGTCGGGCAGGCCTGGACGCATTCGCCGCAGGCCACGCAGCTACTGTTGCCCATCGGGTCGTCGAGGTCGAACGCGATCTTCGAATGGTCGCCACGGAACGCATAGCCGATCACGTCGTTCACCTGCTCTTCGCGGCAGGCACGCACGCAGCGGGTGCACTGAATGCAGGCATCCAGGTTGACCGCGATGCCCGGGTGCGACAGGTCGGCCTTGACCTTCGGCCGCGGCGCGAACCGCGGCAGCCCCATGTCGAGCTTGCGCGCCCAGTGGTCGAGCTCGGAATCGAGCGTATGGGCCTTCGCCGGCATGTCCGACAGCAGCAGCTCCAGCACCATCTTCTGCGACTGCACCGCGCGCGGGCTGTCGGTCAGCACTTCCATGCCCGCCTTCGGCGAACGGCAGCACGACGGCGCCAGCACCCGCTCGCCCTTGACCTCGACCACGCAGGCCCGGCAGTTGCCGTCCGGACGCATGCCCGGCTTGTAGCACAGGCGCGGGACCTCGACGCCCAGGCGGTCGGCAGCCTCGATCAGCGTCTCGTCGGCGAACGCGGTGACCGTGCGGCCATTGAGCTTGAACTCGACCTCGTCGCGCGCGGCGGCCGGCTCTGACATCATGTTCATCGAAGTTCTTCCGGGAAGTACTTGATCACGCAGCGGATCGGGTTGGGCGCTGCCTGGCCCAGGCCGCAGATCGAGGCGTCGGCCATCACCTGCGACAGTTCCTCGAGCAGCGGCGCGTCCCACTTTGGCTGCTGCAGGAGGTCGAGAGCCTTCGCGGTGCCGACACGGCACGGCGTGCACTGGCCGCAGGACTCTTCCTTGAAGAATGCCAGCAGGTTGCGCGCGGCGTCCGCCGCACGGTCCTTGTCGGACAGCACCACCACCGCGGCCGAGCCGATGAAGCAGCCGTACGCATGCAGGGTATCGAAATCGAGCGGCACGTCGCCCAGCGATGCCGGCAGGATGCCGCCGGAGGCGCCACCCGGCAGGTAGCCGTAGAACCGGTGCCCCGGCAGCATGCCGCCGCAGTACTCGTCGATCAGTTCGCGCACGGTGATGCCGGCAGGGGCAAGATGCACGCCGGGCTTCTTTACCCGTCCCGACACCGAGAACGAACGCAGGCCCTTGCGCTCATGGCGGCCCTGGCCAGCGAACCAGTCGGCGCCCTTCTCGACGATGTCGCGCACCCAGTAGAGGGTTTCCATGTTGTGTTCGAGCGTCGGCCGGCCGAACAGGCCGACCTGCGCGACATAGGGCGGACGCAGCCGGGGCATGCCGCGCTTGCCTTCGATCGACTCGATCATCGCGGACTCTTCGCCGCAGATGTAGGCCCCGGCCCCCCGCCGCAGGTGTATCGGCGGCAGGCCCCAGGGCGGGTCGGCCTTGAGCTTCGCAAGTTCCCGCTCCAGCATCTCGCGGATGCCGTGGTATTCGTCGCGCAGGTAGATCCAGATGCCGCCGACGCCGCAGGCAGCGGCCGCGATCAGCATCCCCTCGAGGAAACGGTGCGGGTCGCGCTCGAGGTACCAGCGGTCCTTGAACGTGCCTGGCTCGCCCTCGTCGATGTTGATGGCCATCAGACGAGGGGCCGGCTCGGCGCGCACGATGCGCCATTTGCGTCCGGCCGGGAAGCCGGCGCCACCCAGCCCGCGCAGCCCTGAATCTTCCATGACCTTGATCACCGACTCGACATCGCGCGCACCGCTGACGCATTCGGTGAACAGCCGGTAGCCGCCGGCGGCACGGTAGGCGTCGTAGTCGATGACCGCGGGTGCCGGGCAGCGCACCGCATTGGCACGGATGGCCTTGTGCACCGACTCTGCGGTGGCGTGGCCGATCGGGTTCTGGTGCACCACGGCGGCCGGCGCGACCTCGCATCGCCCGAGGCAGGGCGCGTGCAGCACCCTCACCTCACGGCTGACGGTCTTCTTCAGGTTCTCGATCAGCCGCTTCGACCCGGCCAGCTCGCAGCTGATGGAGTCGCAGACCCGGACGGTCAGCCGCGGCGGCGCATCCGCGCCCTCCTTCACCACGTCGAAGTGGTGGTAGAAGGTCGCGACCTCGTACACCTCGGCCGGTGCCATCCGCATCTCGGCGGCGAGCGCCACCAGGTGCGGCGCGGACAGGTGTCCGTAGCGATCCTGGATCAGGTGCAGGTGCTCGATCAGCAGGTCGCGGTCGCGCGGCGCGCTGCCGAGCAGTTCACGCACCTCCTGCAGCGCCTGCGGATCGACTGCACGGCCCTTCGGCCGATGACCGCGTCCACCGCGGAAGCTGATCGGCCGGACCTCCGCCGCCTTGCCACCGGCACCACCCGCATCGCTGCGGGTGGCATTGCCCTTGCCGGCATCCGGGGAGGAGGCGCCGGGGGCGCCTTCGGTCGACTGGCTGGCAGCGCCTACGTCCTTCTCCTGCATGTGAACCCCTGTCTGTCGCAACCGCGGTGATGCGTGAACTCAGATGACCGACTTCAGGAGCTTCCCCATCTCCGACGGGTTGCGGGTCACCTTGATGCCGCACTCTTCCATGATGGCGAGCTTTTCCTGCGCCGTGCCCTTGCCGCCGGAGATGATCGCGCCGGCATGGCCCATGCGCTTGCCGGGAGGTGCAGTGACCCCGGCGATGAAGCCGATCACCGGCTTCTTCATGTTGGCCTTGATCCACTGCGCGCACTCTTCCTCGTCCGAGCCGCCGATCTCGCCCACCATGATCACGGCATCGGTCTCGGGGTCGTCGTTGAACAGGCGCATCACGTCGATGTGCTTCATGCCATTGACCGGGTCGCCGCCGATGCCGACGCAGCTCGACTGGCCGATGCCGAGCTCGGCCAGTTGCCCGACCGCCTCGTAGGTCAGCGTGCCCGAGCGCGAAACGACGCCGACGCGACCCTTCTTGTGGATATGGCCGGGCATGATGCCGATCTTGATCTCGTCGGGCGTGATCACGCCCGGGCAGTTCGGCCCGACCAGCAGCGTCTTCTTGCCCTGCTTGCGCATGCGGTCGCGGACCACGATCATGTCGCGCACCGGGATGCCCTCGGTGATGCAGATCACGAGGTCGAGGTCGGCGTCGACCGCTTCCCAGATCGCCTCGGCGGCGAACGGCGGCGGCACGTAGACCACGCTCACGTTGGCCCCGGTCTGCGCCTTCGCGTCCTTCACGGTGCCGAAGATCGGGATGCCTTCGTACTTCTCGCCGGCCTTCTTCGGGTTCACCCCGGCCACGTAGCAGTTGGCGCCGTTGGCGTATTCCTTGCCCATCTTGGTGTGGAACTGGCCGGTCTTGCCGGTGATGCCCTGGGTCATCACGCGGGTGTTCTTGTCGATCAGGATGCTCATCGGAAGGTCCCTTATTTCCTGGCGGCGTGGGCGTTGGCACCGGCGACGACGCGCTCGGCGGCTTCGGCCATGTTGTTCGCGGTGATGATCGGCAGGCCGGACTCGGCCAGGATCTTCTTGCCGAGGTCTTCGTTGGTGCCCTTCATGCGCACCACCAGCGGCACCGACAGCTTCACTTCGCGCGCCGCGCTGACCACGCCGTTGGCGATGGTGTCGCAGCGCATGATGCCGCCGAAGATGTTCACCAGGATCGCCTGCAGGTTCGGGTTCTTCAGCATGATCTTGAAGGCTTCGGTCACCTTCTCGGTGGTCGCGCCACCGCCGACGTCCAGGAAGTTCGCCGGGCTGCCGCCGTAGAGCTTGATCACGTCCATCGTCGCCATCGCCAGGCCGGCACCGTTGACCAGGCAGCCGATGTTGCCGTCGAGCGAGATGTAGGACAGGTCGAACTTGGAGGCCTCGATCTCGGCCGGGTCTTCCTCGTCGAGGTCGCGGTAGGCGACGATGTCGGGATGCCGGAACAGGGCGTTGGAGTCGAAGTTGAACTTGGCGTCGAGCGCGATCACATCGCCGCTGCCGGTGACGATCAGCGGGTTGATCTCGGCCAGGCTGGCGTCGGTGTCCCAGAACGCGTTGTACAGACCCTGCAGGATGGCGCGCGCCTGCGCGATCGAGCCAGCCGGGACGCCGATCTTCGCCGCGACATCGTCCGCGTCGGCATCGGTGAGGCGGGTATCGGGGTCGATGAACACCTTGTGGATCTTCTCGGGCGTGTGCTCGGCCACTTCCTCGATGTCCATGCCGCCCTCGGAGCTGGCCATCAGCGTCACCTTCTGAGTGACCCGATCGACGACCATGCCGAGGTACAACTCCATCTTGATGTCGGCGCCTTCCTCGACCAGCAGGCGACGCACCTTCTGGCCCTCCGGACCTGTCTGGTGAGTGACCAACTGCATGCCGAGGATCGCCGTCGCATGCGTGCGCACTTCGTCGATCGACTTCGCGACCTTCACGCCGCCGCCCTTGCCGCGCCCGCCGGCGTGGATCTGAGCCTTGACGACCCAGACCTTGCCGCCAAGTTCCTGCGCCGCCTTCACCGCCTCGTCGACGCTGAACGCCGGGATGCCGCGTGGCGTACGCACACCGAACTTGCGCAGGATTTCCTTGCCCTGGTACTCGTGAATCTTCATCTGGATTGGCCCTGTTGTTGCCCGACGGATGCCCGACGGGCGGAGCGTGCGGAGCGGAGAAGGCTGCGGGCGCACCGGCCCGGGCGGACAATCTAAGTGAGCGCCCCGGAGACAGCCTTGACCGTGGTCAAGCGGCACCTGGCAGGCAGGCCGAGGGAAGGTGCCCCCGCCCGCCTGTGCCGACCCGGTCGGGCGTTCGGCAAGGCGCCAGCCCCCGATTGTACGGCCGCCAGCGTCCGAGGACACGGCGCGCTGCAGCGCGGCATCGGATCCTCCATGCCGCCGGCCTGAACGGGGGGATGCACAACAGTCGTCCCTGCCACCGCCCGGCCTCGTGCATTGCAGTAGATTAGGGCGGATATTCGTGTATCTCCCTCGCGCCCGCGTACCGACCCAGCCCATGTCCGAATCCGATCCCGCAGTCCGTCCGGAAATGGCAGACCGCCGTTCCGCCACCGCGCCTGGAGGCACGGCCGCCGCGCCGCGCCGAAGACGCTGGCTCGGCTGGGCGGTGCTCGGCGTCGTGCTGTGCGGGGCTGCAGCCACCGTCTGGCTGGCCGTGGAACGCAGCCGCAGTGCCGCCGCCACGGCGGTGAAGGGTCCGGCGAAGGCCGCAGGTGCCGAGAAGGCTGCGGGCGCGGACAAGGGCAGTGCAGACGGCAAGTCGGCGGCGCCAGCCGAAGGGCGGCGCGACAGCGCCGGCAGGAAGGGCGGCGGGGGTCCGCCCGCGGTGGTGGGCGTGCGCCAGGTGCGGGTCGGTCCGATGGAGATCGTGCAGGCCGGGCTGGGCACGGTCACCCCGCGCAACACCGTGGTCGTACGCTCGCGCGTTGACGGTCCGCTGCGGCGCGTGCTGTTCCGCGAGGGCGAGATGGTCAAGGCTGGGCAGTTGCTGGCCGAGATCGACCCGGCACCGTACGAGGTCGCACTGCAGCAGGCCACCGGCGCGCTGGCGCGCGACGAGGCGCTGCTGCGCAATGCACGGGTCGACCTGGAACGGTTCCGCACCCTGCTCGCCCAGGACTCGATCGCCCGGCAGCAGGTCGACACCCAGGAGGCGCTGGTCCGGCAATACGAAGGCACGCTGCTCGCCAACCGGGCGCAGGTCGACAATGCAAAGCTGCAGCTGTCGTACACCCGGATCACGGCACCGATCGGCGGCCGCGCCGGCCTGCGCCTGGTCGACGCCGGCAACCTGATCCGCGCCGGCGACACCACCGGGCTGGTCACCCTCGCGCAGATCGCGCCGATCACGGTGGTGTTCCCGATCCCGGAGGATGCCCTGCCGCCGGTGCTGGCACAGCTCAAGGCGGGCGCGCGCCTGCGCGTCGAGGCGTGGGACCGCTCCAACCTGAACCGGCTGGCGACCGGCGTGCTGCTGACCGCGGACAACCAGATCGACACCCAGACCGGCACCGTCCGGCTGAAGGCGCAGTTCGCCAACGCCGACGGGGCCCTGTTCCCGAACCAGTTCGTCAACGTGCGGCTCAAGCTCGACAGGATCGAGGATGCGATCCTGGTGCCACCGGCGGCGATCCAGCGCGGTCGCGAGGGCACGTTCGTCTATGCAGTGGACGAGGAGAACCGGGTACGGGTGGTGCCGGTGAAGCCGGGCCCCTCGACGCCGGAACAGGTAGCCGTCGAGGGAGAACTGGCCGCCGGCACCCAGGTGGTGATCGATGGCGCCGACCGGCTGCGTCCGGGCATGCGGGTCGAGGTCGCCGACCGCTCCGCCCAGGGCAAGGGCGGCCAGCGGCGGCGCGATGGCGCGAAGAAAGGCGATGCGCCGGCGGGCGGCGCTCCGGCCGCCGAGGTGCCGGCCGGCGCAGCACCCGGCAGCGCGCCGTCAGGCGCACCCGCGGCCGGCGCCGGCGCCGCCCGGTGAACCCATCGCGGCTGTTCATCCAGCGTCCGGTCGCGACCTCGCTCGCGATGCTGGCGATCCTGCTGTCCGGGCTGCTCGCCTGGCGGCTGCTGCCGCTGTCGGCCCTGCCCCAGGTCGACTATCCGACGATCCAGGTGGTCACGCTGTATCCGGGGGCCAGCCCCGACATCGTCGCCTCGGTGATCACCGCGCCGCTGGAGCGCCAGTTCGGGCAGATGCCCGGCCTGGACGAGATGTCGTCGAGCAGTTCCGGCGGCGCCTCGGTCATCACTTTGCGCTTCTCGCTCGGCCTGGAGCTTTCCATCGGCGAGCAGCAGGTGCAGGCGGCGATCAATGCCGCGTCCAACCTGCTGCCGCAGGACCTGCCCGCGCCGCCGATCTACAACAAGGTCAACCCGGCGGACACGCCGATCCTGACCCTGGCGGTGACCTCGCCGACGCTGCCGCTGCCGCGGGTGCGCGACCTGATCGAGACGCGCATTGCCCAGCGCATCGCGCAGGTGCCGGGCGTGGGCCTGGTGTCGATCGCCGGCGGGCAACGGCCTGCGGTGCGCGTGCGCCTGAACCCGGCCGCGCTCGCCGCCTACGGCCTGAACCTGGACGACGTGCGCACCGCGATCGCCGCGTGGAACGTGAACCAGCCGAAGGGCAGCTTCGACGGTCCGCTGGAAGCGTCGACGATCGACGCCAACGACCAGCTGCGCAGCGCCGACGAGTATCGCAACCTCACCCTCGCCTTCCGCAACGGCGCGCCGGTGCGCCTGCGCGAGGTCGCCGAGGTGGTCGACGGCGCGGAGAACAGCCGCCTGGCGGCCTGGAGCGGCTCGACGCCGGCGATCATCCTGTCCGTGCAGCGCCAGCCCGGTGCGAACGTGATCCAGGTGGTCGACGCAGTGAAGGCGATGCTGCCGCAGGTCAGCGCAGGGCTGCCGGGGGCGGTCGAGGTGACGGTACTGACCGACCGCACGGTCACCATCCGGGCCGCGATCGCCGACACCGAGTTCGAACTGATCCTGGCGATCGTGCTGGTGATCGTGGTGATCTTCCTGTTCCTGCGCAGCCTTCCGGCGACCCTGATCCCGAGCCTGGCGGTGCCGCTGTCTCTGGTCGGAACCTTCGGGGTCATGTACCTCGCCGGATTCTCGATCAACAACCTCACGCTGATGGCGCTGACCATCGCCACCGGCTTCGTGGTCGACGATGCGATCGTGATGATCGAGAACATCGCGCGCCATGTGGAGGAAGGCAAGTCGCCGATGGAGGCGGCACTGATCGGCGCCGGCGAGATCGGCTTCACCATCATCTCGCTCACCTTCTCGCTGATCGCGGTGCTGATCCCGCTGCTGTTCATGGGCGACGTGGTCGGCCGCCTGTTCCGCGAGTTCGCGATCACCCTGGCCGTCGCGATCCTGATCTCTGCCGTGGTCTCGCTCACGCTGACGCCCATGATGTGCGCCCGGCTGCTCAAGGAAAAGGCCGGGCAGGCACCGGGCAGGCTGTTCCGGGCGAGCGAACGGTTCCTGGATGCCATCGTCGCCAGCTATGGAAGGGCACTGACCCGCGTGCTGGAACACCAGGCGCTGACCCTGCTGGTGGCCGCGATCACGCTCGTGCTCACGGTGCTGCTATGGATCGCGGTGCCGAAAGGCTTCTTCCCGGCGCAGGACACCGGACTGCTGCAGGGAATCACCGAGGCACCTGCGTCGGTCTCGTTCCAGGCGATGTCCGAACGATCGCAGCGGCTGGCCGCGGTGATCGAGAAGGATCCGGCGGTGGCCAGCCTGACCAGCTTCATCGGCGTGGACGGCACCAATGCCACGCTCAACACCGGGCGCATGCTGATCAATCTGAAGCCGCTCGAGGAGCGCGGCGAGCGCGCGCCGGCGGTGATGGCGAGGCTGCTGGAGCGCGCGCGCGAGGTCGACGGCCTCGCGCTGTCGCTGCAGCCGGTGCAGGACCTGTCCATCGAGGACCGTATCAGCAAGGCTCCGTACCAGTTCACGCTGCAGGACAGCGATCCGGCCCGGGTCGCCGAATGGGTTCCGAAGCTCACCGAACGGCTGCGCGCCCTGCCGCAGCTCGCCTCGGTGGGCAACGACCTGCAGGACGGTGGCCTGCAGGCGTATGTCGACATCGACCGCGACACCGCCGGACGGCTCGGCATCTCGGTGCAGCAGGTCGGCAACGCGCTCTACAACGCGTTCGGGCAGCGGCTGGTCTCGACCATCTTCACCCAGTCCAACCAGTACCGGGTGGTGCTCGAGGTCGATCCGGCGCTGGCGCGCGGCCTGCGCGGCATCGACGCGATCCACCTGGTTCAGCCCGGCGGCGGGACGCTGCCACTGTCGGCGATCGCGCGCGTGTACGAGCGACAGACGCCGCTGGTCATCTCTCGTCTGTCGCAGTTCCCGTCCTCGACGATCTCGTTCGCGGTCGCACCTGGCCACTCGCTCGGTGAAGCGGTCGAGGCGATCCGGGCAGCGCAGACCGAACTCGGCCTGCCGGCCAGCATGACCAGCGCATTCCAGGGTGCGGCACGCGCCTTCGAGGCCTCGCTCTCGAACACCCTGCTGCTGGTGCTGGCGGCGATCGTCACGATGTACATCGTGCTCGGCGTGCTCTACGAGAGCTTCATCCATCCGGTGACCATCCTGTCGACGCTGCCCTCGGCGGCGATCGGCGCGCTGGCCGCGCTGATCCTCGCCGGATCGGAGCTGTCGATCGTCGCCATCATCGGCGTGATCCTGCTGATCGGGATCGTCAAGAAGAACGCGATCCTGATGATCGACTTCGCGCTCGACGCCGAGCGCCGGCATGGCATGGCGCCGCGCGAGGCGATCTACCAGGCCTGCCTGCTGCGCTTCCGGCCGATCATGATGACCACCTTCGCGGCGCTGTTCGCCGCCCTGCCGCTGATGCTGGGCAGTGGCACCGGTTCCGAGCTGCGCAATCCGCTGGGCATCGTGCTGGTCGGCGGCCTGCTGGTGAGCCAGGTGCTCACGCTGTTCACCACGCCGGCGATCTACCTGGCGTTCGACCGGTTGTCGAACGGGCGCCGGCGCGGCGGCGCGGGTCAGCCGGCATGACGCCGCTCGGCTTCAACCTGAGCGCGACGTTCATCGCGCGCCCGATCGCCACCATCCTGCTGACGCTGGCGATCCTGCTCTCGGGCCTGGCGGCGTTCACCCAGCTGCCGGTGTCGCCGCTGCCGCAGGTCGACTTCCCGACCATCGTGGTCAACGCCTCGCTGCCCGGCGCGAGTCCGGAGACGATGGCCGCCACCGTCGCCACGCCGCTGGAACGTACGCTGGGCCGGATCGCCGGGGTGACCGAGATCACCTCGTCCAGTTCCCTCGGTTCGACCCGTATCGCCATCCAGTTCGACCTGTCGCGCGACATCCACGACGCCGGTAACGACGTGCAGGCGGGCATCAATGCCGCGCGCTCGCTGCTGCCCAGCGGCATGCCGAGCAACCCGACCTGGCGCAAGGTGAACCCGGCCGACGCACCGATCGTCATCCTCGCGCTGACCTCGCCGACGCTCTCGCGAGGGCAGATGTACGACGCCGCCTCGACCGTACTCGCGCAACGGCTGGCGCAGGTCGATGGCGTCGGCCAGGTCACCGTCGGCGGCAGCGCGCTGCCGGCGGTGCGCATCGGGCTGAACCCGGATGCGCTGGCGCGCCAGGGCCTGGGCACCGAGGAGATCCGTGCCGCGATCGCAGCGGCCAACGCCAACCGCCCGAAGGGCTCGGTCGACGACGGCGAGCGCACCTGGCAGATCGGCGCGAACGACCAGGCGCGCAGCGCCGCAGATTACGTGCCGCTGATCGTCGGCTACCGCAACGGCAATCCGGTCCGGCTGGGCGACATCGCGAAGGTCGAGGACTCGGTGCAGGACCTGCGCAATGCCGGGCTGTCGAACGGCCGGCCGGCCGTGCTGCTGGTGGTCAACCGCCAGCCGAACGCGAACATCATCGAGACCGTCGACCGGATCTACGCGCTGATGCCGCTGCTCAGGGCGTCGATACCCGACACCATCCAGCTCGATATCGTGCAGGACCGCACGCCGACGATCCGGGCCTCGCTGCGCGAGGTGTGGCACACCCTGCTGATCGCGATCGGGCTGGTGATCGGCGTCACCTTCCTGTTCCTCGGCCAGTGGCGCTCGGCGCTGATCCCGGCGGTCGCGGTGCCGGTGTCGCTGGTGGGCACGCTGGCGGTCATGTACCTGTGCGGATTCTCGCTGAACAACCTGTCCCTGATGGCGCTGACGATTGCCACCGGCTTCGTGGTGGACGACGCGATCATCGTGCTGGAGAACACCACGCGCCACATCGAGGAAGGCATGGCACCGATACGTGCGGCGCTCATAGGCGCCGGCGAAGTCGCCTTCACGGTGCTCTCGATGACCCTGTCGCTGATCGCGGTGTTCATCCCGATCCTGTTCATGGGCGGGCTGATCGGCCGCCTGTTCCGCGAGTTCGCGATCACGCTGTCGGCGGCGGTGCTGGTCTCGCTGGTAGTGTCGCTGACGGTCACGCCGATGATGTGCGCGCGCCTGCTGAAGGCCCGCCTGCTCGAGGGCGCTGGCGCGGGTGCCGGGCCGGCCCGGCGCAACCTTGTCGTGCGCGGCGCGGCTCGGGCCTGGCGCGGCGTGGCCGACGGCTACTCGGCGAGCCTGTCCTGGGTGCTCGACCATGCCTGGCTGATGCTGCTGATCCTGTTCGCGACGATCGGCCTCAACGTCTGGCTGTACACGGTCGTGCCCAAGGGCTTCTTCCCGCAGCAGGACTCCGGCCGGATGGCCGGTTCGCTGCGTGCGGACCAGAGCAGCTCGTTCCAGTCGATGCAGGGCAAGCTGGAGGCCTTCGTGGCGATCGTCGGCCAGGACCCGGCCGTCGAGAACGTGGTCGGCTTCACCGGCATGGGCGCGCGCAACACCGGCTTCCTGTTCATCACGCTCAAGCCGCTGTCCGAGCGCGGGCTCTCGACCGACCAGGTGATCGCGCGGCTGCGTCCGCAGCTGACCCAGGTGCCCGGCGCGCAGCTGTTCCTGTCCTCCGTGCAGGAACTGCGCGCTGGCGCGCGCGAGTCGAACGCACAGTTCCAGTACACCATCCTGGCAGAAGAGCTGTCGGTGCTGCGCACCTGGGAGCCGAGGCTGCGCAATGCGCTGGCAGAGTTGCCGGAACTGGCCGACGTCAACACCGACATCCAGGACCGGGGCGAGCAGACGACGATCACCTTCGACCGGGATGCGGCGGCACGGCTAGGGCTGGACATGCGGCGGATCAGCGCCTCGCTGAACAATGCGTTCGGCCAGCGGCAGGTGTCGATCATCTACAACCCGCTCAACCAGTACCGGGTGGTGATGGAGGTGGAGCCGCGCTACTGGCAGAGCCCGGAGATCCTGCGCGACTTCAACTTCGTCACTGCCGACGGCCGCACGGTACCGCTCGCCCGGATCGCGAGCTTCGGCCAGACCAGCACGCCGCTGTCGATCTTCCACCAGGGCGGCTTCGCGGCGGCCACCACCTCGTTCAACCTGCCGCCCGGGGTATCGCTGTCCACTGCCCAGGCCGCGATCGAACGCACCTTCGCGCAGATCGGTGCACCGAGCAGCATCTACGGCGGCTTCCAGGGTACGGCCCGACTGTTCACCCAGTCGTTCGACAGCCAACCGCTGCTGATCCTGGCCGCCTTCGTTGCGATGTATATCGTGCTCGGCATGCTCTACGAGAGCACGCTGCATCCGGTGACCATCCTGTCCACCCTGCCCTCGGCCGGCCTCGGTGCGCTGCTCGCGCTGATGATCGCGAAGAGCGACTTCAACCTGATCGCCATGATCGGCGTGCTGCTGCTGATCGGCATCGTGAAGAAGAACGCGATCATGATGGTCGACTTCGCGCTCGCGGCGGAACGCGACCACGGTGCCAGCCCGCGCGAGGCGATCGAACAGGCCTGCCGGCTGCGCCTGCGGCCGATCCTGATGACCACCCTGGCAGCGCTGTTCGGCGCCCTGCCGCTGGCGCTGGGCCAGGGCGACGGCGCCGAGCTGCGCCAGCCGCTGGGCATCGCAATCGTCGGCGGCCTGCTGGTCAGCCAGGCGCTGACGCTCTACACCACGCCGGTCGTCTACCTGCACCTCGACCGGATGCGCCATTTCTTCATCCGCCGTCGCGCAAGCCGGCGCGGCGCCGGTACGCCGGACCGGGAGGTCCCAGCATGATGATCCCTGCCGCCGCTGCGCCATCCAACGGCGCCTTCGCCACGCCAGCACCGCCGGTGGCCGGCCGGCGCCTCGCACTCGTGCTGGTGCTGCTGCTCGGCGGCTGCATGGCCGTGGGCCCGGACTACCATCGTCCGGAAGCGCCGGTGTCCGCAGACTGGAAGCAGGGCGCCCTCTGGAAGCCCGCGACCCCGCAGGACCTGTCTCGCGGCGACGCCTGGTGGACTGCGTTCGGCGACGCCCGGCTCGATGCGCTGATCGCGGCGATCGAACCGTCGAACCAGAACATCCGTGCCGCAGAGGCGCAGTACCGGCAGGCGCTGGCACTGATCACGCAGGCGCGTGCCGGGCTGTTCCCGACCCTCACCGGTAACGTGCAGGCTACCCGCAGCCAGTCGCCGGCCATCACCAATGCACGCACCGGTACCACCACCACCGCCGGGCGCGCCACGGTGCAGGACGTCGGGATCAGCGCCAGCTGGGAGCTCGACCTGTGGGGTCGCATTGCGCGTACGCTGGAAGCGAACGAGGCCAGCGCACAGGCCAGCGCTGCCGACCTGGCCGCCGCCCGGCTGTCGGCCCGCGCGGCGCTGGCCCAGGCCTACTTCCAGCTGCGCGTGGCCGAACAGCGGGCGAGTCTGCTGGCCGATACGGTCGAGGCGAACCAGCGCGCACTGCAGATCGCGCAGAACCGCTACGCGGTCGGCGTCGTGCCGCGTGCCGACGTCATCCAGGCGCAGAGCCAGCTCGCCTCGGTGCAGGCGCAGCTGATCGACACCGAGGTGCCGCGCGCGCAGCTGCAGCATGCGATCGCGCTGCTGGTCGGCCGGCCGCCGGCAGCACTGTCCATACCCGCTGGCCCGCTGCCACCGCTGCCCTCGCAGGCGCCGCTGGCGCTCCCATCGACGCTGCTGGAGCGGCGCCCGGACATCGCCGCGGCCGAGCGCAGGGTCGCCGCGGCCAACGCTCAGATCGGGGTGGCAGCGGCCGCCTGGTTCCCCTCGCTCACGCTCTCGGGTGCCGCCGGGTTCCGGTCGACCGACCTGAGCAACTGGATCACGGCTCCGGTCCGCTACTGGTCGCTCGGGCCTTCGCTCGCGCTGACGCTGTTCGATGCCGGACGCCGGCGCGGGGTCGTCGACCAGAACACCGCGATCTACGAGCAGCGCGTGGCGCAGTACCGGCAGACCGTACTCGCCGCGCTGGTCGAGGTCGAGGACAACCTGGTGGCGCTGCGCGTGCTGTCCGACGAGGCGGCGGCACAGGCGCGTGCGGTCGACCTCGCGCGCCAGACGCTGCAGATCACGCTGAACCAGTACAAGGCAGGCCTGGTCGGGTTCAACAACGTCGTGACCGCCCAGACCTCGCTGCTGTCGGCCGAGCAAGCCGCCCTGTCGGTGCTCGGGCGCCAGTTCGATGCCTCGGTGGTGCTGGTGCGGGCACTGGGTGGAGGCTGGTCCACCACCGAGCTACCGGTCGCGTCGGCGCCCTAGCCGAAGCGCCGCGTGGCGTCCACGGCAAGGCCGCTCACCACGCTGGTGAACCGGTCCCCGTCGACCTGCGCGGCGTCGGGCACCACCGCCCCGATGGCGTTGGCGAGCGATTGCAGTGCCGTCGAGCCACCGGTGAAATAGAGCGCATCGATCTTCGACGGCAACAGTCCGGCCTGCTCGATGGCCTGGCGCGCGGCGCCGGCGATCCGACCGATGGACTCCGACAGCGCGGCCTGCTGGCGCACGGCGTCGAAGCTGCCGGCCAGTGCGTCCTCGACCATCGACAGGTCGATCCGCGCCGCGCCGTGCATCGAGACGTCGATCTTCGCAGCTTCGGCCATCGCAGCCAGCGCATGCCCGAGCCTGCATTCGAGCACCGTCATCAGCCGCCGGTGCAGCCGCTGGTCGACATACAGGCTCGCCATCTGGCGCAGTTCGATCAGCCGGTTGGGCAGGTAGACGGTGTTGATCAGGTGCCAGGTAGACAGCGCGTGGTAGATCGCATTGGGCACGCGGATGGACGCACCCGACTCGCTGCGCCCCTCGGAACCCAGCCCGAGCAGCGGCATGATCGCCGCCAGGTTCACCTCGCGGTCGAAGTCGGTGCCGGCCACGTGTACGCCGTGGCTCGCCAGGACGTCCGCGCTGCGGTCGACCCGCTTGCGCTGCTTCGGTCCCACGCGTACCACCGAAAAATCGGAGGTGCCGCCCCCGATGTCCGCCACCAGCACCAGCGTCTCGCGCGAGACGGTGCGCTCGAAGTCGAGCGCGGCGGCGATCGGCTCGAACTGGAACGCAACCTCGGTGAAACCCGCCGTGCGGGCAGCGGCAGCCAGCGTGCGCTCGGCCAGGGCATCGCGCTCCGGATCGTCGTCGACGAAGAACACCGGGCGCCCGATCACGGCACGCTCCACCGGCGTGCCGGCGGCCTGCGACGCGCGCTGGCGCAGGTGGCGCAGGAACGCGACCACCACGTCCAGGTACTTCACCATGAAGCCGGGACCGACCTCGGTGGTGCGGTCGATCAGGTCGGAGCCCAGGATGCTCTTGATCGAGCGCATCAGCCGGCCTTCGACGCCCTCGACATGCGCCTGCACCGCCGCGCGGCCGAACGCGCGCGATCCATCTTCGCCGCTGAAGAACACCGCGGTCGGGATCGCCGTATGCGTACCTTCCAGCGCGACCAGCCTGAAAGCTTCCTGCGCCAGGTCGTCCCGCGTGGCACCCAGCAGCGCCACGGAGGAATTGGAAGTACCGAAATCGATAGCACACCCTGCCGTTGACACCCGGACCACTCCACTCGAAACAGGCGCCACGCAGCGCAGACGGCGCGAGTCTAGCAGCCCGCAACGGGCACCGGCAGTCATCCCGCACCAGGCACATTCCCGGAGCGGGTACGCCCTCGCGTTCGGCAGGCGAAGCACACAGTACCCGGGGCGACTCGGTATTGCGCTACAGTCGAGGGTTTTCCGGATCAGGCAACGACGGAGCACAAATACGTGTCAGAACTCACCGATCAGCAGATGGAACAGTTGCGCGCCGCGCTCGAGAAGCGGCATGCCGAACTCGCCCGCGAAATCCGCGAAGACCTCAAGGCGACCGGCTCGGAGCGTTACGCCGACCTCGCCGGTGAGGTGAACGACTCGGGCGATGAATCGGTCGCCGACCAGATGGTCGACATCAATGCAGCGATGATCGAGCGCGAGCTGGCGGAGCTCAAGGCGGTCGAAGGTGCGCGCAAGCGCATGGAGGAAGGCGACTACGGCGATTGCATCGACTGCGGCGTGGACATCCCGTTCGCCCGCCTGTTCGCCTACCCGGCCGCCACCCGCTGCATCGCCTGCCAGAGCCAGCGCGAGAAGACCTATGCGCAGGGACGCAGCGCACCGGCCTGAACAACGGCCCGGCGGCGGCGCAACGCGGCACGGCGGCCGGCCGGCATGACGGCGTCCGACCGTTCGCGCTGGCTGTCGGTCAACGGGCTCGACCTGCACGTGCGCGAATGGGGCACCGAAGGCGCACCGAAGCTGTTCCTGCTGCACGGCTGGATGGACGTGTCCGCCTCGTTCGCTTTCCTGGTCGAGGAACTGCGCCGCGACTGGCATGTGCTCGCCCCCGACTGGCGCGGCTTCGGCCTGTCGTCCTGGGCCTCGCACGGCTACGAGTTCCCGGACTACTTCGCCGACCTCGACGCCCTGCTCGACCGCCTGTCACCGGATGAACCGGCGCGCGTGGTCGGCCATTCGATGGGCGGCAACGTGCTGATGGCCTATGCCGGGCTGCGCCCTCAGCGCCTGTCGCGCGTCGTGTCGCTCGAAGGCTTCGGCGGGCACCGTTACGACGCGCAGCGCGCGCCTGAACACTTCGTCCGCTGGCTCGACCAGCAGCGCAAGCCCGCGACCTTCCGGCCCTACCCGTCGCTCGACGACGTGGCGCGCCGGCTGCGCAAGAACAACCCGCGACTGACCGCAGAGCGCGCGGCCTTCCTGGCACCGCACTGGGCCCGACCGGCGGCCGGCGGCGGCTTCGTGCTGCGCGCCGATCCCCGGCACAAGCAGCTGCATGCCCAGCAGACCCGCCTCGACGAGGTCTACGCCTGCTGGAACCGGATCACCTGCCCGGTACTGTGGGTAATGGCCAGCGACCCGGCAAAGCAGGGCTTCCGGCTCGACACGCCCGAGCAGTTCGCCCAGCGCTGCGCCGCGGTGCCCGGCATGCAGCTCGAACGGCTGCAGGAGTGCGGCCACATGCTGCACCACGACCAGCCGGCCGCCGTAGCCCGCCTCATCGAGTCCTTCCTGGACTGAAATCCGGGTCAGAGACGATTTTCCCGTCTCCCGGGAAAAATCGTCTCTGACCCGGATTTCAGCGGGTGATGATCGAATAGTCGACGGCGCGGCCGATGCCGAGGCGGAAGCCTTCCAGCCGCAGCACCTGCCCGGGCGTGATGTTCGCGAGGTTTACCTCGGGGCCGAAGGTCTGCACCAGTTCGGCGCACTGCTTCGGGAAGCGGTAGGGATCAGCCTCGATCAGCAGGCGGTCGAACCAGGCCTGCTCCTTCAGCCGGTCGATCGCATCGGCGCGTGCGGCGACCAGCATGTCGAAGTCGGACTGCTCGACGATCACATGCTCGATGCCCTGCCGGCCGACAGCCTCGACCACGCCACCGAGTTCGTCGAGCGACAGCGGCTCGGTCGGCGACTTGCGGCCGAATTCGTACTTGATGTAGATGCCGCGCTTCTGGAAGCGCTCGATCATCCGTGCGCGCTCGTCGGGCGTGAGCTGCACGTAGTTCTCGGAGATCTCCAGCCCGCCGATCTCGAGGTCGGCCAGCAGCGCTTCCAGACCGTCGAGCTCGTTGCGCTGCCAGGCGTACTCGAACAGGATGCCGCCGGCGAACGGTACGACGTCGTGCTCACGGTAGCAGCGCGCCGCCGCCTTCACCACGTCGCGCGGCAGCAGCAGCGCGTTCATCGCATAGATCTTCGCGAAGTCGATGTAGTCGCCGCAGGCCTGCAGCAGCGGCTCGATGCCACCGACCGCGCCGGTCCAGCCGAAGGTGTCCGGGCCGAAGTCGATCATCGAGGTCAGGCCGCGCGTGCGCGGCTTGCGGCTGCGATGCGGCAGGGCGAGTGGCTTCACGGGTGCATTCATGGCGCATCCTTCTTCGGCGCGGGCCGATAGTCATCGGGAGAACCGGGCGGAATCGGCGGGTTCGCCTTCAGCCCCTGCTGGAACGCGACGACCATGCGGCGGATCGGCCCGCGAGCCCAGCCGTCGCCGGTGCTGTTGAGGTCGGTCTCCTCCTTCGGATCGCGCACCAGGTTGAACAGGTAAGGCGCTTCCAGGTGGTTGGTGCCGGTGTTCGGCTCCGGCTCCCAGACGAAATGCATCTTCCAGTCGCGCCACTTCGCCGCGCGCATCTCGTCCTTGATGTAGTACACGAAGCCTTCCCGCTTCGAACCTGCCGTCGGATCGACCAGGAAGTCGAGCTGGTCGATGCCGTCGATCGGACGGTCGTCGGGCACCGCAGCACCGGCGACACGCGAAAGCGTCGGGAACAGGTCTGTGACATGAACGATCGCATCGCTCACCATGCCCAGCGGCACGTGCCCCGGCCAGCGCACGATGAACGGCACGCGCAGCGAGCCTTCCATCGACGTATGGTAAGTACCGGTCCACGGACCGGCGGTGCCGCGCCAGGGCCGCCGGAACTCCGGCCCGTTGTCGCTGGCGAAGATCACCAGCGTGTCATCGGCGACGCCCAGCCGGTCGATCGCATCGAGCATCTGCCCGGTACGGAAATCCATTTCGACCATCGAATCGGCGAAATCCCCGGCGCCGGTGCGCCCGGTGAAGTCGGGATGCGGCAGCGTCGGATAGTGCAGGTGTGTCAGCGGCACGTACGCGAAGAACGGCTTGCCCGCCGCCACCTGCCTCGACATGAAGTCGATCGCATGGTCGGTCAGTTCACTGTCGATCCGGCGCCGGGCGTCGAGATCGTACACATGGTGTTCCGCGGCGGCCTCGCCGGCGCGACCCGACATCACATAAGGCATCGGTACCACCGACGGATCGAAGCCGGGCGTGCTGGTGAACAGGCTCTCGTTGGTGGTACGCGGGATGCCGTACCACTCGTCGAAGCCGCGATCGTGCGGATAACGCCCGGCCCGGTCGCCGAGGTGCCACTTGCCGAAGCACGCGGTGGCATAGCCCTGCTGGCTGAACTGCTGGCCGAGCGTGACCTCCCACGGGATCAGACCCTGCGGCAGTCCGGCCGGCACCGACTGCAGCGCGCCGGTGCGGATCGGATGCCGGCCGGTCATCAGCGCCGAGCGCGTCGGCACACAGTCGCTCTCGACGTTGAAATTGGTCAGGCGCAGGCCCTGCGCGGCAAGGGCATCGATACGCGGTGTCGGTGCGCCGCGCAGCACGCCGCCGCCATAGCAGCCGAGTTCGCCCCATCCGAGGTTGTCGGCCAGGATCAGCAGCACGTTCGGTGTCGTCGGCTGAGCGCCGGTCCTCGCGTTTCCTGCAACAGTCATGCGGTGTTTCCTCCGGGTTGCGGCAACGGTCAGGATACTTCACGATGCCCGATTCGACATTGCACGACCGGAGTCATCCTGATGCGCACATCACTCTCTTTCCTGCTCGGCCTGGGAACTGCGGTCGGGGGCCTGCTCGCGCCCCTGGAATCGGCGGCGCAGGCCTGGCCCGCCCGGCCCGTCCGTCTGATCGTCCCTTTCGCACCGGGCGGCGCTGCAGACCTGGTGTCGCGCGTGATGGCCGAGCGCCTCAGCGCCACCTACGGCCAGCAGTTCATCGCGGACAACCGGGCCGGCGCCGGTGGCACCATCGGCTACGAGCTGCTGGCACGCGCGGCGCCAGACGGCTACACGCTGGGCACCGCCAGCGATTCGTCCACGCTGCTGCCGTTCACCTACCGCAACCTGCCCTGGGATCCGCGCAGCTTCACCGGCATCAGCCTGCTCACCACCCAGCCGCTGGTGCTGGCCGTGCACAGCTCGGTACCGGCCACCAGCCTGAAGGAACTGGTCGCCCATGCGCGTACCGTCCCGGGCAAGCTGTCCTTCGGCTCTTCCGGGCACGGCCATCCGCAGCACCTGGCGGGCGAGATGATCAAGCTCGCCACCGGCATCGACATGACCCACATCCCTTACAAGGGCGGTGGCGCGGCAATCATCGACCTGGTCGGCGGCCAGATCCCGATCGTCGTGCTGGGCTCCTCGCCGGTGATCCCGCACCACCGCGCCGGCAAGGTGCGCATCCTGGCGGTGGTCTCTCCGACGCGGTCCGCCGCACTGCCGGACATCCCGACCCTTGACGAGGCCGGCGTCAAGGGCGTCGACCTGGCGCAGTGGATGGGCATGGCCGGCCCGCCGAAGCTGCCGCGCGACCTGGCGAAGAAACTCAACGCCGAGGTCGCCACCATCCTCGCCAATCCCGCCACCCGCAAGACCCTGGAGGGCGCCGGCTTCGATCCGTCGCCGAGCACGCCGGAGGCGTTCGAGGCGAAGATGCGGGAAGGCATGGCGCGCTGGGAGAAGCTGCTGCCGACGCTGAAGATCAGGTTCGACTGAGGAAGGTTTAACGCCGCCGCTAGCGCGCCACCAGCGGCAGCCCGTGCAGCGCATGCGCGACCTCGCCTGCCTGCCAGATCGTGATGCCCTTCTCGTCGGCGAAGCGACGCGCACCCTCGGACACCTCGTTGATGCACACATAGATCGCGCCCGAGGCCCCGCGTGCCTCGCGCACGGCCTGCAGCGCACGCAACGGTTCGATACCGGTACGCGCGGCCTTCCAGCGCCGCGCACTGACCAGCACCTTGCGCCCGGCATGCTCGGTGCCCGGTCGCTCAAGTTCGAAATCGAACGTATCGACATTCGAGCGGGCGATCGTGCAGCCATCGCGCCGGAACGACGACTCGAGCAGCGCGGCAAACGCCGGCCAGGCCATCGTGCCTGCCGCTTCGGTGATGCGCGCCACCTGCGCCGCGCCGGGGCGCCCCCACTGCTTGCGCAGCGCGATCGCCCCGATGACGGCGAACGGCAGCCCGGCGACGATGCCCATCAGCCGGAAGGTATCGGGCAGCAGCACGAATGACAGCAGCACCAGTGCGGCTGCGATCGCAAAGCTGATCCACCAGCGCGCGCGCAGCAGGATCGCGAACAACGAATTCTCGGCCATCTTCACCGACGGACCACTCCCTTACGCTTGGGGTACATGCAAAGACCGCTGACCATCGTCACCGGCCGCCTGCTGGCGCCGTAGTGCGTCGCCGCCTCACTTCGCCAGCAACACCGCCTTGTGCGCATCGATGAACCCGGTGAACACCTCGCCCGCACGGAACGCGGGATGGTCGAGCGTACGCTGCAGGAACAGCAGGTTGGTCTCCACCCCTTCGATGCGTACCTGCGCCAGCGCAGCGAGCAGGCGGTCGATCGCCGCGTCGCGCGTCTCGCCGTGCGCGATCACCTTGGCGATCATCGGATCGTACCAGTGGCTGATCGCATCGCCGGCCCGCACGCCGGCATCGATGCGCAGCCCATCTCCGGCAGCCGGCATGTCGAAGGTGGCCAGCGTGCCGGTGGACGGCAGGAAGCCCTTCAGCGGGCGCTCGGCATAGAGACGGACTTCGATCGCATGGCCGCTGGCGGCGATGCCGGCCTGTTCCTGCACCGGCAGCACGCCGCCGCCGGCCAGCAGCAGCTGCATCGCCACCAGGTCGGCGCCGGTGTTCATCTCGGTCACCGGGTGTTCTACCTGGATGCGGGTGTTCATTTCCAGGAAGAAGAACTCGCCGCTGTCGGCGTCGACCACGAACTCGACCGTACCCGCGCCGCGGTAGCGCTGCTCGCGCGCAAGCGCTGTCGCGGCCTCGCACATCGCGAGCCGCGTCGCCTGGGTCAGCCCGGGTGCCGGACTCTCCTCGATCACCTTCTGGAACCGACGCTGTATCGAGCAGTCGCGTTCGTACAGGTGCACCGCGCGGCCATCGCCGAACCCGAACACCTGCACCTCGACATGGCGCGCACGCGGCACGTAGCGTTCGAGGTAGACCGAGCCATCCTTGAACGCCCGTGCGGCGAGAGCCTGTGTCGCCGCGACGGCCGCCGCGACGCCGGACGCATCGTCGACCCGACGCATGCCGATGCCACCACCGCCGGCTGCGGCCTTGACCAGCAGCGGATAGCCGACCGCGGCTGCCGCGGCTTCGAGCATCGCTGCATCGGCCGGCGCGTCGCCCGGCGCGAAACGCTCACTGCCCGGCAGTACCGGCACGCCGGCGGCGCGGGCGATCGCGCGGGCGCGTTCCTTGTCGCCCATGTCGTCGATCGATTGCGGCGTCGGACCGACCCAGGTCAATCCTGCTGCCTCGACAGCCGAGGCGAACGCGGCATTCTCGGCGAGGAAGCCATAGCCCGGATGGATCGCATCTGCACCGGTCTCCAGCGCTGCCGCCAGCACGCGGTCGGCCAGCAGGTAGCTCTCCGTGGCCGCGGCAGGACCGATCGCCACCGCCTGCCCGGCGAGCGCGACATGCATGGCACCGGCGTCGGCTTCGGAATGCACAGCCACGGTATCGATGCCGAGCGCCCGCGCGCTGCGCATCACGCGGCAGGCGATCTCGCCCCGGTTGGCGACCAGCAGTCTGCGGATCATCGCCCGGCCGCCGCTCAGACCTGCAGGCGGGCGACCACCGCGCCCTCGCTGCAGGTGCTGCCCTCGGTCACGCAGATCTCGACCAGCGTGCCGGTCTCGGGCGCGGTGACCGGGATCTCCATCTTCATCGACTCGAGGATCATGATCGGCGCCTCTTCCTCGATGGTGTCGCCGACCTTGGCCACGATCTTCCACACGTTGCCGGTGATTTCACTCTTCACATCGATGATCGGCATCTATTGCACTCCTGAAGGGATTCGTACTGCGATTGTCGCCTATCGGGCCGGGCCCGGTACCCGGGTCAGACCCGGAGGTCAGACCCCGGGGCCTGACCCCTGGGCGTGCCGTGCCGCCAGCCGGTGCTCGAGCCTCGACACCGCCGCCAGCGCATGGCCGGCATCGGCGATCTCGTCGAACACGGCGATGCCGGCGGCCAGCGCACGCTGGCGGTAGACGCGACGGGCATCATCGAGCTCGCGCGAGCCGTCGGAGCGCAGCACCAGCACGAAGTGAAGCTGCCCCGGCCGCTCGCGCCCGACCTGCTCGGCGATGCCGATCAGCGTCTCCACCGGGTCACCCGCGCTGCGGCCGACGAACGCCGCCAGGTTCAGGTGCATCACCAGCGCATCCGCACCGCTCGAATCGTAGACGATGTCGAGGATCTTCCCAGCCACCGCGCCACCGCTCTGCAGCAGCGTGCCCACGGGCGTATCGATCGGGTTGACGATGCCGGTGCCCGGCGGCAGCTTCAGTGCCCGCATCGCATCGACGGCCGCTGCGTCCATCGGCAGGATGTCCAGGCCGACCGACGAGAAGCAGTCGGCCGCGAGCACGCTGGTGCCGCCGCCGTTGCCGAACAGCACGACGCGACGGGTCGGGCGCGACGGACGCAGCTCCAGCACCTGCAGCGCGAGCAGCGCGTCGACGAAACGGTCGACGATGTCGACCATCACGCATGGCGTCTGTTCGCACAGCGCTTCCCAGGCGCGCAGGTCGCCGGCCAGCGACCCGGTATGGGAAGCGGCCGCAAGATGCCCCTGGCTGGTGCGGCCACCCTTGAGCAGCACCACCGGCTTGGCCCGGGGAGAGCGCAGCAGGTCGAACAGCGCACGGCCATCCTTCGCGGATTCGAGGTACAGACCGATCGCACGCGTCTGCGCGTCGTGCATGTAGAAGCCGGCGAGTTCGGCTGCGCCGACGTCGGCGCTGTTGCCGATGGTGACCAGCCCGGAAAAGCGTACGCCGCGCGCCTGGCCGCGCTTGACGATGTCGGTCGACAGGCCACCGGACTGCGCCAGCACGCCGATGCTGCCGGTCTCGCGCGGTGCATCGTCGGGGAAGGTCACACCGCCACGCGGTGAATACAGCCCGAGGCAGTTCGGCCCGATCACGCGGAAGCCGCCGCTGCGCGCCACGTCGATCAGCCCGCGCTCGAGGTCACGGCCCTCCTCCACCTCGCCGAAGCCGCTCGAGATCACCTGTGCAAAGCCGAGCCTGCCGGCACCCGCTGCCAGCGCATCGGCGACCCGCGCCGCGCCGATCGCGACATAGGCATAGTCGACCGGGCCGGGCGTGTCCGCAAGGCTGCGGAAGGCGGGCAGCCCTTCCACCTCTGGCGCCGAGGGATGGATCGGCCAGAGGGATCCGGCATAACCGAACTTCTTCATCCGGCGGATGAAGGTGTTGGCGATCGAGGTATCGGTGGCGGACGCACCGAGCACCGCGACCGACTTCGGCGCGAACAGGCGACCGTAGTCCACCTGCGCTGCGTCAGCGCCGGAGGTCGTGCCTGCCGGCGCGTCCGCCATCGGCGCCAGGATCACCCGCGCATCGACCACGACCGCGGCATCCGCAGAAACGATCACCGGATTCAGGTCCAGTTCCGCGATGTCATCGCCATGCCGGTGCAGCAGGCCGCCCTCGCCGCCGACAGCGAGCAGCAGGTCGACCAACGCGGCGCGCGATACCGGCGCCCGGCCACGCGCACCGTCGAGCAGGGCACGGCCCTGCAGCGCATCGATCATCGACTCGGCCTCATGGCGCGCGATCGGCACCAGCCGGAATGCGACATCGCCGAGTACCTCGACGAACACACCGCCCAGGCCGACCATCACCATCATGCCGAACTGCGGGTCGCGCACCGCGCCGATCACCATCTCGACGCCGGGTGCGGCCATGCGCTCGACCAGCCAGCCGTCGACCCGCGCAGCCTTCACCGCCGGTTCGATCGACATCGTCTCGACCGCACCGCGCACCGCTTCGGCGTCGGCCAGCCGGATGCTCACCGCGCGCGCATCGCTCTTGTGCAGGATGTCCGGCGACACCACCTTCACCGCGAACGGACCGGCGAGCCGCGCCGCGACCGCCGCCGCCGACGCGGCATCGGCCGCCACTTCGCCCAGCGGCACGGCGATGCCCATGGTCGCCAGCGCCTGCTTCGCTTCGGGCTCGGACAGGCTGCCGCGTCCCTCCCGGCGCGCCTGCGCCAGCAGGCTTTCGAAATCCACGGTCGCCATGGCGTCAGAAGCTCGTCGGCCAGGTGCGCATCAGGTGCTGCCCGATGCCACCGGTGCGGCGCCGGCGATAGACGTCGAGCATGCCGATCAGGTGGTCGCGCGTCTCCTGCGGCTGCACCACGTTCTGCACCGCGTACATCGACGCCATGTCCCAGACCTCGCTGTCCTGCGAGATGTGCGCGAATGCCTCGTCCCAGCCAGGCTGTCCCGGGGACACGCCATGCACGATCTGGGTCGATGCCGCAGGGTCCATGAAGCTGATCTCGGCGGTGGGCCAGGCGATCAGCTCGTCGTTGTTGCGCCCGCCGCCCATCGCCACGTAGGCGCGGCCATAGGCCTTGCGCACCAGCACGGTGATCGTCGGCACGGTCACCAGCGAGGTGGCGTTCATGAAGTTCATGATGAAGCCGGGCGCGCCGCGTCGTTCCGCTTCCAGCCCGACGACGAAGCCGGGGGTGTCCATGAAGCGCACCATCGGGATGTTGAACGAATCGCACATCACGGTGAAATCGAGGATCTTGCGGATCGCATCGACGGTCAGCGCGCCACCCGAGGCGGCGGGATTGTTCGCGATCAGGCCGACCACCTTGCCACCGAGACGGGCCAGCGCGACCACCGCCGACTTGCCGAAGCGCGGCTTGAGTTCGAACATCGAGCCGTGGTCGACGATCACTTCCAGGATCTTGCGGATGTCGTAGACCTGGGTGCGCTTCTCGGGCAGCAGCCCGAGGATGCGGTCCTGGCCTTCGCCGGAGCCGGGCGGCACCTCCGCCACCGGTGGTAACTCGCCGTTGTGGCTGGGCATGTAGGAAAGGAAGCGCTTGATCGCGTCCATCGCCTCGGCATCGGTGTCGACGACGCGGTCGATCAGACCGGTGGTCTCGGCATGCAGGCGCCAGCCGCCCAGCGCCTCGAGGTCGACTTTCTCGCCGATGGCGATCGACACCAGCTTGGGGCTGGATACCGCCATGATCGAGCCCTTGCGCATCACCGCGAAGTCGGCGCAGCAGCACATCCAGGCCGACGACCCGAACGCGGTGTCGAGCGCCGCCGCAGCCCAGGGATTGTCGCGGGTACGCCGGAACTGGTGCGGGTCGTTGCCGAGCAGGCTGCCCATGCCCTTGGAGCCCATCGTGTCGGGCATGCGCGCGCCAGTCGATTCACCGACGTGGATGAACGGCATTCCGCACTCGATGGCGGTGCGCCGCACATGGCCCATCTTCTTCGAGTTGGTAGCAGAGGTGGACGAGCCCTTCACCGTGAAGTCGTTGATCACCACGCCGCAGTCGCGCCCGCCGACCTTGCCGAAGCCGACGATCTTGCCGTCGCGCGGGGTCTTGCCACGGTCGGACTCGAACACGCCGGACTCACCGAGCAGCCCGGACTCGCGGAACGTGCCCTCGTCGACCAGCAGAGCCAGCCGCTCCTCCGCATTGAGCTGGCCGGCGGCCTTTCGCTTGGCAAGCTTGGCGGGGCCGCCCATGGCGCGGGCCTTCTCGCGGCGGCGTTCGAGTTCTTCGAGGGCGGTGGAAGGTAGGGTCATGTGTGCGGGGTCCTGTCAGTCGCTATCGGGTGCGGTCAATCGAACCGGTACGCAGCCATCCGGTCGGCGTCGAGTTCGACGCCGAGTCCGGGTCCGCCGGGCAGCGGGATCGACCCACTGGTGAGGTCGAGCTTGCGGGTGACGATGTCGTCGGCGGTCTTCAGCGGGCCGACGCATTCGAGGCCGTCGATCACCGCGGCGCTGGTCGCGGCCATCATGATCTCGGCGACGGTGTTCACGCCCAGGCCGAAGCCATGGCCGATCACCACGCGCAGCCCGGCCGCGGAGGCGGTCTCGAGCATCCGGCGCGCGCGCAGGAAGCCGCCCTGCTTCATCACCTTGAGCTTCACCAGGTCGGCCGCATCGGCGCGGATGATCGCCAGCAGGCTCGCATGGTCGAGCACCGACTCGTCGGCCATTACCGGTACGCCACCGCCTTCGCGGCGCACGCGGGCCAGGCCGGCGAGATCGGCGGCGGGTGCCGGCTGCTCGAACAGCTGCAGCTTCGCATCAGCGACCATGTGCGCGAGGCGGATCGATTCGTCCGCCGAGTAGCCGGCGTTGGCATCGATGCGCAGCTGCATGCCGTCGCCGACGGCCGCGCGCACCGCGAGCACCCGGTCGCGGTCGGCCTCGATGCCGCCGCCGACCTTGATCTTGGCCGAGCGGAAGCCGCGGTCATGCCAGCGCTTCGCCTCGGCAGCCGCCTCGTCCGGCGACAGGATGCCGATCCATGCGTTGAACGACACCCGGTCGCGCACCGCGCCGCCGAGCCAGGTGTGCACCGGCAGCCCGCAGGCGCGCGCGACCAGGTCGGTGCAGGCCATCTCGATCGCGGCCTTCGCATCGAGGAAGGCCGGCTGCACCGCGTCCATCCGGTCGAGCAGCACATGCACGTTGGAGGCATCCATGCTGCTCACCGCTGGCGCCAGCACGTTGCGGATCACCGCCAGCGAATCCTCGACCGTCTCTTCCGAATAACCCGGCGACGGATCGATGTTGCCAAGACCGATCGCGCCGCTGGCCGAGGTCATCCGGACGATCACGCTCTTCTGGACCTTCTTGGTGGTGTAGGCGTTCTTGAAGCCCTCGCCCACGAGCGGCACCGCGACACCGAAGGCCTCGATGCGTTCGATGCGGAAATCACGGGCGCTGCCTGCGGCGCTGGCAGCCTTAGAAGCGTCGATGTCCATCGGATCGTCCTCCTGGGTCACGGGGCAGGCTGCCCGGACAGGTCGCTCAGATCATTCAGGCCGCGGCCTTGAGCGCTGCGCCCTTGATCTGCGTGCGATGCATGCGCCGCCGGCTGGCCGGGTCGAACGAATCGCGCCGGTGCAGGGTCGACCGGTTGTCCCAGAGGATCACGTCGCCCACCTGCCATTCCTGGCGGAATGCGAACTGCGGCTGGCAGGCATGCGCCCAGAGTTCATCGAGCAGCGCCTCGCTCTCGGCCAGCGAAAGCCCGAGGATATATCCATTGCGCCGCCGCCCGAGCAGCAGCGTCTCGCGGCCGTTATCCGGATGTACGACGATCAGCGGATGGCGTGCGCCAGGCGCCTCGCGCGGATCGGTCACTTCCTTCATCCCGCGCCGCATGATGCCCGCGCTGTTGTAGGTGGAGTCGTGCACTGCGCTGCGCCCTTCGATGCGCCGGCGCAGACCGACGGGCATCGTCTCCAGTGCCAGGTGCAGGTTCGCCCAGAACGTGTCCCCGCCGCTCGGCGGCACCTCGATCGCGTACAGCATCGAGGCCATCGGCGGATGGTCGATGTAGGTCATGTCCTGGTGCCACACCGCCTCGCCGTCGCCGAGATTGCCCAGCGGCCGGTCGCCGTCGCGCAGGTTCGAGATCACGTTGATCTCGGGATGCGCCGGATTGAACGGAGCGCCGTACGGGTTGGGGCCCGGCGGGTCGAGTTCACCGAGGTGGCGCGACAGCGCGAGCAGTTGCGGGTCGGTCAGCGTCTGGCCACGGAAGCGCAGCACCAGGTGCTCGAGCCAGGCGGCGCGCAACTGCGCGACCGTGGCGGCATCGAGCGGTTGCGACAGGTCCAGGCCCGAGACCTCGGCACCCAGCGCCGGGGACAGGGGGCGCAGGCCGAACGGACGGCTTGCGTCGGGGGCGGTCGCGGAGCCGGCCGACGGGTCGGCGGCAACGGTGGCGAAGACGGCGGTCATGGAACGATCTTCTGCGGCAGGTCAGGGAGGCAGGAGGCTAGCCGAAGCAATGCATAAGGTAAATAATCACTTTTTCCGATCTTTTCATCCTCCCGCCTTATCCCAGACCCATCCGGGATGACCGCCCGCTCCTCAAGCGCCGCGCCCCGGCTCCATCCCGCCTGCCATGCCTGCTTCGCACCCTCCCTCCGCAGCCACCAGCCAGCTCTCCCTCCGGCAGCTCCGGCTGGTCGAGGCGATCGCACGGCTGGGATCGGTGCATCGTGCGGCCCGCGCGCTCGGCGTCAGCCAGCCCGCCGCGTCGATGCTGCTGCGCGCGGCCGAAGCCGCGATCGGCCATCCGCTGTTCTCGCGCGACCGGCGTGGCGCGGTGCCGACCGGCTTCGGCCAGATGTTCATCGAGCGGCTGTCGATCGCGCTGGCCGAGATCGATGCGATCGACGGCAGTGCCCGCGAGGGTGGGCAGCCGCTGCTGCGCCTGGGCACCATCCCGCGGGCGATGCAGGCCCTGCTTCCCCGTGTGCTCGCACGCGTACTCGCCGAGGATCCGGCCCTGCGCATCAGCGTGCAGGAAGCCCCGGCCGCGCAGCTGCTCGCATCGGTCGCCGGCGGCCTGCTCGACGCGGCGATCGGGCGCGAGGTGCAACGGCCCGGTGGCCCCGATGCTGCGCGCCTGGACGAACTGGTGTTCGAGCGCCTGTTCGATGAACGCACGGTGATCGTCGAACGGGCGGCAGCCACTGGCCGGCGCCGTGCCGGTGCCGACGAGCCCCGCCCGCCGGTGCCGCTGGCCAGCCTGCAGGCACGCGACTGGGCGCTGCCGGCGCGCGGCAGCTTCGCGCGCGAACTGATCGACAGCGCCTTCACCACGGCCGGATTGCTGCCTCCGCTGCCCAGGGTCGAGTCGGCAGTCTATGCCTCGAACATCGAACTCGCCGCCGAAGGCTCGCTGCTTACGCTCGCACCGGCCACCGCGGCCGAGGCGATGCGCAGCGCCGGCCGCATCCGCATCGTCGAGGTGGAGCCACCGCTGCCGGCGAGCCCGGTGTTCCTGATCTACCGGGCGCGCAGCCAGCCGCTGGCGGCGCTTGCCGCGCTGCGCACCGCGCTGCTCGCGGCGGCACCGGAGAGCGCCGCCGGCCGGACCGGCCTCCGGCGGGCCTAGGCTTCCTCTTCGCTGACCGCACCCGACCATGGCGAGAGCACGTCGGTCGCACCGAAGTGGTTGCCGCTGACCGGGTCCTTGAGCACCGCACTCGGGCAGGCGAAGTTGGTGGGATAGACCACCAGTTCGGTCGCCTTCACCGGGAACTTCGCCTCGAGCGCCTTGCGCACGCCGGCCGGCAGCCGCGGATCGACCCCGACATGGTCGTTGCCGCTGGCATCGATGCGCGGCTGGTGAAAGGCCTTCTCGAGATCGAGCCCGTGGTCGATCATCAGCGAGGTCAACTGCATCACCGCCGGCATGATCTTGCGCCCGCCGGAGGCGCCGATCGCGAACCAGGGCTTGCCGTTCTTGCGTGCGATCACCGGGCACATGTTGGTCAGCGCGCGCTTGTTCGGCGCCAGCGAGTTCGGCTTGCCCGGGCGCGGGTCGAACCAGTTGATGCCATTGTTCATCAGGATGCCGCTGGACGGCAGCACCACGCGGCTGCCGAACACCGACAGCAGGGTCTGGGTCAGCGCGACCATGTTGCCATCGCGGTCGATCACGTTCAGGTGGGTCGTGCACGACGGCGACCGGATGTCGGCCTGCTCCACGATATCGACCGTCGCCTCGCCCATCGTCGCCAGTCGGTCGCTGTAGGCTTCGCGCAGCGCCTGGGCATAGGCGACGAAACTGTCGGCCGTCGGCGGGCCCTTCACGAACTTGCAGTCGACCAGTTGCTGCAGCGCACGCGCCATCGACGGACCGGCGGTGAGCCCGGGCGCCAGCGCCAGGCGCGCGCCGCGGTAGTCGATCTCGAGCGGCTCGAGGAACCGCGCATTGAACCCGGCGAGGTCGTCGGCGTCCAGGATGCCGCCAAGCTTGCGCGTGTCCTCGACGATCGAGCGCGCCACCTCGCCCTCGTAAAAATCGCGCCGGCCATTCTTTGCCAGCGTGCGCATGGTGTCGGCCAGCCCGGTGAGCTTCAGGCGGGCGAGGTCGGAACCGGGCGCCGTGACCGGCGGCAGGCCATCAGGCATCCAGATCGCCTTCGTCGACGCATAGCGCTGCAGGTCGCGCGCGGCAGTGGCGATCTTCAGCGTGAGGAACCAGTCGACGGCGATACCCTGCTCGGCGATCTCGATCGCCGGCTCCATCATCGCGGCGAAGCTGCGGGTGCCGAATTTCTCGAGGGCCAGGCCCAGCCCGTCGACATGCCCGGGCACCGCGAACGACCACGGCCCGTGCACGTTGCGGTCGTCCTTCACCGCAGGCCAGGTGAACAGATCGGTGGTGGTACCGCCGGTCAGCGGATAGTCGGCGAGGTCGACGCGGCCGGGCGATTTCGGTCCGAAGTCGACCACGTACACCCGGTCCTCGGCGGCGATGTAGACCATCATGAAGCCGATGCCGCCCAACCCGCTGTTCCACGGCTCGCAGGCGGCGAGCGAGAAGCCGGTCGCCACAGCGGCGTCGACGGCATTGCCGCCATCGGCCAGTACCCGCGCGCCGACCTGCGCGGCGATACGGTTCTGCGACGCGACGATGCCGCCGCGCGAACGTGCCAGCGGTTTCTTCACGACCCAGTTCTGGACGAGGTGTTCGTGTGCGGTGGGTGTCGAAGACATCGTGGTGCTCGCAATGCAGTGGATCCGGGAGCTGACGATGATAACCGAGCACGTCAGGCGCCGACGTGGCAGACGGCGCACGCCGGCCAGGCACGTTTGGGTATCCTCAGTGCCATGGAAAACGTACAGGGTCTGCCGGACGTGGATCCCGCCCCGTCCGATCGGGCACGCAGCGCCATGCCCGGACGGCGCATGCTGGGCGTGCTCGGCGGAATGGGCCCGCTGGCGGGCGCGGATTTCGTGTCGAAGCTGATCCGTGCGACACCGGTGGACACCGACGCCGCGCATATCCCGCTGCTGCTCTGGTCGGTGCCGCAGGTGCCCGACCGCCTCGCTGCAATGGAAGGACGGGGAGAGTCGCCGGTGCCGATGCTGGTCCATGCGCTGCGCAGCATGGCTGCCTGCGGCGTGGACCGGGTGGCCATCGCCTGCAACACCGTGCACTACTGGTACGACGAACTGGTGGCCGGTGGCGGCCTGCCCATCCTGCATATCGCCGATGCTGCGTCGGAGGCGCTATCGCCGCCGCAGATCGTTCCGACGCCAGCCACCAGTGGCCCCGGCCGGCGCATCGCGCTGCTGGCCACCCGCGGGACCCATGCCGCCGGCTTCTATCCCCGGCGCCTGGCGGCGTTCGGCCATCGGGTGCTGGCGCACGACGAGGCGCTGCAGCAGCGCTTCATCGACCCCGCGATCGAAGCGGTGAAGGCGTGCAGGCTGGACCTCGCCGGCGGACTGCTCGGGTCGGCACTCGACGCACTCGCCTTGTCATCGTTGCGTGCCACGCGCGAAGGCCGCGATGGTGAGACCATCGACGCAGTCCTGCTGGCTTGTACCGAACTGCCACTCGCGCATGCATCCATGGAACGGCCCGATCCGCTGCCAGTGGTCGATGCGACGCAGGCCCTGGCGCAGGCCTGCGTGCGTTCCTGGTTTGCCGGAGACGCAGCGCCCGGCAACCTGCACCGACCCGTTTCGTGATTTTTCCTGACCTTCACTGACCTTCCCGTAGCGAGCGAGATTGCGATGACCCAGCCCTCGATGCAGGTGACAACCCTCGGCGGCGGCTGTTTCTGGTGCCTGGAGGCGGTGTTCGACGACCTTGTCGGCGTCGAATCGGTCGAATCCGGCTACATGGGCGGCCATGTGGACCGTCCGACCTATGCCCAGGTCTGCGGCGCCAGGACCGGCCATGCGGAAGTGATCCAGGTCACCTTCGACCCGTCGAAGGTGGGGTTCCGGGACATCCTGGCGGTGTTCTTCACGATCCATGACCCGACCACGAAGGACCGGCAGGGCAACGACGTCGGCCCGCAGTACCGCTCGGTGATCTTCCACCATGACGACGGGCAGAAGCACGAGGCCGAAACCTTCATCGCGGAACTGTCCGCGAAGAAGGTGTTTCCGGCACCGATCGTCACCGAGATCGCACCGGCGGCGCATTTCTGGGTCGCGGAGGACTACCACCAGGAGTACTTCGTGCAGCACGGCCACGAGCCCTACTGCCAGTACGTGGTCGCTCCGAAGGTCGCGAAGTTCCGCAAGGTGTTCGCCGACCGGCGCAAGTCCGCCTGAGGCCAGCGGGCGGCGTCAGTCTAGTCCGAACGATGACATTCTCTATCTCGAGGCCAGGCAGCAGCCTGTGGACAAGCGGCAGCCGGATATGGCTAGATGCTCGAGCGCATCCCGAACATTGACGCAAACCGATCAACAACAGATACGGGGTTCATCTTGAAACGATTCGTCCGCACTACCCTGGCTGCCGTGGTGGCCGTCCTCGCACTGCCGGTGTACAGCCAGTCGCTGACCGGCACGCTCGCCAAGATCCGCGACACCGGCACGATCACCATCGGCCACCGCGAAGCCTCCATCCCGTTCTCGTATCTCGACGACAAGCAGCAGGCGGTTGGCTACGCGATGGACATCTGCGCACGGGTGGTCGACGCGATCAAGGCCGAACTCAAGCTGCCGAACCTGAAGGTCGTGCTGCAGCCGGTCACCTCGGCCAACCGCATCCCGCTGCTGCAGAACGGGTCGATCGACCTCGAGTGCGGCTCGACCACCAATTCGGTCGAACGCCAGAAGCAGGTGGCATTCGGGCCGACCTACTTCGTGATCAACGTCACTGCGGCGGTCAAGGCCTCCTCACCGATCAGGACGCTTGCCGACCTGAACGGGCGCACGATCTCGACCACCGCTGGCACCACCTCGGTGCCGCTGCTGAAGCGGTACGAGCGCACCAGCGGCATCGACGTGAAAGAGATCTACGGCAAGGATCACTCCGAGTCGTTCCTGCTGCTCGCAGACGACCGGGTGTCCGCATTCGTGATGGACGACGTGCTGCTTGCCGGCCAGATCGCCAATGCCCGCAACCCGGCCGACTTCCGGATCATCCCGGAGTCGCTGCGCACCGAACCCTACAGCGTGATGCTGCGCCGCGAAGACGCGCCGTTCAAGGCGCTGGTCGACCGCACGATCGGCGGCCTGATGAAGTCCGGCGAGATCGAGAAGCTGTACGCGAAGTGGTTCCTGAGCCCCATCCCGCCACGCAAGGTGAACCTCAACTTCCCGGTCTCGCCGGCGCTGCGCGAGGCGTTCAAGAACCCGAACGACCAGGGCGTGCAGTAACAGCCAGTCGAGGGCTCCCGGACGCGGCACGCAATGGGAATCAGCCTCGACTGGTCGGTGTTCCTGCAGGAACTGCCGGAAGGCGGCGTCTTCTACTGGGAGATGCTGCTTTCCGGGCTCTGGTGGACGCTCGGCGTCGCAGCCTGCTCGTGGATCATCGCGATGCTGTTCGGGTCGGTGATCGGCACGCTGCGCACCACCGACAGCCGCGTGCTGGTGTTCCTCGGTAATGCCTGGGTAGAACTGTTCCGGAACATCCCGCTGCTGGTGCAGATGTTCCTCTGGTACTTCGTGGTACCCGAACTCGTTCCACCACTGAAGGCGTGGGTGGTCGCCGCCGAGCCTTCGCATGCGCAGTTCCTGTCGGCCACGCTCTGCCTGGGCCTGTTCACCTCGGCCCGCATCGCCGAGCAGGTGCGCGCGGGCATCCAGTCCCTGCCGCGCGGCCAGCGCCACGCGGCCCAGGCGATCGGCCTGACCACCGCCCAGATGTACCGCTTCGTGCTGCTGCCGATGGCCTTCAGGATCATCATCCCGCCGCTCACCAGCGAGACGATGAACCTGATCAAGAACACGTCCATCGCGCTCACCATCGGGCTTGCCGAACTGACGTTCCGCACGCGCGAGATGGGCGAATACACGTTCCGCTTCTTCGAGGCGTTCACGGCCGCAACGCTGGTCTACATCGCGATCGCGATGACCGCCAACCGGGTAATGGCGCTGATCGAGCGACGCACGGCCGTGCCCGGCTACATCGCCGGCGGGAAGTAGGGGACGACGATGGATTTCGACTGGTCGGTGATCGGCGGCGCCCTCCCCTACCTGTGGAAGGGCATGCAGTACACGCTGGAACTCACCGCGATCGCGGCGCTCGGCGGCCTGTTCTTCGGCACCCTGCTCGCGCTGGCCCGGCTGTCGCCGATCAAGCCGCTGTCGATGTTCGCCGCCGGCTACGTCAACCTGATGCGTTCGATCCCGCTGGTGCTGGTGATCTTCTGGTTCTTCTTTCTGGTGCCGGTGATCCTGCAGGTGGCGATGGGCTACGAGCGGCCGCCGCAGGTGGGTGCCGAGCGCACCGCGATCATCACCTTCATCATGTTCGAGGCGGCGTATTTCTGCGAGATCATGCGCGCCGGCATCCAGTCGATCCCGCGCGGGCAGATCCACGCCGCACAGGCGCTCGGCCTCAACTACAGCCAGACGATGCGGCTGGTGGTGCTGCCGCAGGCGTTCCGCAACATGATCCCGGTGCTGCTCACCCAGACCATCATCCTGTTCCAGGACACCTCGCTGGTCTACGTGATCTCGGCCACCGACTTCGTCGGCGCCGCGGCCAAGATCGCGCAGCGCGACGGCCGGCTGATCGAGATGTACGTGTTCGTCGCGATCGTCTACTTCATCATCTGCTTCACGCTGTCGCTGGCCGTACGGCAACTGCAGCGCAAGATCGCCGTCATCCGCTGATGCACGGCGCGTACGGCCCACGGAGAACCACAGCATGCCGATGATCGACATCCAGGGCATCTCGAAGTGGTATGGCAGCTTCCAGGTGCTGACCGACTGCACGACCAGCGTCGAGAAGGGCGAGGTCGTCGTGGTCTGCGGCCCGTCCGGCTCCGGCAAGTCGACCCTCATCAAGTGCGTGAACGCGCTCGAACCGTTCCAGAAGGGCGACGTGGTGGTCGACGGCATCTCGCTCGCCGACCCGAAGACCGACCTGCCCAAGCTGCGCGCCCGCGTCGGCATGGTGTTCCAGAACTTCGAGCTGTTCCCGCACCTGTCGATCACCGAGAACCTCACGCTGGGACAGGTGAAGGTGCTGGGCCGCCCGGCTGAGGAAGCAAGGACGCGCGGCCTGAAGCTGCTCGACCGGGTCGGGCTGATCGCGCAGAAGGACAAGTATCCCGGGCAGCTGTCGGGCGGTCAGCAGCAGCGGGTGGCGATCGCCCGCGCGCTTTCGATGGACCCGATCGCGATGCTGTTCGACGAGCCGACCTCGGCCCTCGACCCGGAGATGGTCAACGAGGTGCTGGACGTGATGGTCGAGCTGGCGCACGAGGGCATGACGATGATGGTCGTCACCCACGAGATGGGCTTCGCGCGCAAGGTCGCCGACCGTGTGATCTTCATGGACAGCGGCGAGATCGTCGAGGACGCGACGAAGGAGGCGTTCTTCGGCAGCCCGCGCTCGGAGCGGGCGCAGCATTTCCTGGCGAAGATCCTGCAGCACTAGGGGCTTCGTCAGTGCGGGGACGGGCATATCGGGTTGCCGACTCCGTTCGTGTCCCCCGCCCCCTCGATCGGACACAGCAAAAGTCAACGCATCCGGAAGCCGCGCGTTTCGCGGATAATCCGCGGCTTTGCCGTGCCCCCTGCGGCGTTGCCGCGCCACAACCGAGCCGCCGATGTCCGCACCCGCCCAGCCTGTCACGCCCGCGCCGACGCTGTCGACGTCCGCGATCCTCCCCTACGCCGGCACCATCTTCCTGTCGGCCTTCCTGCTGTTCCTGGTGCAGCCGATCATCGCCAAGCAGATCCTGCCCTGGTTCGGCGGCTCGGCGGCGGTCTGGACCACCTGCCTGGTGTTCTTCCAGAGCACGCTGCTCGCCGGCTATGCGTACGCCGACCTGACGACCCGCCTCGGCCAGAAGCGGCAGACCTGGCTGCACATCGGCCTGATGGTGCTGTCGATCGTCACGCTGCCGATTCTGGCTTCAGAAGCCTGGAAGCCGATCGGCGACGAAGAGCCGATCCTGCGCATCCTGCTGCTGCTGACGCTGACCATCGGCCTGCCCTACTTCCTGCTGTCCACCACCACGCCGCTGCTGCAGACCTGGTACTGGCAGCGCTTCCGCACCGGCGTGCCGTACCGGCTGTTCGCGCTGTCGAACTTCGCCTCGCTGCTGGCGCTGCTCGGCTTCCCGGTGCTGTTCGAACCGTGGCTGAACCTGAACGCGCTGGGCTGGGGCTGGTCGGTGATCTACGCCGGCTTCGTGGTGGTCTGCGCGACCACCGGCTGGATCTCGATCAAGGCCGCACGCGACAACCCGATGCCTGCGCCGACCGCCGCCGAACAGAGCGAGGCAGCCTCGAGCAAGCCGTCCATCGGCACGCAGGTGCAGTGGCTGTCGCTCTCGGCCATGGGTTCGGTGATGCTGCTCGCGGTCAGCAACCACATCACGCAGAACATCGCCAGCGTGCCGTTCATGTGGGTGGTGCCGCTGTCGCTGTACCTGATCACCTTCATCCTGTGCTTCGACCATCCGCGCTGGTATCTGCGCTGGCTCTACATCGGCCTGCTGATCCCGGGCCTGCCGCTGATGGCCTGGAAGATCCCGTCGCTGTCGCTGTCGGTGGCCGCGCCGCTCTACCTCGCCGGCCTGTTCGTCGCCTGCATGTTCTGCCACGGCGAACTCGCCCGCCAGAAGCCCGATCCGCGCCACCTGACCCGCTTCTACCTGATGATGTCGGTGGGCGGCGCGCTGGGTGCGGTGCTGATCGCGATCGTCGCCCCGCTCACGCTGAACGGCTATTTCGAGCTGAACATCTCGCTGGTCGCACTGGCGCTGCTGCTGATGCTGCAACTCGAGGGCAAGCAGTTGCTGATCGGCATCGCGGTGGTGTTCGCCACCTCCTGGTATGCGACCAAGGGCGCGCAGGAATACGCGGAGGACATGCGCGTGATGGAGCGCGACTTCTACGGCGTGGTGCGCATCCGCGACCGCGAGTACGACGGCACCACCTACCGGGCGATGCTCCACGGCAGCATCATCCACGGTGGACAACTGCTGGGCGAGAAGTACAAGGGCGTGCCGAGCGACTACTTCAGCGTCACCTCCGGATACGGTCGGATGTTCGCGGCGATGAATGAAATCGCGCCCGGCCCCCGGCGCATCGGGGTGATCGGCCTGGGTGCCGGCGTGGTGGCCGCGTACGGCCGCCAGGGCGACGACATCGTGTTCTACGAGATCAGCCCGAAGGTGATCGAGATCGAGAAGCGCGAGTTCAGCTTCCTGCGGGACACGCCGGCGAAGACCTCGGTGATCATCGGCGACGGGCGCCTGTCGCTCGAGCGCGAGACGCCGCGCGGCTACCATGTGCTGGGCATCGACGCCTTCTCCGGCGACTCGATCCCGATGCACCTGATCACGCGCGAAGCCATGGCGCTGTACGTCAAGCACCTCGCGCCCGACGGTGTGATCATGTTCCAGGCGACCAACCGGTACATCGACCTGATGCCGGTCATCAAGCGGCTGGCTTCCGAGTTCGGCATGGAAGCGGTGCTGGTGTCCGACAACCCGGCGAACTCGGGCGGTGCCAGCTACTGGAACTCATCCACCGACCAGGTGATCGTCACGAGGAACAAGGCGCTGCTGGCCCATGCCCGGCTGAAGGACGCCGAGCAGATCGTGGACCGCAAGGAGCTGCCGACGTTCACGGACTCGCACCACAACCTGTTCCGGATCCTGAAGTAGGTGGTTTGTCGGCGCGGTACGGATCGAGGGGCCCCCTCGATCCGTACCGCGCCATGGTGGCGGAAGAAACCCCCGCCCCGCTCACTCCACGGAAGCCTGCGCCGCACGTGCGTAGCCGGCCTGGATCTGGTCGCGCAGCCAGGCACAGATACGGTTGAACTCGGGCGTGTCCTGCACGGTGACGTCGCGCGGACGTGCGAACGGCAGCCGCAGGTCGGCGACGATACGCGAGGGCCGCGCAGTCATCACCAGTACCCGGTCGGCCAGGAACACCGCCTCGCGGATCGAGTGGGTCACGAACAGCGCGGTCTTGTGGTAACTGTCCCACAACCGCACCAGCGCGAGGTTCATGTCGTCGCGCGAGATCGCATCGAGCGCGCTGAACGGCTCGTCCATCAGCATCAGCCGCGGATCGTTGATCAGGCCCCGGCACAGCGCGACCCGCTGGCGCATGCCGCCGGACAGTTCGCGTGGCCGCCGATCCTTGAACTCCCCGAGCCCGACTCGCTCGAGCAGCCGGTGTGCCTCGTCCAGATACTCGGCCACCGGGCGCTTCTGGGTGCGGATCGGGAACAGCACGTTGTCGAGCACGCTCTGCCACGGCAGCAGTGTCGGCTCCTGAAAGATGTAGCCGAAGTCGCGCCGCGGGCCGGTCACGCGCGCGCCCTCGAGCCAGATCTCGCCCTCGGTCACGCCCTCCAGCCCGCCCACCATCGACAGCAGCGTGCTCTTGCCGCAGCCGCTGGGCCCGAGGATCGACACGAACTCGCCGGCAGCGATGTCGAGGTTGGCCAGCCCGACCGCCTCGACGTCCCCGCTGCGCGTCTGGTAGACCTTGCGCACCTGGCGCAGCGACAGGTAGGCCGCGTCGCGGTCGGCCGCGACCGGCTGCGGATGGCGCCATGCATGAGCGGGGTCGTCCCCGGCTGCGGACGCCGCGTTGCCTTGAATGTCCATCGCGTCCTCCTTCACCGTGGCCGGTCGCCGAAGCGTTCGATCGTCCAGCGCTCGCAGAACGCGACCACGCCGTAGAACGCCAGCCCGAACACGCACAGCACGCTGATGGCCGCGAGGATCAGCGCGGTCTCGGCCTGCGCCGATGCAAACAGGATCAGGTACCCGAGCCCGGCCCTGGACGTGATGAACTCGCCCACGATCACGCCGATGATCGCGAACGTCGACGCGATCTTCATGCCGCTGAAGATGTAGGGCACCGCATGCGGCAGGCGCACCGACACGAAGGTCTGCCAGCTCGATGCGGTCAGCGCACGGCACAGCCGCAGCAGGTCGCGCTCGACGTTGTCCAGCCCGGCCAGCGTGGCAATCACCACCGGGAAGAAGCTCACGAACACCGAGAACGACAGGCGCGCCTCCGGCCCGAGCCCGAACCAGACCACGAACAGCGGCGCCAGCGCGATCTTCGGGATCAACTGGAAGAACACCACGTTCGGATACAGCGTCTCGCGGATGATCGTCGATGCCGACAGCAGCGAGGCGAGCGTGATGCCCAGCACCGTGGCAATGGTGAAACCGGCAAGGCTCTGCCAGATGGTCGGCCACGCGTGCTTCATCAGCAGCGGAAACGCGTTGACCAGCCGGTCGAGCACGGCAGAGGGCGGCGGCAGCAGCACCTCTGGCACCTGCGCCCAGCGCGTACCGACCTCCCACACCGCCAGCACCAGCGCAGCCGCAAGCACCGGCAGCGCGATCCGGCGCAGTGCCAACAGGTTGGCACGGCGCCGGGCCGCAGCCGCCGAGGCCGCCTGCGCGGCACCCGGCATGGCAGCGTCGGCCGGTGGATTCACCACGGATGCCGTCTGCATCGCCGGCTCAGGTCGTCAGCAGCTTGCGGACCTTCTCGGTATTGCGCCGGATGGCCTCCCATTCGACACCCGACAGCCTGGTCCTTCCGGCGAACCGGTTGGTCACGATCTGTTCGGCCGTGAACGGCTTGCCGTCACTCAACGCGAACTTTAGGGTGGCCTCGACCATGCCCTGCACCTTCTTCATGTCGGCCACTCCGAGCCCGCCCTTGATCGCCTCGTCGGCGACCATGGTGTGGTGGGCCAGCGCCTGCGCCAGCGCGAAATTCTCGCGTCCGTTCTTGACGGCGGCAATCTCAGGCTGCTCGCGAACGATGATGTCGATCGCTTCTTCCGGGTTGCGCAGCGTGAACACGACCGACTCGATGAAGGCGTCGACCATCGCCTGCACGAGCGGCGCGTCCTTCTCGACCATCTCGGGCCGGCAGATGAGCTGCCCCGAATAGAAATCGAGCCCGGTCTGCGCCCAGCCCATGAATCGGGTGTCGAAGCCCAGCGACTGGAACAGCGGCAGGCTGGAGGTGCCGATGCAGGTGATCGCATCGACCTGCTTGTTGATCAGCGCGCGCTCGATCAACTGGCTGTCGAGCGTCTGGCGGGTGATCTTCTTGCCGTCGACCTTGTTGCGGTCGAGCCAGGCGTTGAAGAACGGCGCTTCGGCCGAGGTGAGCACCATGCCGACGGTACGACCCTCGAGGTCGCTCGGCTTGCGGATCGGAGAATTCTCCGGCACCGCGACGCCCATCAGCGAGTCGTAGCCGACGGTGGCCACCGCGGTGGTGAACAGGCCACGGGCCGCATTGACCACGATGCCGGGCGTGAACACGAAGCCGAAATCGAACTTGCCGTTGGCTACCGACTGGGTGGCCGCGGGCGAGCCGAACCCGCGCGAGACCTCGAGGTCGATGCCGCGGCTCTTGAAGTAGCCACGGTTACGCCCGACGACCGCAAAGAAGTTCGAGCCGTTGACGATCCACGGCAGCGTCAGCGTGACCTTGCGCAGGGTCTGTGCGTGGACATTCGCAAAAGGCGAGACCAATGCAGCAGCGCCGGCAGCAGCGGCACCGGTCACGAGGCGACGACGAGTGACGTCCGGGCGGGACGCCGGACGGGCAGGAACGTACGACATGGAAACTCCTGGCAGCGAATTGAGGGTGTCGCGGCGGCATCCTGCCCGGGTGCATCACCCGGGTGCATGCCGTGTCTGCTCACGCCTTCTGACGAGGCGTTCGCCCTCCCTGAGGGATGCCGGCCCGCGTGATGCCGGCGTCCCGAACTGCAGGCCTGACTATACTGACTATATAAGCAATTGCCGTGCCGCTGCGATACGCGGACCCTCGCGGGTCCGCGCGCAGGGCTCAGGCAGCAACACGGTCGATCACGCCGTCGATGAACTGCTCGCAGCGTGCGAGCTGGTCGAGCGCCACCCATTCGTTGGGCTTGTGTGCCTGCTCGATGCTGCCCGGCCCGCAGATCACCGACGGGATCCCGGCCTGCTCGAACAGTCCGGCCTCGGTGCCGTAGGACACCGCGCCGGTATCCGAAAGCCCGGACAGTACACGGGCCAGCTTGACGATCTCGTCGTCAGCGTCGACGTTGAGCCCCGGCATCGACGACAGCAGCTCCCAGGTGAAGCCGGTGCCCGGCTGCACACGATGCATCTCGGGCAGCAGCGTGCCTTCGGCATACCCCTTGACCGCCTCGAACAGCGCGTCAGGGTCGGCACCGGGCAGGAAGCGGAACTCGAAGTCGAAGATGCACTCGTGCGGGACGATGTTGAGCTGGGTGCCGCCGCGGATCACGCCGGTATGCACCGTGGTGTGCGGTACGTCGAACTCGGGCAGGTATGGCCCCTCGTCGCGGAACTTGCGCTGCATCGCCTTCAGGAACGCGACGATCTCGCAGGCCGCCTCGACCGCATTGACGCCCTGGGGGGCATAGGCCGAATGCGAGGCATGGCCGCGCACCTTGCAGCGCCAGGAGTGCTTGCCCTTGTGCGCGACGATCGGACGCATGAGTGTCGGCTCGCCGACCATGCAGGCGGACGGCTTCACGCCGGCGTTCGCCAGGTCGGCGATCAGCCGGCGCACGCCGATGCAGCCGATCTCTTCGTCGTACGAGAACGCGAAATGCACCGGCGTACGCAGCTCGCGCGCCATGAATTGCGGCAGCTTCGACAGCACCACGCCGACGAATCCCTTCATGTCGGACGCCCCGCGCCCGAACAGGCGACCGTCCCGCTCGACCATGGTGAACGGATCGGTATCCCACGGCTGGCCTTCCACCGGCACCACGTCGGTATGGCCGGACAGCACCAGCCCGCCACGCCCGCCCGGCGCCCGAGGTCCGAAGGTCGCAAACAGGTTGGCCTTGCGCCGGTCGTCATCGAAGGTCAGGCGCACATCGTCCACGCCGTTGGACTTCAGGTAATCACGGACGAAATGGATCAGTTCGAGGTTGGAATCGCGGCTGGTGGTCGGGAATCCGATCAGCTGGCGGATCATCTCGATCGACGCGTCCGAGGGTCGCGCAGGGCCGTTCGAGGAGCGACCGGCAGCGGCGGACGCGGAAGGATGGGCGTTCATGGGTGTCACTCCAGTATCGAAGGACAGGATAGGCAGGGGGTAGCGCGGCTGTCAAACCACCGTGCGGTGACCGGCAGCGCCGATCTTCCCCCGCGCCCGGCTCCGCCCCTCGTAAGGCGGCCGGACGCGCGCAGCTTCGGTATTCACGGGTGTTCGGCTATCCTGCCAATGTCGACAAAAGGGAACCCTGACGATGCCATCGATGCGCCGCGTGACCGCCACTGCACTCCTGCTGCTGGTCGCAACCAGTGCCCTCGTCGCGCTGCCGCAGGCGCCGGCGCGCGCTCAGGAACTGTCGATCGGCCTGTCCGCGGCGATCACCTCGATGGACCCGCACTTCCACAACCTTTCGCCGAACAACAACGTGATGGAGCATCTCTACGAGACGCTGGTCGCGAAGGATGGCAGCTACCGGTTGCGCCCAGGCCTCGCCGAATCCTGGCGCACGGTCGACGACCTCACCTGGGAATTCCGGCTGCGCAAGGGCGTGCGCTTCCACGACGGCTCCGACTTCACCGCCGCCGACGTGGTCGCCTCGCTGCGCCGCGCGCCGAACGTGCCGAAAAGCCCGTCCTCGTTCGGCATCTACACCCGGCAGATCGCCGACGTGCAGGTGGTCGATCCGTTCACCATCCGGGTGCGCACGAAGACACCGTACCCGCTGCTGCCCAACGACCTGTCGACCATCTACGTGATTTCGGCAAAGCACGAGAAGGCGAGCACCGAGGACTTCAATGCCGGCCGCGCGATCAACGGCACCGGCCCGTGGCGCTTCGTGCGCTGGCAGCTCGACGACCGGATCGAACTCGCGCGCAACGACGCCTACTGGGGGCCGAAGCCGGCCTGGGAACGCGCGACGCTGCGCATCATCGCAAAGGATCCGACGCGGGTCGCGGCGCTGCTCGCCGGCGACGTGCGCGCGATCGAGAACGTGCCCACCGCCGACATCGCACGCCTCGCACTGAACAAGGAGCTGACGCTGTCGCGCGGCATCTCGAACCGCTTCATCTACCTGCACATGGACAGTGCGCGCGACCGCTCGCCGTTCGTCGCCGATGCCAGCGGTAAACCGCTGGAGAAGAACCCGCTGAAGGACGTGCGGGTGCGCCGGGCGATGTCGATGGCGGTGAACCGGCAGGCGATCGCGGACAAGGTGATGGAAGGCGCGGCGGTGCCCACCGGCCAGCTGCTGCCGCCGGGGCTGTTCGGCCACGTGCCGGGCATCCGCCCGCCAGCCTACGACCCCGATGGCGCACGCCGGCTGCTCGCCGAGGCGGGCTATCCGGACGGCTTCACGATTACCCTGCATGCGCCCAACGACCGCTACGTGAACGACGAGCAGGTCGCGCAGGCGGTGGCCGGCATGCTGTCGAAGGTGGGCATCCGTACCCGGGTCGAGGCGATGCCCTCGGCGGTGTTCTTCAGCCGGGCGAACAACCTCGAGTTCAGCTTCCTGCTTGCGGGTTGGGCGGCGGCCACCGGGGAAGCCTCCTCGTCACTGCGCTCGCTGCTGGCCACCTTCGACAAGGAGAAGGGCCTGGGCGTATCCAACCGCGGTCGCTACTCGAATGCGAAGGTCGACCAGCTCACCGAGAAGGGACTCTCCACGCTGAACGACCCGGCACGCGAGAAGCTGTTCCAGGCCGCTACCGAGGCGGCAATCGCCGATGTCGGGCTGATCCCGCTGTACCACCAGGTCGGCGTCTGGGGCATGCGGCGCGGGCTCGGCTACACGGCGCGTACCGACGAGGCGACCTGGGCGCACGAATTCAGCCTCGAGAAGTAATCCGCCCTCCAGCGCCAGGATATCGCCGACCGTGCTCGCCTTCATGTTGCGCCGCCTGATGCAGAGCACCGGCGTGCTGTTCGTGATGTCGTTGCTGGTGTTCTTCGGCGTCTACGCGATCGGCAACCCGGTCGACATCCTGGTCAACCCCAACGCCGACCAGCAGGACATCGCGCGCGCGATCGCCGAACTCGGCCTCGACCAGCCGCTGTATCTGCAGTACTGGCATTTCCTCACCAGTGCCCTGTCGGGCGACCTCGGGCGCTCCTTCTCCACCGGCATCCCGGCACTGGAGTTGATCTTCCAGCGCATGCCGGCGACGCTGGAACTGGCGGCTGCATCGATGGCGATCGCCATCGTGCTGGGCATCCCGCTCGGGCTGTATGCCGGACTGCGCCCGGATTCGAAGATCGCGAAGGGCATCATGGCCGGCTCCATCCTCGGCTTCAGCCTGCCGACCTTCTGGGTCGGGCTGATGCTGATCATGGTGTTCTCGGTCTGGCTCGGCTGGCTGCCACCCACTGGCCGCGGCGACACGGTCGAACTGCTCGGGGTCCAGGTGTCCTTCCTCACGCTGGACGGCTGGAGCCACCTGCTGCTGCCGGCCACCAACCTCGCACTGTTCAACCTCGCGCTGCTGATCCGGCTCACCCGTGCCGGCACGCGCGAGGTCATGGTGCAGGACTACATCCGCTTCGCGCGTGCCAAGGGGCTTTCGGACTCCCGCATCATCGGCGTGCACGTGCTGAAGAACATCATGATCCCGATCGTCACCATCGTCGGTCTCGAGTTCGGCTCGGTGATCGCGTTCGCGGTGGTCACCGAGAGCATCTTCGCCTGGCCGGGCATGGGCAAGCTGCTGATCGATTCCATCAACCAGCTCGACCGGCCGGTGATCGTCGCCTACGTGCTGCTGATCGTGCTGATGTTCGTGCTGATCAACCTGGTGGTTGACGTGCTCTATTCGCTGCTCGACCCGCGCATCCGGCTGGCCGATGCGGGCGGTGCGCGATGAGCGCGGCGGTCCAGTCCCCGCTGCGCCGGTTCCTCGCCGAATTCGCCGCGAGCCGCGTCGCGCTGGGTGCAGCCGTGCTGCTCGCTGCCATCCTGTTCGCTGCGCTGTTCGCGCCGCTGCTCTCGCCGCAGGACCCGTACGACCTCGCCCAGCTCGACATCATGGACTCGAAGCTCGAGCCGGGCGCGAAGGGCGCGGCCGGCAATACCTTCGTGCTCGGATCGGACGAGCAGGGCCGCGACCTGTGGAGCGCGATCCTTTACGGGCTGCGGATCAGCCTCGGCGTCGGCGTGCTGGCCACGCTGGTGGCGATGGCCTTCGGCACGCTCGTGGGCCTGGGCTCGGCATGGATCGGCGGGCGCTTCGATTCGCTGATGATGCGCATCGTCGACCTGCAGCTGTCGTTCCCGGCGATCCTGGTCGCGCTGGTGCTGCTGGCCGTGCTTGGCCAGGGCGTCGACAAGGTGGTGCTGGCGCTGGTCATCGTGCAGTGGGCCTATTACGCACGCACGGTACGCGGCAGCGCGCTGGTCGAGCGCAACCGGGAATACATCGAGGCAGCGCGCTGCCTGGCGCTGTCGCCGGCTCGCATCGTGCTGCGCCACCTGCTGCCCAACTGCCTGCCGCCGCTGATCGTGATCGCCACCGTGCAGGTCGCACATGCGATCGCGCTCGAGGCCACGCTGTCCTTCCTCGGGCTGGGCATGCCGATCACCTCGCCCTCGCTCGGTCTGCTGATCGCCAATGGCTACACCCAGCTGCTGTCGGGCAAGTACTGGATCAGCTTCTTCCCCGGCGTGGCGCTGGTGCTGACCATCGTCGCGATCAACCTGGTCGGCGACCAGCTGCGCGACGTGCTCAACCCGAGGCTGTCGCGATGAGCGCCGCCAACGCATCCGGCCGGCCGCCCCTGCTCCAGGTCGAGGGACTGGTGACAGTGTTCCCGACGCGCAACGGCCTTCTGCGCGCGGTGGACGGCGTGGACTTCACCCTCGAACGGGGCGAGATCCTCGGGCTGGTCGGCGAGTCCGGCTCAGGCAAGAGCGTGACCGGCTTCTCGATCCTCGGCCTGGTCGACCCGCCCGGACGCATCACCGGTGGCCGCGTGCTGCTGGACGGGGTCGACCTGGCCACGCTCGACGAGCGTGCCCGGCGCGCGATCCGCGGCAAGCGCATCGCGATGATCTTCCAGGATCCGATGATGACGCTCAACCCGGTGCTGCGCATCGACACGCAGATGATCGAGGCGGTCACCGCGCACGAGTCCGTCGGCACTGCGCAGGCACGCGACCGTGCGCGCGCGGCGCTGGTGCAGGTGGGCATCGCCGCACCGGACGAACGGCTGCTCGCCTATCCGCACCAGCTCTCCGGCGGCATGCGCCAGCGGGTGGCGATCGCGATCGCACTCGTCAACCGGCCGGACCTGATCATCGCCGACGAGCCGACCACCGCGCTCGACGTGACCATCCAGGGACAGATCCTGTACGAGATGCAGGCGCTGGTGCGCGAGTCCGGCACCGCGCTGGTCTGGATCACCCACGACCTGTCGGTGGTCGCGGGGCTGGCCGACCGGGTGTGCGTGATGTATGCCGGACGCATCGTCGAGGCCGGACCGGTCGACACCGTGCTCGATGCGCCGCGCCATCCGTACACCCGCGGGCTGATCGACTCGGTACCCGCAATGAACCCGCGCGGTCGCCCGCTGGCCCAGATCCCCGGCAACACGCCCTCTCCGATCGACCTTCCGCCCGGCTGTGCGTTCCGGGCGCGCTGTGGGCGCGCGATCGAGCGCTGCGTCGAGATGCCGGCGTTGGCTTCGCCAGGCGACGAAGGCCAGGGCCGGCGCAGCGCACGCTGCTGGCATCCGGTGCCGCTGCCGCAGGCCACACGATGAATGCACCAGTCCCGCTGCTGGAACTGCGAGGCATCGAGCGCCGCTTCGAACGGCCGCTCGACCTCGCCGAACGGATCGCGAACCGCTTCGGCGCCGGGAAGGCCGCACAGGTGGTGCATGCAGTGGATGGCGTCGACCTGTCGCTCGCGCGCGGCGAGGTGGTCGGCCTGGCCGGCGAATCCGGCTGCGGCAAGTCGACGCTGGCACGCATCGCCGCCGGCATCCTGGAACCCGGACGCGGCGAACGACTGTGGCAGGGCCGCTCGATCGCAGCGATGCCGAAAGCGGAGAAGACCGCCACCGAACTCAAGGTGCAGATGATCTTCCAGGACGCGTTCGCCTCGCTGGACCCGCGCATGCGCGTGGACGACCTGATCGCCGAGGCACCGCTGGCGCACCGGCTGTTCGACCGCGCGCAGAAGGATGAACGGGTCGACGCGATGCTGCGCCAGGTCGGGCTGGACCCGGCGATGAAGCGGCGCTGGCCGCACCAGTTCTCGGGCGGCCAGCGCAGCCGCATCGGCATCGCCCGTGCACTCGCGGTACGGCCGGAACTGCTGGTCTGCGACGAGGCGGTGGCCGCGCTGGACGTATCGATCCAGGCGCAGGTGCTGAACCTGTTCATGCAGCTGCGCGCCGACCTCGGCCTCACCTACCTGTTCATCAGCCACGACCTGGGCGTGATCCGCCACCTGGCCGATCGGGTGCTGATCATGTACCTCGGCCGGATCGTCGAGTCGGCGCCGGCGGCGGAACTGTTCGATGCGCCGAACCATCCGTACACGCAGGCGCTGCTGGCCGAGGTACCGACGCTCGCGCTGCGCCGCCGCCAGTACCACCCGGTGCGCGGCGAGATCCCCTCGCCCCTCGCGCCGCCGCCGGGCTGCCATTTCCATCCGCGCTGCCCGCATGCCATGCCGCGCTGTGCGGTCGAGGCGCCAGCCCTGCGCGAGATCGCGCCCGGGCGACGGTCGGCCTGCCACCTGAACGATGGAACCTGAGCGCCCCCGGCACGACGAGCAGGCCCCGGTCAACGACGGCCTGCCGAGGCCGGATGCGGCGGCGCCCGCACGCCCGCCGCTGCTCGATCCCCCGGTCGCGGTCGAAGCGGTGTTCGCCTTCCTGCTGTCCGGGCTGCTCTGCTGGAATGCATGGCCGTGGATCGCGGCGCAGGCAGCCGGAGAAACAGGAACGCCGGGCGGGCCCTCGGCGATCATCGGTGCCGTGCTGCTCTACGGGCTGGCCTGGCCGGCGATAGCGGCCGCGACGATGGGTGCCCTTCACTACGCGCTGCGGGGGCTGGCGCCCGGGGTGCGATTGGCGGTGTCGGGTGTACTGCTGGCCGGGCTACTGACCACCCTTCTCTTCTGAATGGACGACGGCTTCAGCGGCTCGGCATCGTTTCCGGTCGTTGCATGCCGCGTCTGCCCTCGCTAGCATTACCCAGTAATGCATCCGGGGTGCGCATGGATACGACGTCGGTGACGAGCAAGGGGCAGGTCACCATTCCGAAGGAGATCCGACGGCAGCTGGGCATTCGCCAGGGCAGTCGCATCGAATTCGTGATGGTTGGCGATCGCGTTGAGTTGCGCGTCAGGCGCACCCCTGCCAGCGCCCCGGGCAACGGCTTCGGCCTCGTCAAGAGTCGAGAGTCGTCCGTGCCTGTCGACTTCGACCCTGCCTCGCTGCTGGAACGATGACCGATCTCGACACGAATGTCCTGGCCCGCTATTACATCGGCGACACGACGGACGCGGAAGCCGAGCTGCAACGGGATGCCGCCCGCAGGATGGGACTGACACCGACAGTGATCGTTCCGGTCTGACACGCCCACGGGGCCCGCTGCACGGCCCATGTTAAATTCTGGCCCCTCCCCGCCGCACCGCCCCGCATCGCCGCCCCAGACACCCGCCAGAGGATCCGCCATGATCGAAATCAACCAGCGCCCCGCCGCCGGGCCGACCATCCGCCTGCATCCGGACGACAACGTGCTGATCGCACGCACGCTGATCGAACTGGGCGCGAAACTCGACGGCGGCCTGACCAGCCGCGGGCAGGTGCCCGCCGGCCACAAGATCGCCGCGCGCGCGATCGCCAAGGACGAGCCGATCCGCAAGTACAACGTGACCATCGGCTTCGCCTCCACCGACATCCCGGCCGGCGCCTACGTGCACTCGCACAACATGGAGTTCCGCGAGTACCAGCGCGACTACGCCTACACGCGCGACTACAAGCCGGTCGAGATGATCCCGGAAGCCGAGCGGGCCACGTTCATGGGCATCTTGCGCGCGAACGGACAGGTCGCCACCCGCAACTACGTCGGCGTGCTGTCGACGGTCAACTGCTCGGCCACGGTCGCGCACAAGATCGCCGAATACTTCACGCCCGAGCGGCTGGCCGAGTACCCGAACGTCGACGGCGTGGTTGCCTTCGCGCACGGCACCGGTTGCGGCATGGAGATGACCGGCGAGCCGATGGACCTGCTGCGCCGGACGATGGCCGGCTACGCGCTGCATGCCAACCTGGCCGGCGCGCTGATCGTCGGCCTTGGCTGCGAGCGCAACCAGGTGAACAAGCTGCTCGCCGAACAGAAGCTCACCGCCGGCGCGCGCCTGCACACCTTCGTGATGCAGGACGAGGGCGGCACCACGAAGACCATCGCCGCCGGCATCGCCGCGGTGAAGTCGATGCTGCCGGAAGCGAACCAGGTCACCCGCACGAAGGTACCGGCCAGCCACATCACCGTCGGCCTGCAGTGCGGCGGCTCGGACGGCTTCTCGTCGATCACCGCCAACCCGGCCCTCGGTGCAGCGATGGACCTGCTGGTGCGCCATGGCGGCACCGCGATCCTGTCCGAGACGCCCGAGATCTACGGCGTCGAGCACACGCTCACCGCGCGCGCACGCTCGAAGGAGGTCGGCGAGAAGCTGATCGAGCGCATCCGCTGGTGGAAGGATGAGTACACCCCGGGCCGCGACACCCAGATCAACGGGGTGGTCAGCCCGGGCAACCAGTCGGGCGGCCTGGCCAACATCTTCGAGAAGTCGCTCGGCTCGTCGATGAAGGGCGGCACCGGCCCGCTGATGGAGGTCTACCGCTACGCGGAACCGGTCTCCCAGAAGGGCTTCGTGTTCATGGACACACCCGGCTTCGATCCGGTCTCGGCCACCGGCCAGATCGCCGGCGGCGCGAACGTGATCTGCTTCACCACCGGCCGCGGCTCGATGTTCGGCGCCAAGCCATCGCCTTCGATCAAGCTGGCGACCAACACGCCGATGTACAGCCGGCTGACCGAGGACATGGATATCAACTGCGGTGGCATCCTCGACGGCACGCACACGCTGCAGCAGATGGGCGAGGAGATCTTCCAGCACATCCTGCGCACCTGCTCGGGCGAGAAGACCAAGAGCGAACTGCTCGGTCTGGGCGACCACGAGTTCGTGCCCTGGAACATCGGCGTGACCGGCTGAGCGCGTCGCACGGCGCCGGTCGTCCCGTTACACTGGCCCGATGCTCAGCTATCGTCACGCCTTTCACGCCGGCAACCACGCCGATGTGCTCAAGCACATGGTGCTGGTCGACCTGATCGGCTACCTCGAGCAGAAGGACAAGCCCTTCTGGTACATCGATACGCATGCCGGCGCCGGGCTCTATCCGCTCGACACGCCGACCGCGCTCAAGACGGGCGAGTTCCGCGACGGCATCGGCCGGCTGTGGACCGAACCCGGCCTGCCAGCGCCGGTCCAGGCCTATGTCGACCAGGTGCGCAAGGTGAACCGCAGTGGCCGTCTGCTGCACTATCCCGGTTCGCCGCAGTTCGCGCTGCAGATGCTGCGCCCGGATGACCGGCTGCACCTGTTCGACCTGCACTCGACCGACAGCCGCCTGCTGCAGAAGCAGTACGACGGCGAACGGCGGGTACGCGCGCTGGCCGGCGACGGCTATGCCGGGCTTAAGGCGCTGCTGCCGCCGCAGCCGCGGCGCGCGCTGGTGCTGGTCGATCCCTCCTACGAAGACCGGCAGGACTATCGGCAGGTGGTCGACGCGGTCGAGGACGCATTGCGCCGCTTCGCAACCGGCGTCTACATGGTCTGGTATCCGCTGCTCGTGAAGCGGGAGTCGGTCCGGCTGCCGATGGCGCTCGCCGAGCTGCGCGAGCGCGACTGGCTGCAGGTAGAGCTGCGGGTGAAGGCGCCGGCCGAGGATGGCATCGGCATGCATGGCAGCGGCCTGTTCGTGTTCAACCCGCCGTGGACACTGCCGGCGACACTCGAGGCCGCACTGCCGGCGCTGGTGCGGCTGCTCGGGCAGGATGCCACCGCCAGCCATCTCGTGCGCCACACGATAGCCTGACCGGCGCCGCGCAGCCGCCGGTTTGCGAGCGCGGCTGCCATGCTGATAAGCTTGGTCCGGCGAGCGACGCTCGCATGCCACAGGGATGGCCGTGGACAGGAAATGCGCGGGACAGCGCATGCACCGGCCGCCCGTCGCCCGCCCTCAGAACAGGGGTGCGGGAAAACACGGCGCCGCCTTGCTGGCGGCCCAACGGAGGAGAGACACGAATGACGCGATCACTGTCCGTGCTGCGCCGGGTGGCGCTGCTGTCCGCGATGACCACCGGCGGCGCTGTACTGCTCACCGGCACACTGGTGCCCAATGCACAGGCACAGGCGTTCCCGGTCAAGCCGCTGCGGCTGATCCTGCCGTTCCCGCCCGGCGGTCCGACCGACATGCTCGGGCGCAGCGTCGGCGCCAAGCTGTCGGAACAGGTCGGCCAGCCGGTCACGGTCGACAACCGGCCCGGTGCCGGCGGCAACCTCGGCCTCGAGGTCGCCTCGAAGGCACCCGCCGACGGCTACACGATGGTGCTGTCCTCGCCGCTGATCTCGATCAGCCCGTCGCTGTACGCCAAGCTCAACTACGATCCGATGAAGGATCTGGCGCCGATCTCGATGCTGGCGGTGATCCAGAACATCCTGATCGTGCATCCTTCCGTCCCGGCGAAGACCCTGGGCGACCTGGTGAAGATCGCGCGCGCCAATCCCGGCCGGCTCAACTACAGCTCGGGTGGCGTGGGCACCACTGGCCACCTGGCGGCCGAACTGCTCAACAGCCTGATGAAGATCCGCACCGTACACGTGCCCTACAAGGGCTCCGGGCAGGCGCTGGTCGGCCTGATGTCGGGCGAGACCGACATGCTGATCATGGCCGCCGCCGTCGCCGCCCCACAGGTCACGGCGGGCAAGGTGAAGGGGATCGCGCTGCTGTCGGAGAAGCGGGTGCCCAACCTGCCGAACGTGCCCACCGCGGCCGAGTCGGGCGTGCAGGGTTTCGAGGTGCCGATCTGGTACGGCATGCTGGCACCGTCGGGTACACCGCGCGAGCTGATCGGGCGGCTGAACGCCGAGATCGTCAAGGCCCTGGCCTCGCCCGACCTGCGCGACAAGCTGGCCACCTCGGGCATCGAGTCGCGCACCAGCACGCCGGAGCAGTTCGCCGAGTTCATCCGCAGCGAAGCGGTGCGCTATGGCAAGGTGATCCGCGACGCCGGGATCAAGGGCGAGTAGTACCGATCGAACCAACGTGGCATTGACCGAGGGAAACACCGTGGCCAGGAAGACCATTCGAAGCCTGCTGAAGGAAGAAAAACCCCTGGTGCTGCCGGGCGCGCACGATGCGCTGTCCGCGCTGCTGATCAAGCAGGCCGGATTCAAGGGCTTCTTCATCGGCGGCTTCCAGACCGCCGGTGCCCGTCACGGATTGCCCGACATCGGCCTGTGCCAACTCGGTGAGTTCGGGGCCGCCTTCCGCGACATGGTTAACGCCTGCGACCTGCCGGTGCTGGTCGATGCCGACAACGGCTACGGCGACGTGAAGAACTGCGTGCACCTGCTCAACAGCTACGAACGCATGGGCATCTCGGCGCTGTTCATCGAAGACCAGGTCGCGCCCAAGCGCTGCGGCCACATGGCCGGCAAGCGGGTGGTACCCACCGAAGAGATGGAAGCCAAGCTGCGCGCGATGAGCGCCAACCGCATGGACCCGGAGACCTTCATCGTCGCGCGCACCGATGCGCGCGCAATCCACGGACTCGACGAAGCGCTGCGCCGCGCCGAACGCTATGTACGCGCCGGTGCCGACGGCGTGTTCATCGAGTCGATGCTGAACGAGGAAGAGATGGCCCGTGCGGTGCGCGAGATCGACACCGTGCACGTGGCCAACATGCTCGAAGGCGGGCTGTCGCCGATCGTCAAGCCGTCGGTGCTGGGCGAGATGGGCTACGGCATCGCGCTCTACGGCATCACCCTGCTGCTGCGTGTGGTGAAGACGATGCAGCTGGCGCTGGCCGACCTGCGCAGCGACGAACTGAAGCTGGTCGGCACCGGCGCCAACTTCGACGACTACCTGAAAGTGGTCGGCATCGACCGCTGGCGCGCGATCGAGGAGCAGTTCGGCGAGGAGCATCCGGACGCGGCGAAGACCGGCCACTAGGCGCCTGCCGCGTCTCCGGGAAGGAGAGGACGATGATCCGTGCCGCCGTGATCGGCCTGGGCCGCTGGGGCCGCAACCACGTGCGGTCGGTGCAGGGCGGCGAGGCAGCACCCAGCCCGCACGTGCGGTTCGTGCGGGCCGTGGTGCAGACGCCCGCGAAGTCCGACGAGTTCGCGCGCGAGCACGGGCTCGACCTCGGCACCGACCTCGATGCCGTGCTGGCCGACCCGTCGATCGACGCGGTGGTGCTGGCAACGCCGAACTCGCAGCACGCCGGGCAGGTACGCGCCTGCGCGGCAGCGGGCAAGTCGGTGCTGAGCGAGAAACCGCTGGCGCTGACGCTCGACGACGCGCGCGGCGCAGTGCAGGCGTGCATCGACGCCGGCGTCGTGCTCACCGTCGGGCAGGACAAGCGGCACTGGCCCTCGATGCGGGAACTGGGCGAGGTGGTGGCCAGCGGGGTACTCGGTCCGATCCTGCATGCCGAGGGCCACTTCAGCAACGAGAACCAGAAGAACTTCTTCACCAGCTGGCGCGAACGGCCCGAGGAGGCGCCCGCTTCCAGCCTCACCGCGACCGGCATCCATGTGCTGGACGCGATGATCCGCCTGTTCGGACCGGTGGCTGGTGTGAGCGCGACCACCGTTTCGCAGCCGCCACCGGACGAGGCACTCGATGCCCTGACGATGGTGTTCCGCTTCGCCCGCCCGATGTCCGCCGTACTGTGCGGCGTGCGCCCCACCCCGCTGTTCTGGCGGCTGCATGTATTCGGCCGCGACGGTTCGGTGGAAGCCATCGGCGACCGCGAAGTGGTGATCCGCCTGAGCGGCCAGCCGATCCGCCGGCTCGAACTGCAGCCGGTGAACGGCATGCGCCTGCAGATGGAGGCCTTCGCCGCTGCGGTCGCCTCGCGTGCGCAACCCGCCGCCTGGCCGATCCCGCCGGGCGAAATGCTCGGTACCATTGCCGCCGTGGAAGCCGTCGCACATTCGCTTCGCCACGGCACCCCGGTACAGTCCACCCTGCCCTGAAAACAATCCGGGTCAGACACGGATTTCCTCGAGGAGAAGCGCGTGACAGGCAACACCCCGGTGATCGACGTGCACAGCCAGGCGCTGCCGAAGCCTCTGGTGGATGCGATCGCCGCACGGCCACGCGCATACGACATCGAGGTCGGCGCCGATCGATTGTTGGTAGGCACTGATGCGCCCTGCGACAGGGGCGAAGAGAATCCGCCCGGGATGCTGGAACAGCTTGCCGGGCCCACCAACCAGCAGCGCGACCTGATCCACGGACTGAACGCGCTCGAACTGCTCGGGGAAGGACAGTCCTGATGGAACCCACCAAAGGCAAGGGCCGCGCGATCGTCATCGGCGGTTCGCTCGGCGGGCTGTTCGCCGCCAACCTGCTGCTCGCCCGCGGCTGGGACGTGAAGGTGTACGAACGCGCGAGCGACGACCTCGCTACCCGCGGCGCCGGCATCGGCACCCATGAAGAGCTGTTCGCCGTGATGCGCGAACTGGGCATCACCATCGACCAGACGATCGGCGTCGCGGTCAACCGCCGCATGTGCCTCGCGCTGGACGGTTCGCTGGTGTACGAACTGACCGTGCCGCAGGTCATGAGCGCCTGGGCGCGCGTCTACCGTCCGCTGAAAGCGATGCTGCCCGACCGCTGCTACCGCCCGGGAACGGCACTCAAGGCCTTCACCGAGCATGCCGATCGGGTGGTGGTCGAACTGTCCGACGGCAGCCGCGACGAATGCGACCTGCTGATCGGCGCCGACGGAATCCGCTCGACGCTGCGCTCGATCTGGCAACCGACAGCGCAGCCGGTATACGTCGGCTACATCGCCTGGCGCGGCGTGATGCAGGAAAGCGCGATGCCCCCGGCGTTGCATGCGCAGCTCATGCCCAACTATGCCTTCGGCCTGCCCGAAGGCGAGATGATGCTGGCCTATCCGGTGCCTGGAAAGGGCGACGACGTGCGCCCCGGCCATCGCGGCTACAACTTCGTCTGGTACCGCCCGACCGACGAACACAGCCAGTTGCCCGACCTGTGTAGCGACGCCACCGGCCGCTGCCATGGCCAGTCGATCGCACCGCCCCTGATCCGTCCCGAAGTCATCCGCTCGATCAAGAAGACCGCACACGAAGTGCTGGCACCACAGATAGCCGAGGCTTTCGAACTGACCGAGCAGCCGTTCTTCCAGGCGATCTACGACCTCGAATCGACGACCATCGCGAAGGGCCGGGTCGCCCTGCTCGGCGATGCCGCCTTCGTCGCACGCCCGCACATCGGCGCCGGAGTGAGCAAGGCTGCGCTCGATGCGCTGGATCTCGTGAACCAGCTCGATGCGGCGCCGGGCGACGTGGCGGGGGCGCTGGCGACGTACGACGTACGCCGGCGCAACTTCGGCAGCAAGGTCGTGCAACGTTCGCGCTGGGTCGGCGGCTACGTGCAGTGGCATGGCAAGCCCAAGCACCTCCATCCAGACAACATGATGCCATCGGCACCGGAGAACGTACTGCGCGAGATCGGCGCACCACTGGCCAAGATCAAGGAACTGCACGAGATGATGTGATCCGTGCAGGTCACGCTTGCCTGAACCCATGTGCCCCCGCGTTAGAATCCCCCCGACGCCCCACACACCCTGAAAGAACGCCATGGAACTCGGACTCAAAGGCAAGGTTGCCCTGATCACCGGCGGCAGCGAAGGCATCGGCCGCGCTACTGCACTCTGTCTCGCCAAGGAAGGCGCGATCGTCTCAGTATGCGCACGCCGCGCCGAGCCGCTGGCCGCAGTCGAAAAGGAACTGCTCGCCACCGGCGCCACCGTGCTCGCCTTCCAGGGCGACGCGACGAACGCCGAGCAGATGCAGCAGTGGGTGAAGCAGGTCCACGACACCTTCGGGAAGATCGACATTCTGGTCAACAACGCCGGCGGCTCGGGCCAGCTGTCGTTCGACGACGTCGACGAGGCGCGCTGGCAGGAAGACGTGTCGGTCAAGCTGTTCGCGCCGATGCGCCTGATCCGGCTGGTACTGCCGTACATGAAGGCGCAGAAATCCGGTTCGATCATCAACCTGACGATGGCCGCCGCGGCCACGCCGGGCCCGAACCAGTTGCCGACGGTGGTGAGCCGGCAGGCCGGCGCTACCCTGGCCAAGGCGCTGTCGAAAGAACTCGGCCCGCACAACATCCGTGTCAACGTGGTCTGCGTCGGCAAGATCAAGACGCCGCAGCAGGCGCGCAGTGCGAAGCGCACCAACCTGACCGTCGAGGAGCATTTCGCACGCAACGCCAAGTCGGTGCCGCTGCAGCGCATGGGCGAGCCGGAGGACATGGGCAACGCGATCACCTTCCTGGTTTCCGATGCAGCCGGCTACATCACCGGCACCTGCGTCAACGTGGACGGCGGCCTGTCGGGCGTGCTGTAGGGGCGAGCGGGGGCGCGCCACGGGATGGCCCGCTGCAACTTGTCACAGGGCGGGGCTACCATGGGGCACTTCAGTGCTACCACTACCGTGCCACCACTACCAATTCCATGAACGCCAAGACCCCCACCCGCGCCCTGCACGACCTCGGCCAGAGCCTCTGGCTGGACAACATCACCCGCGACCTGCTCGATAACGGTACGCTCGCGCGCTACATCGCCGAGTTGTCGGTAACCGGCCTGACCTCGAACCCGACCATCTTCGCGGGGGCGATCGGCGGCAGCAAGGCCTACGACTCAGGCATCGCCGCGAAGACGAAGGCCGGCCTGACCAACGAGGCACTGTTCGTCGAACTGGCACTGGAAGACCTGCGCCGTGCGGCCGACCTGTTCCGTCCCGAGTTCGACCGCACGGCGGGCGTCGATGGCTGGGTGTCGATGGAAGTCTCACCGTTGCTCGCGAGCGACACCGCCGGCACGATCGCCGAGGCCCTGCAGATCCACAAGCAAGCCGAGCGGCCCAACCTGTTCGTGAAGATCCCGGGCACGCCGGAAGGCCTGCCTGCGATCGAGGAAGCGATCTTCGCCGGCGTGCCGGTGAACGTGACGCTGCTGTTCTCGTGCGCCCAGTACGAGGCGGCGGCAGATGCCTGGCTGCGCGGCATCGAACGCCGGATCGACGCCGGGCTCGATCCGCGCGTCGATTCGGTCGCCTCGCTGTTCATCAGCCGCTGGGATGCCGCGGTCGTCGGCAAGGTCCCCGCGACGCTGAACAACCGCCTGGGCATCGCGATCGGCCAGCAGGCCTACCTCGCGTATCGCGGCCTGCTCGCCTCGGCCGCCTGGAAACGGGTGATGGCTGCCGGCGCCCGGCCGCAGCGGCTGCTCTGGGCCAGCACCGGCACCAAGGACCCGGCGGCACCGGACACGCTCTACATCGAGGCGCTGGCCGCAGCCGACACGGTGAATACGATGCCCGAAAAGACGTTGCTGGCGTTCGCCGACCACGGCAAGGTCAGCGCTGCGATCGGTGCTGGCCGCGATGGCGAACCGGCGGCGACGCTGGCTGCGATCAAGGCCGCCGGCGTGGACCTCGACGCGCTGGCATTGAAGCTGCAGCAGGATGGTGCGGCGGCCTTCGTGAAGTCATGGCATGAGCTGCTGGGGACGATCGACGTGCGGATGAAGGCGGTGGGCTGACGAGCGGGCCTTGCGCCACGGAGCCCTTGCGGCGCTGCCGCGAAGGTTCAGCTGAACCCCGCTTCCCGCTGGTGCCTGACCGACAACACCTCGACCCGCAGAAGCCTGGGGCGAACCCGGTAAAGCACGACATACCCGCTGTTGCCGAACGATACGACCAGCGCGCGAAGTGCATCGCTCACTGGCCGACCGACCAACGGATGTTCGGCGAGCACGGCCACGCCCGACACGATGGACTGGATCGCACGCCGCGCGGCTGCGTCATCGGATGCAGAGAGGAAATCGAATATCCGATCGACACCGCTCAGCGCATGCCTGGAATAGACGATCGAGAACCTGCCTTCGGCCAGCCGTATCGATCGCTTCGAGGACATCGACAGCGTGCGGGAATCGATGCGCGATCAGCGGCCCGCAAGCGGCCGAGGGCGCTTGATGCGCCCGCCGGATAGGCGGGATACGAGGTATGCATGGACTTCTTCGGCTGCGTAGACCGCGGCCCCTGCATCGATCTCATCGGCCGCAGCCTGAGCCTCTGCAATGAACGACTCGCGCATCTCGGCGCGCGCCACCTGCTGCCCGACCGCCTCGACGAGCCATGCATGGACGCTCTTGCCTTCGAGCTGCGACAACTCCGCCACGCGCGCCTTCAACGCGCCGGGCAACTTGATGGATGTGCTGGTCGTCGACATGCATGCCTCCGTCACCTCAGGTGTTACGAAGGTAACACCGCCACCCTGCAGTGACAAGTCGGGGCATGCCGACCTCATTTCACGCGCGCGGCACCACCCCCCGCGTCGGCGCCCGCATGAACGCGAAATCCACGCCGCGCTCCGCCTGCTCGATGTCTTCCATGTACAGCTTGCGATAGCCGCGCCGGTCCTCCGGCTTCGGCTCCGGCGCAACCCAGGCGGCACGACGCGTTGCCAGTTCCTCGTCGCTGACCAGCACGTCGATGCGCCGCCCCGCGGTATCCAGCCGGATGCGATCGCCATTGCGCACCAGCGCCAGCGGTCCACCCACCGCCGACTCCGGCGACACATGCAGCACGATGGTGCCGAAGGCAGTGCCGCTCATCCGCGCATCGGACACGCGCACCATGTCCTTCACGCCCTGCTCCGCGAGCTTCTTCGGGATCGGCAGGTAGCCGGACTCGGGCATGCCGGGCACGCCCTTCGGACCCGAGTTCTGCAGGACCAGGATGTCATCGGCCGCCACGTCCAGCGCCGGGTCGTCGATACGCTCGGCCAGGTCGGCCAGCGACGAGAACACCACCGCCCTGCCCTCGTGCTGCAGCAGCGGCTGCGAAGCGGCGCACTGCTTGATGATCGCGCCGTTGGGCGCGAGGTTGCCGCGCAGCACGACCATCGCGCCGTCCTTGTAGACGGGATCGTCGAACGCATGGACCACCTTCTGGTCCCATCCGGGCGGCGCGGCATCGAGGTTCTCGCCCAGCGTGCGGCCGGTGACCGTCAATGCATCCAGGTTCAGCAGCGGCTTCAACTGGCGCATGATCGTCGTCGCGCCACCGGCTCGGTACAGGTCTTCCATGTAACCCTGCCCGGTCGGCTTCAGGTCGACCAGCACCGGCGTCTTGCGTCCCATGCGGTCGAAACCGTCGAGGTCGAGTTCGAAGCCGAGCCGTGCCGCGATCGCGGCCATGTGGATCAACGCATTGGTCGAACCACCGACCGCGAGCAGCATCGTCAGCGCATTCTCGAACGCGGCCTCGGTCATCACCTTGTCCGGCGTGAGTCCCTCGGCTGCGATCGCCACCGCCCGCGCACCGGTCTCTTCGGCATTTCGGATACGGTCGGCCATCACCGCCGGGATCGCCGCCCCGCCCGGGATCATCATGCCCATCGCCTCGGCGCAGCAGGCCATCGTGCTCGCCGTGCCCATCACCATGCAGGTACCGGCGGTCGGGCAGAGCTTCTCCTCGATCTCGCCGATCTCGCGAGCATCGATCTCCTTGCCACGGTACTTGCCCCAGAAGCGGCGGCAATCAGTGCAGGCGCCCAGTCGCTCGCCCTTGTGGTCGCCGGTCATCATCGGGCCGGTCACCATCAGCACCGAGGGTACGTTTGCGCTGGCCGCGCCCATCAGCAGCGCCGGCACCGTCTTGTCGCAGCCACCGATCAGCACGCAGGCGTCCATCGGCTGCGCGCGGATCATCTCTTCCGTGTCGATCGCCATCAGGTTGCGCAGGTACATGCTGGTCGGGTGCGCGAACGATTCGTGCAGCGAGACCACCGGGAACTCGATCGGCAGGCCACCGGCGAGCATCACGCCGCGCTTGATGCCCTCGATCAGGTCGGGCACGTTGCGGTGGCAGGCGTTGTAGCCGGAGAAGGTGTTCGTGATGCCGATGATCGGCCGGCTCAGCGAATCTTCGGTATAGCCCATCGCCTTGATGAAGGCCTTGCGCAGGAACAGCGAGAAGCCCTGGTCGCCATAGGCGGTCAGGCCCTTCTTCATGCCGCGGGGTTTTTCGTCTGCCATCTCGATGTCGTCCGTGGTGTGTGGCGACAAGTGTAACGCCAGCGTCAGGCCTGCTGTGGGGTGCGGCGGCGACAGGTGGCGCGAGTCGCAACGGGTGCGCATGATGCCGCGCGGACCGATGGACATCACCGCGCGTCTGTGACAGCGCCACACGCGATACCGTAGACTCCAGCGGAGCGCGTCTCCGCCACGCGATGATCCGGTTCCCCTCACTCCGACTCGACTGAGCGCTTTCCCACCTCGTCCATGCGCGAACCAGCCTCGCCGATCCTGATGCTGGCCCGCAGCGCGAGCGACCTTGTGCTGCACCTGCTGGGCCTGCGCGGTGCAAGCCTGCAGCGCCCAGCCGAGCGGCGGCAGCACCTGCTCACGGCCGTCGCGTTCGGGTTGCCCCTGTCGCTGGGCTTCGCTCTCTTCAACCTGTACACCGGCTTTATCGTGCTGGCCGCGGTCGAGGCGCTGGCGAGCCTGCTGCTGCTTTCGGCGCTCTGGCTGCTGCGCCGCGGCGAGCGCGCGCTTGCCTGGGCGGAGTCGATCACGCTCGTCTGGGGGGGCAGCATCTCCTGCGCACTGGTAGTGTTCGGCGGCATAGAGGGCAGCGGGGCGTTGTGGATATTCGCTTACCCCTACCTGGCGTTCTTCCTCAAGCCGCACGGCACCGCCTGGCTGATCAGCCTCGCCTGGCTCTCCAGTTGTGTTCTGCTGCTCGCAGCAGGCGATGCGATTCCAGCGGCATGGCCGTACTCCGACATGTACAAGGGGCAGATGGCAGGCGCCCTGCTGTTTGCCACGCTGGTGGCCGCAGCGTTCAACCTGGCGCGGGTTCGCTTCGCCCAGCAGCTCGAGCAGCGCGTGGCCGAGAATACGGAGAAAGCACGCGCCTACCTCGAGGAGCTGCAGTATCTCGCCACCCGCGATGCCGTCACCGCGCTGCCCAACCGGGCCGGTCTGTTGCAGTCGCTGGAGGACACCCTCGCCGCCTGCGACCCGGCGCGGGAGGTGGTCATCGCCATCAGCCTGCGCGTGGAGCGGTTCCCCGAGACGCTCAACGTGATCGGCGAGGAGGCCGGCGATCGCCTCGCGCGCCACATCGCCGGCGCGCTCGCGCTGCACCTCGATGCCGACGGCGTTCTGGGCCGCACTCGCGCCGACGAATTCGTCGCCTTCCAGCGTGCAGAGCGCGATCCGGCGACCCCCGAGCGGGTGATGACCGCGTTGCACGGCATCTCGCTCAGTTTCACCATCGACGGGCTGCCGGTGCACTTAGACCACATCGTGGGCTGCGCGGTCTTTCCCGAGCATGCGACCAGCGCTGACGACCTCCTGCGCCGCGCCGAACAGGCGATGATGCAGGCGCGCGCGCGCCGGGTCAGCCTGTGGCGCTACGACGACAAGCTCGACCAGGCCTTCCACCGCAGCACCCGCCTGTTCGGGGAGCTGCGCGAGGCCCTGGCGCGCGATGCACTGGAGGTATGGTTCCAGCCGCAGCACTGCCTGCAGACCGGCCGCGTGGTCGGTGCAGAGGCGCTGGCGCGCTGGCCACGCGCCGACGGCACCTTCGTCTCGCCGGGCGAATTCATCCCGGTGGCAGAGCAGTCGGGACTGATCAAGCCGCTGTCCGATCTCGTCCTGCGCCGTTTCTTCGATGCAGCCACGTCATTCCACGGTCGTGGCCTACAGCTGCGCTGCTCGGTGAATCTGTCGGCGCGCAACCTCACCGATCCCGATACGCTCGAGTTGCTGCGCCGGCTGCTCGACGAGTCAGGCCTTCCGCCCGCGCAGATCGTGGTCGAGCTGACCGAATCCTCCTTCGCCGACGATCCGCAGCACCTGATGCGTACCGCGCATGCGCTTCGCTCGCTCGGAGTGTGGCAGTCGATCGATGACTTCGGCACGGGATATTCCTCCCTGGCCTATCTTCGCGACCTTCCCGTGGACGAGTTGAAGATCGACCAGGTCTTCGTCCGCAACCTCGCCGAAGGCAGCCGATCGGCTCCTCTGGTCGAGGCCATGATCCGGCTTGCGCACACCCTGGGCCTGGAGGTCGTGGCCGAAGGCATCGAGGAGCAGACCGCCGAGCGGTTCCTCGCCGACCGGGGCTGCGATACCGGACAGGGATTCCTGTACGCGCCGGCGATGCCGCCCAACCTGTTCATCGATTACGTGCGCAGTTCGACTGCGCGCAAACCGCGGCCGCCTGCGTCGGTCAGCTCAGAGGGCTGAGGTCTTTCTCAGCGCGAAGCGGCGCCGCTTCGTACCCCGCCTTCGCTCTCGTCGATCAGTGATCGCGCAAGCTCGCGATCCACCGGCAGGACAAGTCGTTCGGCGTCGCGCGCTGCCGCGCTCCACAGCGCACGGGCGCGTCCTGACCGTCCCGCCAGCGCCTCGAGCCGCCCGCGAGCGATCAACAGCGCCGGCCGCGCCACCTGCACATGGCGGGCAAATCGGGCAAAGGCGTCGAGCGCGTGGCGCGCCTGCGCGAGCGCATCTCGCCGCCGCAAGCGGGATTCACGCATCGGGGTCGCCGCGGCCTCCGCCGAGGCGACCGCAGCAAGCGCGACGCGGGTGTCGAGCGCCGCCCGCGCACCGCCGAGAACGGAGAAGCTCACCGGAAGCCTATCGCGAAGCATCTGCAGCGCGAGGCTCGCCGTCTCGCCCGCGCCCGGGTCAGCCTCTGCGAGCATTACCGCCGAGAGCAACCCAGCCCGTTCGATGTCGGCGAGCCCGTCGTGTGCCGGAACCGGCACGCCCTCGAGGTGACGGCGGGCTTCGCGCACATCGCCACGAGCCCAGGCTGCGCGTGCGAGCCCCAGCTGGCCCCAGCCCAGGCTCTGCGCATCCGTGCGCTCCTGTGCGATCCGGCACAGGCGTTCATACCAGCGGCGCCCCGCCTCCTGGGCCCCGGCACGACTGCGCAGCAGGCCCAGCATGAGCGCGGCTACCGATGCCCAACGGCCATCCCCGACGCGGCGCGCAAGGCGGTAGGCCTCCAGGGCGTCGACCACCGCGCGCTCGCCTCCGGAGGCATTGGCGCGGTACATCGCGGAGAACAGGAGCACCTGCACGAGCGTGGCCGGATCGCCGCCGCGCCGGGCCGCCTCGATCGCGCGCTCGGCGCGGCGCAGCGCAGCCTGTTGCAGGCCGAGCGCGCCGCAGCCGGTGGCGATCGCTGCGTCGATGATGGCCGACTCGCGCCCCGGGGAGGACCGTCCGACCACGCGCAGGCAACGCAGGGTCGCCCAGGTCATCAGTGGCGTATCCACGCGCAGGTAGGCGGTGTTCGAGAGGCGGATCAGGGCGACAGCGATGTCGCGCTCCTTGACGCTCGCCGCCCGGCTACGCCGGCCGACCGACGGCAGACGCAAGCCGAACACCGCAGCATCGCGCACCGCCGAGGCGAGTCGCCAGCTGCGGGACTGCGGCACGCGGTGGCCCGCGAGGTCGAGCGCTGCGCTCAGGTCGCGCTGCGCGCCCGCGAGGTCGCCCAGTTGCAGCTCGCTGTAGCCACGAAGGCGCAGGCACTCGACCCGCGCTTGATCGACGCGGTCGCGATCGACGCCGGGGAAGGTGCCGCCGTCGGACTCCAGCCATTCGACGGCCTCACCGAGATGGACGACCGCTTCGGCGTGCGCATACCGCTGCATCGCCTCGCGACCCGCGGTACGCAGCCAGTCCACCGCACGCCACGCCTCGCCAGCGCAGCGCCAGTGATCGGCGATCCGCGCGGCTACCGTATCGTCGCCGGCGCGCGCGCTTGCCTCCGCGACGGAGGCAGCCGCCGCGTGCAGCGCGCGATACCGGGCCGGATCGGCCGCGGCGACCACGGCCCGGCGAAGATAGCCATGACGAAACCGGTAGGTCATTCCGCCAGCCTCGGGCTCGATGAGGGCACGCTCGACGCAGGCGGCGAGCGACGCATCCACCGCCGCAGCGTCTGTCCCACCCACCAGGGCGAGCCACTGCGCCGTGAACGGGCCATGCGCGACGCTGGCCGCGAGGAGAAGGTCGCACTCTGGGGCCGACAGTCGCTGCAGTCGCGCAGCCAGCAGACCGTTCAGGTCGTCCGCGCGGCTCACGCCGAGCAGCGGGTCGAGGCGGTTACCCGCCGCGAGGCAGGCGTGGCCATCGCGCACGACGATCTGCCCGCGCTCGAGGAGCAGCCGCAGCAGCTCGACCGCGTGCAACGGAAAACCCGAGGACGCCTCGCCGATGGCCTCGCGTAACGCCTGGGAGGGTGGCACGTTGCCGAGCACCGGTCCGAGCAGTCGCCCGAGGTCCGCCTCCCCGAGCGGACCGAGCACGCGATTGATCGTGCCCTCGTCGCGCAGCAACCGGTCCGAAGCCGTGGTGAGTGTCTGCAGACCCAGCACCACCAGCAGTCCGGAGGTGCGCGTGCGGACCCGCTCCAGCAGGCGCCAGGATGCGGAATCCATCCAGTGCGCGTCGTCGATCGCCAGCACGAGCCCGGTCTCGCCCGCCGCCCGCCCGACCAGGTCGCCGACCAGATCGGCCAACGCGTCGGCGCGTCCTTCCGGTGAGAGCGCCTCGCTGCGCGCGGTCTCGGGCAGACCGGTGACCAGCAGGTCGCCGAGTACCGGCAGTAGCTCCCGCTGACGGGCTGCGTCCTCGCCCCCATCGAACAGCGCCTGAAGCAGCCGGCCCTCAGACCGTGGGCCGGCGGCCTGCGAGACCGTCTGGTGCCAACGCGCCGCCAGGGCGGGCAGCATTCCCGCGACCAGGCTGCGCCAGACCCGGTAGGGCACGTGGCGATCGGCCTCCGCGGCAGTGGTGCCGAACCAGCCCAGAGCATTCGCCGCGCAGCGCGAACGGAACGCCTCCAGCAGGCGGGTCTTGCCCAGCCCGGGCTCGCCGTGCACCGCGAGTCGCTGCGTCCGCTCTCCTGGCCTGAGGTGCCCGAGGCACTCGGCAAACACCCGCTGCTCGATGTCGCGACCAGCCAGGGCAACCGCGCCGGCCGTCGGAAAGATCCTGCTCACCATGGGGGTCGGGGGCGTGCCGACAGGCCCTTGCCGTCAGCCACGCAGCATGACGCCCGGCTGCAGGACGAAGTCGAGGTCGCAACGCGCGGCGGCGAGCGCGCGCGCCGCGCCACCAGCCTCGAGGACAAGCCCCAGATCGGTCGCGATCGGGTGGCTGGCTACCCCGGCGAAGCGGACCACGTAGCTGTCCGGCAGGAACGACCAGCTGCGCAAGGGCACATTGAACGGCGCCGCCCGCGCGAGGACGAGGTGACTGAGCGACGAGGCCGGATCGCCGGACAGTGCCGGTACCTGCCTCAGGAACACGAAATCGAGCTGCTCGGAAAGCGCCGCATGGAGGAAGGCGAGCGCCGTCCTCGAACGCGCGCCTGGGCGGGTCGCCAGTCTGGACAGTCGCTCCAGGGCAGAGGGTCGCGTCAGAGGGTCTCCCCGCTCGCAGACGACCACTTCGGTCGGCTGGAATCCGCCTCCCGCGACCTCTCGGGCGGGCAACCGAACGGATAACCGATCCGGCTCTTCCACGCCCGAGGGCACGTGCAGATCCGCCACCTCTTTCGGATAGCCGTAGTGCTCGCGTCCCGCCGCCACCGCCATGCCACTGCCAGCGAAGATGTAGGGAATCAGCATCGCGCACTCGATGCCGGAGCGCCGTTCGCGCACCGGTACCCAGAAGGCGGCCTCGTCGTAGTCGAACTCGCCCTCCTGCGGACGCGGCACGGAATGCATCCCGCGCAGCGACTGGAAGGTGAGCACGACCAGGTCCGACAGCGGCTCGAACCGGAACTGGCGGCCGCTCGGGTCGTTGAGCGATCGGTCGCAGAGCGCCTGCAGCGCGGTCATCTCGCCCTGCAGGTAGAACAGGAACGCGCGGCCCTCGCGACAGCGCCAGGGCGGTGGCGGCGGATTGGCGGCACCGCGGCGCACCGCGCCGGGTTGCACCCGAGCGAACGGGGAGGTCGGCGGAAAATCCGTCTCCCCGAACAACCGGGCCGGATAGCCGCCGATCGCGCGCGCGGCCTGCAGCCCGCCGAGCACCGCCGACTCGACACACCCGTAATTCAGACCGTTGAGCGTCCAGTCACCCGACAGCAACAGGTTGTCGAAGCCGGACTCATCGGCGCGAAGACGCAGGCGGGTCGTGTCCGCGCGCGACTGGACGTAGCGGGCGCTCGGATCGACATTGGCGGAGAACCACTGGTGCTCGAGGCGTTTCTCCTCGGGCGTGCCTGGCGGCGCGTGCAGCAGCCGGTGGTCGAGCGCCTGCGTCCCCGGATAGGTACCCTTCGGCCACAGTTCGCCCGTGTGCTGCACGAACCAGTCGCGCGCGCAGCGCCGGGCCTCGTCGAGCGCCCGCTCGCTGTAGTCGGCGGGAACCCCCTCGCCCGGGGGCAGCAGCCCGCGCGCGTCATCGGCCATCACGCCGCAGAAATAGGCGAGGCTCCGCGGCTCACGGCCATCGCCGTAGCCACGCGCCCCCCAGTTCTCGCGCTCGAGCAGCTCCGTAAGGTCGGCCCAGGTGTCGAACGGCTCGCCGTAGGCGCTGACCACCGGCGACGGCAGGTGCCAGCCCAGCTGCTCGAGCGTGCGATCGACCCACAGTTGCGCGGCCTGGGTCCTCACGGTCGCGATGCCAGCCACCATGTCCCGGAAGCGGGTATTCGCCGCGCACAGGGTCGGGCACAGGTACGCCAGAGCCCCCACCGGAACCCCGAGCACCACTCGATCGAAGTCATGGCCCGCGCGCAAGGTGAGGGTCTCGACGTCCGGCCAGTCGGTATAGGCCGACTCGAGGTCGAAGGTACGGTCGGCGAAGTGCGAACGCATTGCCTCGCCCTCGGCGAGTTGCGCCCAGTCGGGCAGCGAGGGCCACCCGGGCACCCCGCGGTAGTCCCTGAGCGGCTGGTACTCCTGCCCGCCGACGATGGTCGCCTGGCGACCGATCAGGATCTCGTCGACCTGGCGGCCGGCACGCGTCTTGAGTTCGAGCGCCCGGTGGAAGAAGCGGAAGCGCACGCCGCGGCGCCGGAGTACCTCGTAGAGTGGCGCGAAGATGGTGTCACCCATGCCGGCGCGCATCTCCCAGAACACCGCGCCTCGGGAGCAGAGCACGAGCCGCAGCAACATGCGCACTGCGACGCCGGCGGCCAGATTGGGCCGCCGGGTGTCGCCCTGCTCGAAGGCGAACACGTAGCTGTAGGCCGACCTGAGTGTCGGGTGATCCAGCGCTGCGTCGCTGGCCCCGTGGTGCCGAAGCCACACGGACAGCTCCCACGCGTCAATCCGGTCGAAGCCCTCCTCCATCACGCCGTCGGCGAGCATTCCGATCATCATGGTGCACAGCAATTCCGCCTGGCCCAGCAGTTGCCCCAGCGGCGACGTGGACACGCCAGCATCGGCCAGTTGTCGCTGTATCCACCGCTGCACCAGGCGCAGCCGATCGGCGAGCGCGCGAAACCGCGCGCGCGCATCGGCCGTGGTCACCCGCCGATCGCGCGCCGCAAGTGCATCGTGGGCCCGCCGGGCCGCGACGAAGGCGCGCATCACGCGCCAGGCGAGGAAGCCGAGCCCGATCCGCGACAGCCAGACCGACAGCGGAGCGCGTTCGCCGCCGGTGGCGTGGTCGAACATCCACTCACCGACCGACTGGCCGGCCGGCTTGCCGGCATCGGTCACGCTCGCGTGGGTCTGAAGGTAGCGCAGCGACCACGGAACGATCTCGCAGAACAGCTCCCATGGGCTGCGGACGTCCGGACCCGGGGATGCGTAATCGTCCGGGATAAAGTCCCCGGGCTGTCCGGGATCCTGCGGCAGGTAGCCGTTCCAGAATATTGCGTCGCCACGCAACTCGCTGCCGAGGCCGGCGAAGTGACGCGGCTTGAACGCGGTGTGCAGGGTCGCTATCGGGGCCGACGGCGGCCGATCGAGTTCGGCGAAGGCCTTGCGCATCATCCAGAACGCGTTCTCGTAGAAGCCGCTCCACAGGTGCAGGCCGTGCTCCTCGATCCGGTCGCCCCGAGCCTCGTTGCGCCCGGCAGCCCCCTTGCCGCCCAGCCGCGAGCCGGGCTGGTAGACCGTTATTTCGTAGCGATCCTGCCAGCCGGATCGATCGGTCAGGGCGAACACGGTGGCCATGGCCGCGCAGCCGCCACCCAGTACCACGATACGTTCCTTGGCCATCTTCGTCTCCAGGGGTGCGAGGGTCAGCAGCTCACAACCGCAGGCGCCAGGCGACGCCGATCGTGGTCACCGAAGGGCTGCGTGCGACGCCCGACATCTGTACGGTCGTGGCCAGCGGCGTGCCGCCGTAGAAGCTGCGCGACAGGTCGATGCGGCCATCCTCGAACATCGCGTGCTTGAGCGCCAGATCGATCGTCGAACGGGCGCCTGCGCGCAGGCTCGCTCCGGCGGTGAGCCACGTGCGCGCACCGTCGGGGAAGGTGGTGTCGCGCAACCCGTCGGTGGTCGGCGTCTGCTCGCGCCGCACGCCCGCCCGCAGCACGAGCGACTCGCTGCGCTGCCACTGCAGTCCCAACGATACAGCGGAGGCGTCCCGGTAGCCGCTCGGGCGCACGAGGTCGGCACTGCCGTCGGCGAGCCGCACGCGAAGATCGCCGAACCGGCCCCAGCCGTACGTATCCAGCTGCGCGAAAACGGTGAGGGACTGGCTGGCCGTCCAGGCCACGCCGAGGCCAGCCATCGCCGGCATCCGCAGCTCGGTGGTCGCGCCCACCGTACCGTTCGCGCCCGCCAGCAGCCCGGTGAGGCCCTGTATGGTATTCGTGCCGCTGATCGCGATGTCCATCCCCGAGCGGTAATGTGCGCCCACCCTCAGCGCAGGCGTGGCCGCCCAACTCACCCCGAAGTGCATGCCGACACCCGAGCCGCTTCCGCGCAGGCGGGTGCTGCCATCCGTGGACGCGGTCGGCACAACGGCGAATGGATCCGGCAGCGCGGACTGGAGATCCGATTGCGCATGCTGCCAGTCGATGCCGCCACCGATCGACAGGGTATCGGTCAGCAGACGCGCCGCCGAGACGGTCAGGTTCACGGTCTCGAGCGACACGCGGGTGGAATCGTAGCGTCCGAACCACTCGGGGCTGAAGGTCGAGGACAGCCCGAACGCAGAGGTGAGCCCCGCTGCCAGTGCGGTCCGTCCGTCGGAAAGGCGGTGCACCACGAACAGGTTCGGCACCGGGGTCGGGTCGGTGGGGTTGTCGAAGCCCGTGCCCGGATAGGGCTGAGCGACAAGACCCGTGCCCGGGCTCCTCGCGGTCGACCCCAGGTCGCGCAACGAGGCCCGAGGCGTCAGCACCTGCGCCCCCAGGGACCACTCGGTGCCGCTCCCGTAATTCGTACCGGGCGACAGAAGCGCAGCGGGGTTGAAGTATGCGGCGGCTGGATCGGCCGTGTCGACCACCGTGCCGGCACCAGCCCGCCCGATCGCCAGAACGCTCTGCTGGTTGACGAACCAGCCGGTCGCCCCGACTGCGCCGGGCATCCCGAGCAGGAGCAGAGCAAGACATCTGAAACAAACCGTCATCTGGAAACCCCACGATCCGTTGAGCGGCAGGCCTTCCCCGGACATCGACCCGGCATTCGCCGCTGACGACACCGGCGCGACCCGAGGCTGGTGCCCTCCAGCCTCTTCCGTGCTTGATCCGCACAATACGGCAATATCATGCGTTTTCCGCGTGGAGTTTGGCACGGACACTCCGGCTGATTCAAGTTCAGCCGCCCACACGGCCGATGGGCTCCCGGCAGGCGCTGCGGGCGGCGCTACCTCTCGCGCAGCGACTCGTGCAGCGTCCGGGTGATCGGCTTGGTGAGAAACTCCCAGATCGTCCGCTCCCCGGTCTTGATCTCGACGGTGCCGGTCATCCCGGGCTGGATCTCCAGCCGCTCGCCTGCCCGTGGAACACGCCGTAGATCGCGTAGTCGAACGCGTCGAGCTTGACCGTCGCCGGCAGGTGACGGCGCACGACCCCGCCGATCGTCGTGAGGCGCACGTTGCGCACCACCCCGTCCATCGGCGCGCGGACATCGGTCAGCACGAGCTCCTCGCGCCGCTGCGCCATCACCTGCCGAATACCCGAGAGCTCTTCCTGCGCCTTGGCGAGATCGGCGTGGATGCCCTGCGGTCCGGCACGGGGAACGCTTGATTCGTCGGCGACCACCTATCGCCTGAATGACCATCATGTGATACCGGCCGCAGAAGTCGGCGAGGTCCACGGACAAGGCGACATGGCCGCGGGCGTGCAACCCGCGGTCAGTCACTCCCGCGACTAGGCGCTGGGACGCTTCCTGCGCAGCAGGCCGAACAGCGCCAGCCCGCTGGCAGTCAGCAGCGCACTGCCGGGCACCGGGATGTTTTCAACGACCACGCCCTCGACCGTCGTCTGTCCGAGCATGAAACCCGAGTTCGGCGCGACGATGCCGGTTAACCCGTTCAGGCTGAAAACGGACACGCCAAAGGTACCGCTCAACGTGCCGTTGGTGCCCGGCCCGATGGAGGTCGGCGCCCAACTCAGCATGATGGGGCTGACATCGCTGAAGATCGTTCCGCCGGCGGATGATCCGACGAACTTGCCCGTTCCGCCTTCGTTGAGGTCCTGAATGACCAGGTCGAAAGTGAACGCATTGAACGTGGCGCCAGTGCCCAGATCCTGGGTTGAGCAGCCGACGCACGCGAGCGTGAAGATTCCGTAGTTCACGTTCGAGGGGGTTCCGACGGTGGCGGTCGGCGCGGCAGCGTAGGTCAGCGTGGCAGCGGCGCCCGATGAACTGTTCAACGTCAGGCTCGTACCACCGAAGCCAGTGCCGGGGTTATTGGTAGTGAAGGTGACGGTGGCGGCGCTGGCGGCGCCGCTCAATACAGCGACGACGGCGCCCGCAATCGACAGGGCGCTGGTCAGCAGAGGTTTGCATCGCATCTCGTAGATCTCCAGATGGGGTCCGCAAGATCATGGGTCGGGCGTCAGCCGGGACGCACACAGTGCGTCCTGATCCAAACGGCGCGTCAGACCTCGTGGGCGACGCATCGATCGAGCCCGTCTGCCGTGCGGTCGCTCGCCTCCTGTTGGATGGGGCATGGTTGATGCATGTCGATACGCCAGGGCACCACGAGGCCGATCATCCGGTCTCATGTTCCGCCCCTGGGGAGAACGCCATGATGCGATCCGCAGTCCGATTGACCGGTTGCCTGTGCGTCGCGATGGCAGGTTTCGCATCGAGCCCCGCTGCATCCAACAGCGTGAGTTACGTGATGAATACCGCGAACGTCCCCCTGCTGCCGGGGTTCGACCGTTACGGCTCGCTCAACTTGACCGAAACCGGCGCCGACACCGTGCTTTTCTCGGCTAGCGTCGGGCCCTCGAGCCCGCAGGATTTCGCCGTCGCCGGGGTGTGGTTCAACGTCAGAGGCGGACAGCCCCTGATGTTCAGCGTGCCTGGCTACATCCTGAGCCTGGGTGACGTCGGCGGCTTCGGCACATTCACCTTCAACGTCGTTCCGTACCCGGGGTCGTTCGCGGTGCCGCGGTTCGAGTTCAGCGTCTCGAGTCCCGGCCTCACCCTGTCGGATGTCGCGTTCGACAACGCGCATGGCTGGGGTGCGGCCATGCGCATCGTCGAGTTTGCCTACATGCCCCCCGGCCCCCCGTTCGTACCGATCGTGTTCGAGGCGATCTTTGCCGCACCGACGCCGGTGGTTCCGCTCCCTGCGCCGCTCCTGCTGTTGATGTCCGGCCTGGCCGCACTCGGTGTGGCGGCACGACGGCCTGCCGCTTCAACGACTATCATGTAACCCCGGGCGCAAGAACCGGATCGCTGTTTCCGGTGACGCTCGAAACGTCGTGAACGCACACGGGGGAGGAGAACATGAGGGTTACATCCGCGGTGGCCACCGTGCTGCTGTGCATGCTGCTGCCTGGCGCTCCCGCGCACGCCCAGCAGAAGGCCGGCGACTTTCCGGCACGTGCCGTGCGACTGGTCGTCCCGTATCCGCCCGGTGCATCGAACGACATCGTCGCGCGACTCCTCGGGCAGAAGCTGTCCGAGGCCTGGGGCCAGCAGGTGGTGATCGACAACCGCAGCGGCGCGGGGGGCCTCGTCGGCGCGGAGATCGTCGCGCGGGCCAGTCCCGACGGCTACACGCTGCTGATGACCAACCCGGGATCCAATGCGATCAACTTCGCGCTGCGCGCGAAGACCCCTTACCGCCCCGAGGACTTCGCCTCGGTGACGCTGCTCGGCTGGTCGCCGATCATGCTGCTGACCAGCGCGACGTTCCCGGCCGCGAGCATGAACGAACTCATTGCCATCGCGAAGGCGAAGCCGGGCCAGCTTACCGGTGGATCGTCGGGTGCGGGCGGCAGCAGCCACCTCGCGCTCGAGTACTTCAAGATGCTCTCGGGCACCGACATCCTGCACGTGCCGTACAAGGGTGCGGCACCTGCGATCACCGACATGATCGCAGGACAGGTGAGCATCATCTTCACCACGCCGGTCACCGCGCAGGGGATGATCCGCGCGGGCAAGATCAAGGCACTCGCCGTCGCTGGCAACCGGCGGCTCGACGTGTTCCCCGACGTGCCGACCACCAGCGAGCAGGGGATGAAGGGCTACGACGTCAACATCTGGTTCGGCATCTCCGCGCCCGCCGGCACGCCGCGCCCGCTGATCCTGCGGATCGCCCGCGACCTGCACACAGCCACCGCGTCGGCCGATGTGAAGGAGCGTTTCGCCGGACTGGGACTGGAGCCGCAGGTCGGCACGCCCGAGGCGTTCGACCGCATCATTCGCGAGGACATCGAGCGTTGGAGCAAGGTCGTGAAGGCGGCGAAGCTCGCGCCGTGAGCGGTTGCCCATGCACGGCCGAGACCACGCCTTTCATGCTTTGCGCCAGGCCGGCCATGCCGGCCTGGCCGGTCACGGCTGAGTCTGCCGCCAGCGCGAGTCAGGGTTGAAACGCTGGATGCTGGCGGCGATCTTCGCGCCGTGGGGCCCCAGGTTGCGCTCGTAGATCACGCCATCGTGGTTCACGATGAAGGACATGACACCGGATTGGCCGTAGCTTACCGGCCAGGCGATCAGCGCAAAGCCGCTGACCATCCGGTCGCCGATCAGGTAGCTGGTGGCGCCACCGGGTGCCTGCGGGCCCTGTCCGGTGAGGATCCGGAAGTGGTAGCCGTGGTAGCCCGTCCCGGGCCTGTTGGGCAGGAAAGCCTGCCCCAGCGGACTTTCGTCGCCGAGATCGGGGCTCCAGATGAGACCATCGCGCTTGCCCGGGCTGCTGACCAGGCGGCGCGCATACTGCAGTGCGCCGCTGCCGATCCGGTCGACCGTGGCGTACTCGCGCTGTGCATCCAGGTAGGCCAGCATCGCCCGCATGGCCGAGCGCTCGTTGTTGCCGATACGCTGTTCCAGGACGGCTCTCAGGCCACCGCTCACGTCGAACTGCCAGCGTCCGTCGGTGCGCTGAAGCAGCGGTATCGGCAGCACCCAGTCGTCGGCACCCACTGACAATTCGGCCCTGCGGCCATCGAGCATCCTGACCGAGCGCGTCTGTCGGGCCTTGTCCACGAAGGCGCGCACGTCGGCGGGATCCATGCGATCGAGCGGTACCAGGGTCTGCGCGTCTTTTCCCAGCACCTTCGTCAGCGCCGTCCGATCGTTGGCGGCGACGGCCTCTATCAGAGCATCGGCCGCCGCCTCGGCCGTCGCATACGGTGCCTGCGCCAGTGCAGCGCCGTGCCCGGCAAGCAGGCAGACCAGCGCCGCAACGCGGGCAATCCGGCGCAGCCAAGGCGCAAGGGTCGCTCGAACCGGTGTCGACGCTGCCGAGGGCAAGTCGCCGGTGGGGTGTCCTGTCATCATCGGGGCTCCTGCCTTCAACGGTGTCTACCGGCACCGGCTGCGCGCGCGCCGCCACCATGGCCACCTTGCATTGCCGCTGCGCTCGCGCGGCCGCGTTCGGCGTTGGCACGGGCCGCACCGGCGTCGCGCGCGCCGGCCAGTGCGCCCTGGCTGACCGGTTCGGCGCGGGCGCCGTGGGTGTCGCGCACAGGGGTGCGATCGGGACTGCGATCAGGGCTGCGATCGGGGGCACGATCGGAGCGCAGTTCGCGCGCGGATCCGCTACCCGCATCCGCGCCCTTCAGCTGCCTTCGTCCCTCGGCCGGGTCGGCGCCGCGCGCCTTCAGGGCTTCGGCGGCGCGTGCGCGATCGGCATCCTTGCCGTCACGGCCGCGGAATGCGTCGCGGTCGATCGTGCTGTCGGTCTTGCGGCCGAACTGCTCGCGGCTGCGGGCATCGCGGTAGGGAACGTCGCGCCGCCGCTGGGCATTGTGCTCGAACCGGTTGTTGTTGACCGTGATGGGCCGGTTGACGTTGATGTTGTTGTAGCGGTTGACGTTGATGTCGATGTCGTTACGGCCCCAGTTGAAACCGCCCCATAGCGAGTTGCTGGCGCTGCTGATGGCCACGCCCCACACCACCCCGGCCACGAACACGCCGCCCGGATAGTAGGCGGGCGGCGGTGGCCAGTAGTAAGGTGGATAGCTGGCATACGGCCACGGGCCGTACATGACCGTGGGCTGGTACACGGGCACGTAAACGACCTGTGGCTGCGCCGGCACGATCACGATCACCTGCTTTCCGGCGTCGGTCTGGAGTTCCACGAGTTGCTGCTCGGTGCTCTTCAGGTTGCCGGCTGCCTTGGCCTTCGCGCGCAGGACCTGAACGCGATCCATCAGACGTCCCGGATCCGCCAGGAATGCGTCACCCAGCCGCTGCACATCGGAGGGCCGGGCTGCCATCATCGCCAGTACCTGCGGAAAAGCCACCAATGACTGCACGGAGGGTTCCCAAGGCTGGCTTGCGACCCGCTTCACCGCCTCGTCGCCACTGACCTTCGGATTGGCCTTCGACCAGGCGGCGGCATCCTTCACGTCCGCCGGATAGGTGCTGGCCATCAGGATCTGCGCCAGCAGTGCGTCCGGGTAGAGCGCGATCGGTGCGAGCATCTGATCGAGCTCTTCGTCCCGGAAAGGCTGCGGTGCCTGCGCATTCGACAGTGCAGGCAGCGCCAGCAATGCCAGCATGCCGAGCATCGCAAAGAGCCGGTGCAGTGCCCTGTTGACGGTTACATTCATTGTCGGTCTCCACCCTGCATCGAGCGCTCCCTGCCGACGCGCCCCGCTGCATCGAATCTACACGATATCGTGAGTAATGAGACCCGCTCGATCGGGGAAAACCGCATGCCCCTTGGTGCATGCACGCTTTCACTTTGGTACCCTTCCAGCATGCAGACCCGTATCAGACGACGCGCAAGCAGGTCCCGCGCGGCTGGTCTCTGTGGCGCCAGTCTGCCGGGACTCGCGCGATCGATCCGCAGCACGATTGGCGGAGCAGGCAGGGCCGGCTGCCACGCGGTGGTGTTGCGGCTGGCCGTGCTCCTGTTGGCCGTACTGCTCTGGCCGCGGCCTGCCCTGGCCAATGACTCGAACGTGCTGGTGCTGTTCTCCAATGGTCGCCTGCTGCCCGCGAACGTGGAGGTCGAGCGCGGCCTGCGCCAGTCGTTGCCGCCAGGGCATCGCGGCAGCCTTTTCGAGGAGTTCCTCGACGCACCCCGGTTCAGGGGTACGGATTTCGAACACGCGACGGTCGACTACCTGCGCGTGAAGTACCGTTCGCGCAGGCCAGCCATCATCGTGGCTGCAGGTCCGGAATCGCTCGCCTTCATTCTCGCGCATCGCAGCGTGCTGTTCCCCGGCGTGCCTGTCGTGCACCTGGGCGTATCGAGCGCCCAGCTCGGGCCACTGCCCGCCGATGTCATCGGGGTGCCGATCGAATACGATCTTGCAGGCACGATCGATCAGGCGCTGCGCTGGCATCCGACGGTGCGGCAGGTGGTGATCGTGACCGGCGCCTCGCCCATCGACCGGATGCTGGAAGCCCGGCTGCGCGCCGAGATGGTTCGGTTCCAGCCACGGGCGACATTCGAGTTCCTGGCGGGGGTGCCGGATGCCGAACTGGTCCGCCGCCTCGGCGCGCTGAAGGGCGATTCCATCGTGTTCTCCCCCGGCTATTTCATGAACGGCGATGGCGTTGAAATGTCCCCGCGCGAGTCGGCGGTACATCTGGCGACCCTGTCCGCCGTTCCGGTCTACGCGCCGTACGACACGTTCATCGGTACTGGCGTGGTCGGCGGACGCATGCCGGCATTCTTCGATGCAGGGCTGATCGCAGGCAGGATCATCGAGAGGCTGATGGCAGGCGAGGATCCCGGGTCGATACGCCTGCCCGCGGCTCAGCCCACCGCGCTGCATGTCGACTGGCGACAGATCGAGCGCTGGGGCATCCAGACCGACGGCGCCGGGCCGGATCTGATCGCGCATTACAAAGCACCGGGATTCCTCGATCAGTATGCCCGCGAAGCCGCTGTCGCCCTGGTCCTGTTCCTGCTCCAGACTGCACTGACTGCAGGCCTTGTCATCGAGCGCAGGCGGCGGCGGCGCGCGGAATCGAGCATCCTCAGGCAGCGCGCGGAACTCGCGCATGCCACCCGGCTGCAGATCGGTGCGCAGCTGGCCGCCTCGATCGCCCACGAAATCAACCAGCCGCTGGGCGCCATACTGAACAACGCGGACGCTGGCATCATGATCCTCGATGCGGGGGGTAGCGTACCCAGCGCCGCGCTCCGGGACATCATCAGCGACATCCGCCGCGCCGATCTCCGCGCAAGCGAGGTGATCCGGCGCCTCAGGGCATTGCTGGCACAGCGCGAAGTCGAGCAGCGCCCCTTCGGCGTAGAAGACATGCTGCATGATGTCGAAGCCATCATGCGTTCCGAAGCCCAATTGCGCAAGGTCGCGCTGGAGTTCCTGGTGCCTGAAGGCAGAACGATCGTGACCGGCGACCGCATCCAGATGCAGCAGGTGGTGATCAACCTGCTGCTCAACGCACTGGACGCCTGCGCCGACGTGCCCGCGGGGCGCCAGCGGGTATCGGTCTCGCTGAAAGCCGATGCGGACAGCGCGACGATCTGCGTGCGCGACCGCGGCCAGGGGATCCCCCTGGAATATCGTGCGCGGCTGTTCGAGTCGTTCTTCACCACCAGGCCCGACGGCATGGGCATGGGCTTGTCGATTTCGAGAACACTGGTCGATGCACATGGCGGGCGCATCTGGGCCGAACACGCTGAAGAAGGCACTCTCGTGAGCGTACGACTGCCGATATCCCCGCCAGAATGCATCGCAGAGGCCTGCGATGCTCCCGATCCGAGGATGCCGCACGCATGAACGTCGCCCCGTTGATCCATGTCGTCGATGACGATGATGACCAGCGCAACGCCCTTCTGCGGCTGCTGGGTGCGGCCGGGTACGATGCTCGCGGCCATGCCTCGGTCGGGGATTTCCTGCTGCACGAGTTGCACGAGTTGCCCGATCGGCCCGGCTGCCTGGTGCTCGACCTGCGCATGCCTGGACAATCCGGGCTGGACCTGCAGGCCGTGCTGAACGAACGCGAGCGTTCGTTGCCGATCGTTTTCCTGAGTGGCAACGCAGACGTTGCGAGCAGCGTGCGGGCGATGAAAGCCGGTGCGGTCGATTTCCTGACCAAGCCGGTAGAGTCCGCAACCCTGCTCAAGGCGATCGAGACCGCGCTTGCATCGGAGGCAGCGCAGCGCAAGGTCCGCAACGAGGCGCTACGCGTCGGCGCGCTGCTCTCGAGCCTGAGCACGCGCGAGCGTGCGGTGCTCGATCTGATCATCGCCGGCAGCCTGAACAAGCAGATCGCAGACACGCTGGGCATCGCGGAGCGCACCGTCAAGCTGCACAGGGCAAACCTGATGAGCAAGCTCAACGTGAGGTCACCCGCGCAGCTCGGCCAGCTTGCCGAACAGTTGCGCGAGCGCAGCGGCCTGACTCGATTCCAGTCCTAGGCGTTCGGTTGCAGGGCACGTCCGCGCCAACCGACATGCCTGCACTTTGGTGCAGGTCCGGGACGGTCTGCCGGCCCTCTTGCAGGGACATGCCTCCGGTCGGATACTTGCCGGCTCGTGATCGCGAAGAATGCGGAGTCGTCTGATGAACACGTTCGAAAACCGGAATCGCCTGCGCAGGTCGGCCATGGCCATGGCCATGACGCTTGCAGCCTCGGTATCCACGCCGCTCCTGGCGCAATCCCAAGGGCAACCCGGCGCGTGGCAGTACTCGGGCTCCGTGTACGGTTACCTGCCCTCCATTGGCGGAAAGACCCGGTTTCCGGCGCCGGCAGGCGGATCCACGGTCGACATATCGGCAGAGCAGATACTGAACAGCCTCGACTTTGCGTTCATGGGCACGTTGCAGGCCCACAACGGGCAATGGGGCGTCTTCAGCGACCTCATCTACCTGAATGCGTCTGCCGACAAGGCAGGCAGCCGGGACTTCACCATCGGAAACACCGCCATCCCGGCAGGCACCTCCGCGTCGCTCGGGCTGAAAGTGAAGGGGCTTGTCTGGACCATTGCAGGCGAGTATCGCGTGCGTCCCGACCCTGGCCTCACGATCGATCTGTTCGGAGGTACCCGGCTTTTCTCGTTGAAGCAGGAACTCGACTACTCGATCACCGGCAGCCTCGGACCCATGGCACCGGCAGGTCGTTCCGGCAACCTGGAGGTGAAATCCACGCTCTGGGATGCGATCGTCGGCGCCAAGGGACGCATGGCGCTGGGTGCCCAGGGCAGCCGCTGGTCGGTGCCCTTCTATGTCGATGTCGGCACGGGCGAATCGAAGCTCACATGGCAGGCGGCTGCCGGCTTGAGCTATTCCTATTCGTGGGGGGAACTGACCGCGCTGTGGCGTTACCTCGACTACGAGATGAAGTCGGGACAGTCGATCCAGAGCTTCAATTTCAACGGGCCGATGTTCGGGGCCACGTTTCGATGGTGAGCACCCTCGGGCAGCCCGCCTGACCCGTCCTTCGCAGCCGCGCCGTGGATATTCACTCCTACTCCCCATATGCTGTCGCCGGCTTCACGCTGGTCTTCGTTCTGCTGGCCTTCGAAGCTGGCCGCCTGCTCGGACGCCTGAATACTCGCAGGACCGCCGAGAACGAGGGCCAGACATCGACCATCGTCGGAGCGATGCTCGGGCTGATCGCATTTCTGCTCTCCCTCACGTTCGCCTTCGTGGCCGATCGCTACGAAGACCGGAAGTCGCTGGTGCGCGAAGAGGCCAACGCGATCGGCACGGCCTACCTGCGTTCGGCGTTCCTGCCCGAGCCCCAGCAGGCGGAGGCCTCAGGCCTGTTCCGCAAGTATGTCGATCTGACGCTGGAGGCGGCGCGGGCGGGCGATCCCGATCTGATTCGCCGGATGGTGGAGGAATCCGTACCGATCCAGGAAGCGCTGTGGCGGATGGCGGTTGCCGAAGGGCGGCGCGACCTCAACTCCGACGTCGCCGCGCTGTACATCGAAGCGCTCAACGAGATGTTCGACATCCGGTCGACGCGAATCGCCGTTACGCTGGAGGCGCTCATGCCGATCGGCATCTGGCTGGTCCTCTACGCGGTCATCCTGCTGGGTTCGATCGGGGTGGGCTACCACGGCTCGCTGAACGGATCTCCCCGGCCCTGGACGTTACCCCTGCTCGCCGTATCCTTTGCCATGGTGCTGGGACTCATCTCGGCGCTCGAGCAGCTCGACAGCAGGCTCGTCCAGGTACCGCAGGGGCCGCTCGTCTCGCTCAAGGCCTCGATGGATTCGGCAGCACCCGTGCGCTGAGGCGATCTTCCCGGCAGGGTGGGCAGCAGAAGCTCTGGACAGGTCGAGTCGCGATCGAGTAGCGTCTCGAGCAGGGCGCCCCTGCCGCAACCTGCCAGTCATGGGAGTCATCATCGCAAGCAAACCGTCGGTCACCGCCAGCAAGCCGGCCGCGCGCCAGCAGGCGCGCAAGAAGGCACCCCTAAAGACCTCCAGAAAGGGGCCGGGTTCCCTGGCCGTCCCTTCCGCGGCGCACAAGGTCGCGCATCTGCCCGAACAGTCGCACGGACTGCCGCATGCCGAGCGCATGGCCCGAGGGCGCGGGCTGCGCGCGCTCAGCCCGCGGCGCGAGCTGGCTCGCTGGAAGGTCGCAGATGGCCGCGCCGATCCGATCGACCTGCTGATCGCCAACAGCGCCGGTCGTGTGCCCGAGCTGGTGCCGATCCGCTATGGCCGGATGATGGCGAGCCCGTTCGCGTTCTATCGGGGCGCTGCGGCGATCATGGCGCATGACCTGTCTTTTCTGCCGAAGATCGGGCTGGATGTGGTGGCGTGCGGAGACGCGCACCTGGTCAACTTCGGCGGCTTCGCCACGCCCGAGCGGCGGCTGGTGTTCGACATCAACGACTTCGATGAGGTTTCGGTCGCACCGTGGGAGTGGGATGTGCGCCGCCTCACCGCGAGCTTCGTCATCGCCGGACGGGCCAACGGGTTCAGCCCGGCCGACTGCACCGCTGCCGCGACCGCAGCGGCGCGCAGCTACCGTCAGCAGATCGCCCGCTACGCGGAGATGCCGGTGCTCGACGCCTATTACGAGTTCATCGACCTGAAGAAGCTCGCACTGGCCAACCCCGATGACGAACTGAAGAAGCTCACGCTCAAGCGCATCCGCAAGGCCGAGGCAGATTCGGCGCACCTGAAGGAGTTCGCCAGGCTCACCTTCCAGTCGGGGGAGACACCACGCATCAAGGACGAGCCACCACTGATCTACCACGACCAGGACCTTCAGCGGCAGGCCGGCTTTCATGCGTTCGCCGAGGCGATGATCGCCGACTATGTCGACAGCCTGCCTCCGGAGCGGCGCATGCTGGTACAGCGCTACCGGCTCGCCGATGTCGCCGTGAAGGTGGTCGGGGTAGGCAGTGTCGGTACCTACTGCGGCATTGCGCTGATGGTGTCGGGCAACGGCGACCCGCTGTTCCTGCAGTTCAAGGAAGCACGCGCATCGGTGCTCGAGCCCTATTGCGGACGGGTACCGATACAGCACCACGGCGAGCGCGTGGTGTTCGGGCAGCGGCTGTTGCAGTCGGCCTCGGACATCTTCCTCGGCTGGATGACCAGCCAGAAGACCGGCCGCCACTTCTATGTCCGGCAACTGCGCGATGCGAAGATCAAGCCGATGGTCGAGATCATGAACCCGCTCGCCATGGTGGACTATGCCGAGGCTTGCGGATGGGCGCTGGCGCGTGCCCACAAGCGTTCCGGCGATGCGGTGGTACTCACCGGCTACATGGGCAGCACCGATGCCTTCGAAACGGGCATGGCCGGCTTTGCCACTGCCTATGCAGACCAGAACGAGCGTGATCATGCAGCGCTGGTTGCCGCGGTACGTTCCGGACGGGTGGAGGCGCGAGTCGACGTGTGACCAGGGCCACAGGGCGCCGACATGCCGCGCCGTGCGGGGCCTACAATGACGGTCTCGCAAAAGCGCAGTCAGCCCGAGGAATGCCCGTGCAACCGACCAACCTGATCGTCATCCTGTCCGACGAGCACAACCCGAAGGTGGCCGGGTATGCTGGCCACCCGATCGTCCAGACGCCGAACCTCGATCGCCTCGCGGCCCGCGGCACCCGCTTCTCCAGCGCGTACACCAACTGCCCGATCTGCGTGCCGGGCCGCGCCAGCCTCGCCACCGGCCGCCATGTGCACGAGCACCGCTGCTGGGACAACGCGATCGCCTACGAGGGCGCGCCGCCGAGCTGGGGTCATCGCACGATGGCCGCTGGCCACCGCACGGTGTCGATCGGCAAGCTGCACTATCAGGACTCCGACCCGCGCCGAAACGGCTTCGATGAAGAGATCCTGCCGATGCATATCGTCAATGGCGTCGGCGACCTGCTCGGCCTGATCCGTGACGAACTGCCGAAACGGGTCGGTGCGATGAAGCTCGGCCCCGAGGCCGGCCCGGGCGAGTCGGACTACACCCGTTACGACCGCGACATCGTCACCGCCACTCGCAAGTGGCTGCGCGAGGAAGCGCCGAAGCACAAGGACCGTCCCTGGGTGCTCTATGTCGGCTTCGTCGCGCCACACTTCCCGCTGATCGCACCGCAGGCCTTCTACGACCTGTACCCGCCCGCCTCGCTGCCCTGGCCGAAGATGTATGCGAAGGAGGAGCGGCCGAAGCATCCGTTCATCGACCAGCAGCGCTGGTCGATGTGCTTCGACGACGGCTTCACCGGCGATGACATGGTGCGCCGTGCACTCGCCGGCTACTTCGGCCTGACCAGCTTCCTCGACGACAACATCGGGCAGGTCCTGGGCGCGGTTGAGGAACTCGGGCTTTGGGCGAACACGCGGGTGCTCTACTCGTCCGACCATGGCGACAACCTCGGGGCGCGCGGGCTGTGGGGCAAGTCGACGATGTACGAAGAGTCCGCCGGCATCCCGATGCTGCTGGCCGGCCCGGGCATCCCGGAAGGCGCGCGGGTCGATGCGCCGGTGTCGCTGGTCGACGTGTTCCAGACCACGCTCGATTCGCTCGGCGTGCCGGCGCATGCGGACGATGCCGACCTGCCCGGGCATTCGCTGATCGCGATGGCCAATGGTGCACGTCCGGAACGCACGGTGCTGTCCGAGTACCATGCAGCCGCATCGCCATCCGGCTCGTTCATGATCCGCCATGGCCGCTACAAGTACATCCACTACGCCGCGTTCCGCGACTTCGTGCCGCCGCCGATGCTGTTCGACCTTGAAGCCGATCCGGAAGAGACGGTAGACCTGGCTGGCGATCCCGCCCATGCCGATGCGCGTGCGCAATGCCTGGCCGCCCTGATGAAGATCGTGGACCCGCAGGCGGCCGATGCATTGGCGCGCGCCGACCAGCAGGTGTACATCGACCGGCATGGCGGCCGCGATGCCATCCTGGGTCTGGGTACCTTCCGCTACACGCCACCGCCCGGCGTCGATCCGCAGTACTTCGCGAAGAAGCCCTGAGCGGAGGACGCGATGCGCGCAACGATCACCGCACACCCTGCGCTCGCCGCGCTCGCCCTGATCGCGGCAGTTCCCGTCGCAGGGGCTGCGGAGCAGGCCTGGCCAGCGCGGCCGATCCGCTTCATCATCAACTCGGCGCCGGGCGGCGCGCCGGACATCATCGGGCGGCTGGCGGCCACCCCGCTCGCCGAGCGTCTCGGGCAGCAGGTGGTGGTCGACAACCGGGCTGGCGCGAGCGGCATCATCGCAGCCGAACTGGTCGCGCGTGCCGCCCCCGACGGCTACACCGCGCTGCTGGCGACGACCACGGTGTTCGCGATGCTGCCGGCGATGCATCCGAAGCTGCCCTACGACGTCGAGCGCGACTTCGCACCGGTGAGCCTGCTCGCCTCGGCAGCGAACGTGGTGGTGGTCAACGGCGCGCTGCCAGTGAAGAACATCGCAGACCTGGTCGCCCTGGCGAAGACCCGGCCGCTGCTCTATGCATCGGCTGGCACCGGGACGCCAGCCCACCTCGCTGGCGAGATGATGAACCTCGCCGCCGGATTGAAGATGGGCCATGTGCCCTACAAGGGCGCCGGCCCGGCGCTGGCCGATGTGCTCGCGGGACAGGTGCACCTGATCATCACTTCGCCGATCGCGGCGATGCCGCACGTGGCCGGCGGGCGCGTGCGCCTGGTCGCCACCACCGGCGCGACGCGCGACCCTTTGCTGCCCGACCTGTCGCCCGTGGCCGACACCCTGCCCGGCTACGAGATCACCCAGTGGTGGGGCATGGTGGTGCCTTCGAAGACGCCGCAACCGCTGGTGCAGCGCCTCAACAGGGAACTCAGCGCAATCCTCGCCCAGCCCGACATGCGCGACCGGCTGACCCAGCAGGGCGCGGTGCTCCACGGCGGCTCGCCGCAACGCTTCGCGACGTTCATCGCCTCCGAACGCGCCCGGCTGGGCGCGATCATCCGCCAGGCGGGGATCACCCTTCGCGACTGACCGCGACTGACCGCGACTGAACGGGACCGAACGGCACTGATCGGGGCGAACGCAGCGCCTCGCCCCCCTCGCCCCCCCTCGCGCCCCCTCGCGTCGCACCCGCGTTGACGGCACCGTTGCGCATGCGACAGGCTCACCTTGGGGCTATGCTCGAAAAAATCCCTTCCTGATATCGGAGACGCCCAATGAACATGCGCATCCCGGCCGCCGCTGCCGTTGCCCTCGTCACGCTGGGCACGACCATTCCCGCGTCTGCCCAGTCCTTCCCGTCGCGCCCGATACGCATGATCGTCGGCTTCCCGCCCGGCGGGGCGACCGACCTGGTCGCGCGCATCCTGCAGCCCAAGCTGCAGGAGTCCTTCGGACAGCAACTGGTGGTCGACAACCGCCCCGGCGCCAACGGCGTGATCTCGCTGGAGATCCTGTCGCGCAGCGATGCCGACGGCCACAGCGTGGCGTTCGGCCACATCGGCAACCTGGTGATCAGCCCGACGATCCAGAAGGTGCCCTACGACCCCTACAAGAGCTTCGAGCCGATCGGCATGATGGTCACGCTGCAGAACATCATGATCGTGCATCCGTCGGTGCAGGCGAAGTCCCTGAAGGACCTGATCGCGCTGGCGAAGGCGAAGCCGGGCACGATCAACTACGCCACCTCCGGCGTCGGCAGCCCGGGACACCTGGCCACCGTGCTGTTCGAGACGATGACCGGCACCTCGCTCAACCACATCCCCTACAAGGGCGGCGGGCCGGCGCTCACCGACCTGATCGGCGGCCAGATCCCGATGTTCACCGCGGTGATCTCGACCGCAGTGCCGCAGGTGCAGGCTGGCAAGGCGCGCGCGCTGGCGGTGACCGGGGCGAAGCGCGCCGAGGCCCTGCCCGACGTGCCCACGGTCGCAGAGGCCGGCGTACCCGGCTACCAGGCCACCAACTGGTACGGCCTGGTCGCACCTGCGACAACGCCGAAGCCGGCGATCGCACGCTTCAACAAGGACATGGTGGCCGCGCTCGATTCGGCCGACGTGCGCCAGCAGCTGAAGGACCGTGGCATCGAGAGCGCCCCCAGCTCGCCGGAGGCGTTCACCCGCTTCGTGCGCGAGGAAGAGAAGCGCTGGGGCCCGATCATCCGCAAGGGCAAGTTCGAATAGCCCGCGCGCACGCCGGTGCAGGGCGCCGCGAGGCGGGCCCTGCATACCGCCGGAGCGCGGCTCAGTCCACCGGCAGCGGCGGGAAGCCCGGCGGCGGCACGCGGCGGCGCGACGCTGCCTCGTACGAGGACGCGACCTTCAGCAGCACGTCCTCCCGGCCGGGTTCGCAGCGGAACACCAGCGAGAACGGCAGGCCGGGTGCGGCCACCTGCTCTGCCCGCTCCGAGCGGACGAACTCGTAGCGCTTGCGGTCTTCGCTCAGCCGGAACTCCGGGTCGTAGACCGTGGTGACGTAACCGGCCGGCACCAGCATCTCGGTCAGCCCCGCGTTCGGCCCGTTCAACGATTCCGGACGAAGGTTCTGCCAGATCCCCGGCTGGCCAGCGCCACCGATCTTCGCCGGCGGATAGGGCGAGTGCAGCCGCACCAGTGCATCGAGCCGGTTCTCGTACATCACCATCATGTCTACCCGGCGCAGCAGTTCGCGCAGCATGATCCGTTCGTTGATGCCCTGGCGCTGGCCGAGCGGGTTACGCATGTCGGCCACCTCTTCCCAGTTCGCGAACCAGGCACGCTGGTCGTCGCCCCAGAATTTCGTGCGCGCGTTGAGCGTCGGGAAGTTCACCACCGACTCGCTGAAGCCGCGCGTCTTCCAGTCGGCGGCACGCCGGGTCAGGTACTGGGTCAGGTGGAAGCGGAAGGCCATCGCCATATCCTGCTGCTGCACCGTCGGCACGTCGAGGTTGGACGGCGCAGGGATCAGCCCTTCGGCCAGCTGCACGAAGTAGTCGATCGGCTGCATGGAACCCGAGCCGAAGAACTTGCCGGGCTGGAACTCGGTGCGCACGATCGCCTCGGCGAACTCCCGGAACAGAGGCAGGCCGTCGGCGCCCAGGCGGAACAGCAGGTCGGGCATCAGCACCGGCACCATTCGGGCGAGCGCGCGACGGAAGTCCACCGTCATCTGCTCGCAGTCGGCATCCGGCGTCCACAGCGGATCGCTCGACTCGACCAGCGTCGCGCCCAGGTGACGGCCAAGCACCGACTTGATCTCGGCGCAGGCGGCCTCGACGATCGGCTGCTCGCTCTTCGAGCCGCGCGGGTACACCATCGACTCGCGGATCACGCCCAGGCGCATGCCGGCCAGCGCACCGGGCGTGCCCTTGCCCTGGGCATGCTTCGCATAGCCACCGGCGACGATCGACGAGCGCGGCACGGTCGACCATTCATCGCGCGGATCGTAGTAGCCACGCTCGGGGTCCTTCAAGGCGTCGAGCACCTTTGCGCAGTCACCGAGCGAGCGGCACAGAATGCCAGTGCGATCCACGTAGATGTCCACGCCGATCGCGCCCCCATCGAAGCCGATCATCGACTTGTGCGGCAGGATCAGCGCGACCGAGTTGTGGTTCGACGGACCGCGGCAGGAGGCGCGCGTCTCCTCGCCCAGGCTCGCCATGACCAGGTTCGCGCCCACCGACACGCCCGAACCGGAACTCGAACCGAGCGAACCGGCGCGCGTGGTGTCGTACGGGTTGGACGGGTTGCCGCCCCAGGTGCTGCGCTGGTAGCCGATGGTCGAGGGCAGCACCTTGAGCATCTTGTGCCGCCCACCCGGATCGGCCGCGCGACCGTTGTACTCGGTGCACACTGCCTTGGCGAAGATGATCGCGCCCTTCGCGCGCAACTGGTCTACTAGCACATGGTCGCGCGCCGGCACGTCGATGTCATAGCGAGTGTCGCCACCGCCGGTGGAGCGCATGTCCTTCGTGTCGAACGGATCCTTGAACGAGAACACCACGCCGTACATCGGCATCTTCTCGAGGTCGGGGTTACGGCCGTACAGCGCGTCCAGTTCGGCCGCGCGTTCGAGCGCATCGGGCTGGTGGCGGAACTCGTCACACATCGGCGGCGCGCCGGGCGGCAGCGGGCCGAGCGATGGATGGCGATCGAAGTCGCCCTTGCAGGTGACCGAACGCTCGCCGCGGATGTTGATCGTCGACAGCGCGTTGACCTGCCCGGCGTCCGGGATGCCGGCAACCATGCCGTATTGCTGTACGACCTCGGGGTCGGAGGCGGTGGCTTCCATCCGGCCGAATTCGATCGCCGGCCCTTCGTACTTGTCGAGGTCTGGCAGCCAGTCGGAAGCCTTTACCGTCTTCGTCGGGAATGCGAGCGGCGATCCGCCGCGCACCGTTCCCGGGGCAGGTGCGATGTCCGCGCCGTCCTCGGTGATCAGCATGCTCGATACACCATTGAAGGCACGTACCCGCTTCAGGTAGTGCTCGACGACCTTCACGCAGGTGGTGCGACCGTCGCGGATCGCCTGCTGCATCTCGCCGATGGTGGCCTCTTCGAGGCGGAAGGGTTCACTGGCTGGGCTGGATGTATTCACGGTGCGTCCGCTCTGGCTGTGGAGGCCGAAGCTTACCGCCACCGTGGCCACTGCGCAGGGCGGATGCGGATGGCTGCACCGCAGGGCTTGCATGCGCCGCTGGCCGCGTCGCGCGCGAAACGCGGACGGGTGTGCGTGGTTGACGCAAACCGGCCTGCACAGCGAAATTTATAGTTGTGATTCCTGGGCCCTAGATCGTCAACGCGCCAGTGCACGCGCCGTTATTCGACTCAACACAGGCCATCTGTGTCATCCCAAGGAAAGGAAGAAAAAATGAGCAAGATCGTGACGATGCTGATCGCTGGCCTTTTCGTGGCAGGCAACGCAGTTGCACAAACCACCGCTGCCCCGGCGGCGCCGGCCAAGAGCCCGACCGCCGCGACCCCGGCGACCCCGGCAACCGCCGCGACCCCGGCAGCGCCCGCGGCCCCCGCCGCAACGCCGTCGACGACCGCCAAGCCGTTGACCGGCGCGCCGGCCGCCGAGACGAAGAAGGCCGATCCGAAGTCGTCCGGCACCGATGCGAAGAAAGCCGCACCGGAAACCGGCAAGAAGTAACGTCGCAACAGCAGGCCGCATCGCGATCCGATGCGGCCTGCTGCAACCGGCTCGCACGACTCCACGCGTGTGGGCCGGTTCGAGCGGACCTGCCGGCCTTCCGGCCGTTCAGGTCCGCTCTTTCTTCGTTCAGCCAGGCAAGCGGCGCATGAACATCCCTGCCCCGGCCAGCCCGAGCAGCCCTACCAGCGCGAACGAGGCGACATAGTTGCCACTTGCGGCATGGGTGAGGAAGAACACCGCCGGCCAGACCATCACGCCGGCATAGGTGCAGAACATGGTGCCGCCGGTAGCTGCGGTGGCCATGCCCGGTGGCGCGCGATGCGCGACCTCCGCCAGATAGACGCCGTTCCATGCGATCGACGACAGGCCGGCAGCCACCGAGATGGCGATCACGGCCGCCAGCGGCCATGACGGACCGACGCAGGCAAGGCCGAGCGAGGTCAGGCCCATCAGCAGGCTCACCAGCGCCAGCGTACGGCGCGGTGCCAGCAGGTTGTCCGCGACCCAGCCCCAGCCGATGCGGCCGACCAGGCCGCCGATCATCGCGCAGGTCATGGCAAGCCCGGCCGCGGCCAGGCCGAGCCCGGTCTCGGTAAGAAACACCACCAGGTAGGTGACGACGCACATCTGGATGCCGGCGAACACGAACGAACCGATCGCCAGTTCGCGCAGCCTCGGCAGGCGCCAGACGAGCGCGAGAGAACCCAGGGGTGAGGTGCTCGCGGACGGGCCACTGCCGCGCACGCCTTCATCGAAATCGCGTTGCAGGGGCTGGCACAGCACGGCACCGGCGACCGCCGTCGCGGCCAGCGCCCAGGCGGCGACCTGCCAGTCGAAGTCCGCGACCAGGGCCGGGATCGCGAGCCCGCAGGCGGCGGCTCCGACTGGCACGCCAGTCTGCTTCACCGAGAAACCGAGCGAGCGGTAGCGCGCCGGCAGGGTCGACACCAGGATGATCGCGGAGGACGGCGTGACCGGACCATAGCCCAGTCCGAGCAGGACCGCGCCCAGCACGACCAGCGGCAGCGAGGCGGTGGCCACCAGCGCGATGCCGGCAGCGCACAGCAGCAGGCAGATCTGGCTGGCGCGCAGAGCACCCAGGGCAGCCACCGGCCGGGCACTCGACACTGCTGCGATCGCCGCGAAGAGGTAGACGATCGAGGTGAACAAGCCCACCGTCGACGGGTCCACCCCGATGGCGCGGGTGGCTGCAGGCGCGAGCACCGGCGGCGCGAAGATCACCAGCGCGACGCCGGTCTGCACCGCGAACGCGACGCCGACCGCGGTGGCCACGCCGACGCTGGGTGCATCCGCGCTCACTGCAGCTCCTCCCAGGCCTTCTGCAGGCGCTTGATCGACACCGGTGCCGGCGTGCGCAGTTCCTGCGCGAACAGCGAGACGCGCAATTCCTCCACCTGCCAGCGCAGCGCCTCGGCACCCGGATCGGGCTCTCCCGCAGCCTGCCGTTCCTCTAGGCGGCGATCGATGCGCCGTGCCAGCCCGGCGATCGCCTCGGCATGCTTGCGGTCGCGCTCGGGATTGCCCGGATACTTCGCCAGACGCAGCTCCATCGCCTTCAGGTAGCGAGGCAGGTGCGGCAGTTGCTCCCAGGGCGTGCCCTGCATGAAACCGGGATGCACCAGCCGCGCCAGCTGCACGCGCATGTCGGCGGCGATCCTGGCCAGCGCCGGTGGCGGTGACGCCACCAGCGGCGCGACCCGGGCATGCGCCTGGGCCACCTGCCCGAACAGCCGCAGCGCCGCATCGGCGACTGCCGGCACCCGGGCACGGGCACGGGTGCGCTGCTGTTCATAGTGGGCCTTCGACCGCGGCAGCGGGTCATCGCCGATGAAGGCGCGATCGGCCACCGCTGCGACCACGTCCTCCACCAGCGCATCGGGTGGCGCCACCAGGCGCAACGAAAGCAGCGCCTCCTTCTGGTCGCGCACCCGCTTCTCGAGCATGCGCATCGGCTCCTTCATCTCGATGCGCATCAGCCGCACCACGCCGCGCCGGGTCGACGCAGTCGCGGATGGCTCCGTGTCGAACAGGCGCAGTGCGACGCTCTTTCCCTCGTCCTCGATGCCCGGATGCGCAGTCAGCCGACGGCCGCCCTGGGTGACCGCGATCGACGCCGGCAACTCGCCGAAATCCCAGGCGGTGATGCCGCCGCGTTCGAAGTCGCTGCCCGCCTCGCTCACCGCAAGCTGCGCCGCTTCGCCCAGTTGCGCCCGCAGCGCCGGCAGGTCGCGGCCCAGCGCCAGTTCGCGCCCGGCATCGTCGATCACCCGATAGTTCATGCGCAGGTGCGCTGGCAGGTCGCCACTGTTCGTCGCCGACTGCTGGATAGCGCGCCAGGCCTCGACCGTGAACGCTTCACCGGTCTCGCGCTTGACGAACGCCACCAGCGCCTGTTCGAACGGCGGTCGTCCGCCGGCGCCGCGCGCACCGACCGACTCTCCGCCACGGTCGACCCATTCGAGGAAGCGGGTCACATGCTCGGGCACCGGGATCAGCCGCTTGCGGATGGCCTTGGGCAGCGCCTTCAGGCAGGCCGCGATCTTGTCCCGGATCATCCCCGGCACCAGCCAGTCGAACTGCCCGGGGTCGATGCGGTTGAGCACCGGCAGCGGCACCGACAGCGTGACCCCGTCGAGCGGATGTCCCGGCTCGAACCGGTAGACGAGCTTGAGCACCAGCGCATCGACCTCGACCTGCGCCGGATAGAGTTCCTCGGTGACTGCCGAGGCCGCATGGCGCATCAGGTACTCGCGGGTCAGGAACAGACGCTTCGGGTCGTCCTTTTCGGCCGCACGCCGCCAGGTCTCGAACGCGGCACCGTTATGGATGCCCTCGTCGACACGCTCGGCATAGAACTCGGCGATCGCCTCGGGGTCGACCAGCACGTCCTTGCGCCGTGCCTTGTGTTCCAGCGCCTCGACCTCGCGGATGAGCCGCCGGTTGTGCTCGAGGAACGGTGCCTGCGTACCCTTCGGCACCCAGGCGCGGTCGACCAGCCCTTCGCGGATGAAGATCTCGCGCGCCTTCACAGGGTCGATCGGACCGTAGTGCACCTTGCGCCGGGCCACCAGCGTCAGCCCGAACAGGGTCACCCGTTCGTATGCGATCACCATCGCGCGTTCGGCCTCGAAACGCGGATCGAAGTGTTCACGCTTGAGCAATGCCGCGCCGACCTGCTCGATCACCTCGGGCTCGACCCTGGCCACCAGCCGTGCGTAAAGCCGGGTGGTCTCGGTCAACTCCGCCGCCACCACCCACTTCGGCTTCGCCTTGCGCAGGCCGGACGACGGATGCACGTTGAACCGGATGCCGCGCGCGCCGGCATAGCCGTCGCCCTCCTCCAGCTTGAAGCCGATGTTGCCGATGAAGCCGGCGAGCAAGGCCCGGTGCAAGGCATCACCCTTGGCGGGTTGGTCGTTGATGCGCCAGCCGAGTTCCGACACGGTCGCATGCAGCTGGCCATGCACGTCGCGCCATTCGCGCAGCCGGCGCGGCGACAGGAAGCGCGCCTGCATTGCCTCGGCATGCTTGCGGTTGGACTTCTTGTGCTGCAGCGACTCCTCGTGGAACTTCCAGATCGCCAGCAGCGTCGCGAAGTCGGACTTGTCGTCGACGAACTCGGCATGCGCACGGTCGGCGGCCTCGGACTGCTCGAACGGCCGGTCGCGCGGATCCTGCACCGCGAGCACCGAGCACACGACCAGTGCCTCGGCCAGGCAGCCGCCGTCGCGCGCCGCGACCAGGATCCGGCCCAGCCGCGGATCGGTCGGGAAGCGCGCCAGTTCGCGGCCGATGCGGGTCAGCCTGCGCGCCTCGTCGATCGCGCCCAGTTCGGTCAGCAGCTGGTAACCATCGGCCACCGCACGCGGTGTCGGCGGGTCGATGAACGGGAAGTCCTCCACCTCGGGCAGCCCGAGCGCCTTCATGCGCAGGATCACCGCGGCGATCGAGGTACGCAGGATCTCCGGGTCGGTGAATGCCGGGCGTGCCTCGAAGCCCGGCTCGTCGTACAGGCGGATGCACACGCCAGGACCGAGTCGACCGCAGCGGCCGGCACGCTGGTTGGCCGCCGCGCGCGACACCGGCTCGACCTGCAGCATCTCGACCTTGTTGCGGAAGCTGTAGCGCTTGACCCGGGCAACGCCGGTATCGACCACGTAGCGGATGCCCGGCACGGTGAGCGAGGTCTCGGCGACGTTGGTGGCGAGCACGATGCGCCGGCCGCCGTCGGGCTTGAACACCCGCTCCTGTTCCTCGAAGGACAGCCGGGCGAACAGCGGCAGGATCTCGTAGCCCTTCGGATGGTGCTTGCGCAGTGCCTCTGCAGTATCGCGGATCTCGCGCTCACCCGGCAGGAACACCAGGATGTCGCCACCCATCGAGCCGGCGGTGCGATCGCGCGCGAGTTCGTCGACCGCATCGAGGATCGGCTGCGCCGGGTCCTCGTCGCGCGCATCGTCCTCGTCGGCCTCGACGGGTGGTCGGTAGCGGGTCTCCACCGGATACAGGCGCCCGGACACCTCGATCACCGGCGCATCGTCGAAGAACGCCGAGAAGCGCTGCGCATCGATCGTGGCCGAGGTGACGATCACCTTGAGGTCCGTGCGCCGGCGCACCAGGCCACGCAGGAAGCCGAGCAGGAAGTCGATGTTCAGGCTGCGCTCGTGAGCCTCGTCGATGATCAGCGTGTCGTAGGCAGAGAGGCTCCGGTCGTGCTCCAGCTCGGCGAGCAGGATACCGTCGGTCATCAGCTTCACATGGCCGTCGCGCGAGAGCTTGTCGGAGAAGCGCACCTTGTAGCCGACCACCGTGCCCAGCGGTGTTCCCAGCTCCTGCGCGATGCGGGTGGCCACGCTGCGCGCCGCGAGCCGCCGTGGCTGGGTGTGTCCGATCAGGCCCTCGATGCCGCGGCCCAGTTCCAGGCAAAGCTTGGGCAGCTGGGTCGTCTTGCCCGAGCCGGTCTCTCCGCAGACGATGACCACACGGCTGGCGCGGATGGCTTCGGCGATCTCGGCCCGCTTGCCGGAGACCGGCAGCTCTTCCGGATAGGTGATCGGCGGCAGCGCGGCGCGGCGGCGGGCGATGTCGGCGGGAGAGAAGCGGGCGGTCACGGTTACTCGATTGTAGTGCGGACGCAGTCACGCACGCCGCGGCCTGCACTCGGCGACGGATGGAAAGAAAACGGCCGCGGATCGCTCCGCGGCCGTCCACTGCAGGTGTTGCTGCTGTTGCAGGTACTGCTGGTTCGACTGCCTGGCTGCACGCCATGGCCCTGGAAACGGTCAGGGCCGACGCGCTCCCGGCGTCGAGGCGAAGAAGTCGAACGTCAGTGGCAACGTGCCTTCATCGTCTAGGAGGACGAATCTGCGCTGGAATTACGCGCGGTCGGTCGACTTGATCACCACGCCGGGAAACGTTGGCGCGACACCCGCTGCCTTGACCGAGGCCACGACAGGGGAGAACTGCAGCAATCGACTAGACATCGGATCACCTCCTTTCCAGAAGTACGGCACATGCCGTGCACGAACGGTAGCAGAGCAAGCCGGGCCGATCAAACCCGTGACGCGCGTCTGTCCGGTCGCGGCCACGCCGGCCCGGCCGGCCGGCGAGTGGCCTCAGCCGGCAGCCTTCCGGTTCTCCACCAGCTTCGCATCCACCAGCTGCACGATCGCGATCACACCGTGGTCAGTGGTAGTCGTCCTCGAACTGGTGGCGTACAGCGAGCACCACGACGTCCGTCGCGGACTCGATCTCGAAGAGCGCGATGTACCCGGCCCGCCCGAAAGGGATGATCAGCTCGCGCAGGAACGGGCTGTCCGCAGCGCAGCGTCGAGTTTGCGCTGTAGCCCGGCGACGACTACGTCAGCTTCGACATAGTCGCCAGAAGCCTTCGCCTCGTCCCGAGCGCGCAGGCCACGAGCGATGAACTCGGCCTGGACGCGTCGTCGCTCGACGCGGGCACGCACCGACGCCTCGACGAATTGCGAGAGCGTTTCGCCTTCGGAAAGCACCGACTCGACTGCGGCGCGAAGTTCGGGTTCGACGCGAACGGACGGGAGGGTCGACGTTTTCATCGCGCCAATGTAGCGCAGTTGCATCGCAATATCCAGCAACCGTGGCTTGAGTCTTGCGTCGTCGCTCCTGCCGTCTACCGGGCCTGCCTCGCGATCAACATACTGCGTGATCGCCTCGCCCAGCAGCCGAGCACTTCACCGACGCGCTGGCGGCGCGCCCATCGGCTGACAGGAACGAAAACGGCCTGCAAAGGGCAGGCCGTTTCCACCGCAGCTGGGCAAGGTCGCCTGCCTCAGCCGGCAGCCTTCCGGTTCTCGACCAGCTTCGCATCCACCAGCTGCACGATCTCGTCGAGCACCGGCGAACGCTGCCCCTGCTGTGCCGCGACCTGCTGCACCAGCCGGTCGACGCGCTCGATGTTCTGTGCCCCGCCGTACAGTGCACGCGCAGCCGACGACGGGCTGCCCAGGCCGTTGGCGGCATTGGCATACTTCTCGAACGGCACCAGGTCACCGGCATCGGCACCGAGGTTGCGGCACAGGCCGAACACCCACTCGTACATCTCGCGCGAGGCGGCCAGGTCGGAATGCACCGAATCCTTGATCGAACGCATGCCCTGCGGCGTGATGCAGCGGTAGTTGCCCGCCATCAGCATCGCCCACTTGGCGAGCGGCACGAAGACCGATTCGTGCACGCGCAGCTTCACCGGCAGTTCGATCGGCGCGCCGCCGTCGCCCGCATCGAAGCGGATCGCGTCGATGCCAGCCTCGAGCTCGCGCAGCAGCGCAGTATCGGCATCGGATTCGAAACGCGCGGCCTTGAAGTTGGTCGGCAGGCGCACCTGCAGCACGTTCACCGGCTCCTCCGGCGGGCGGAAGGCCTGGGCGTCGGGGCTGCACAGGGTGAGCGTCGCCGGGTCGAACGAATCCCAGACGGTCGCATCGGCATAGGCATCGCGGCACTTCGTCGCGTCGAGGCCCGGGATGCGCTTCAGGTAGGGATAAGGCGGCATGTTCATGATCGACATGCAGGGCACGCGCGACTTCGCCACTGCATCGAGCAGCTCGCGCACGCCGGCGGAGCGGTACTGCGGCTCCTGCATCGCCAGCGCGATCAGGTCGTAGTTCTTCGGGTCGACCGCGCCGGGGCCGGCGGCATCGAGCTTGCCCGGTGCCTTGCGCGTGTCGATCTCGACCAGGCCTTCACGCCCCTTGATCGGCAGGCGCACCCGCGCGCCGTCACGGTTGAAGGCCTCGACTTCGGCCGGCAGGCAGACCAGGGTGACCGCATGCCCGGCGAGCGCCAGCTTGGCGCCGAGCAGGGAGCCATAGGAGGCACCCAGTATCAGGATCTTCTTCATCGTTGCTCCTCTCGCGCACCGGTGGCCGGCGGGATTGCCGGGTCCGCGTGCTGGATATGAATTGGTTGTGCGGCAGGACGCCGGTCAGCCGCCGACGCTGATCGCGTCCGTGGGTGCCAGCAGGCAGCGCAGCAGGCTGTAGGCGGCAAGGCTGGAGGTCTTCGGGTTCTCTTCCAGCGGGTTGCCGATCACGTGGTAGCGCAGGATGCCGAAGCTGCCTTCGGCCTCGACCTGGTGTTCGTTGCCGCGCGCCTGCGGATCGGCGAACAGCTGGACCGTGGTGTCGTCGAAGCCGACCCCGGCCAGTGCCACCGCAGCGCAGACGTTGGCGTTCTGCGGGAACGCGAGTGCCGCCTCGCGTGCGCTGCCTTCGAAGATAATGGTCGCTTCGCGGATGCCGTCGAGATCGAAGGACGACTCGGCGCGGGTGCCACGCCAGGCGAGCACCGGCTTGCGCCCCGTGTAGGTCACGCGCTTCAGTCCGCCCACGCGCGCCGACGAGATCGCATCGAGCGCGCCGATCGCGCCCGACGGGATGCGGATACGCGCGCCACCCTCGCGAGCCGCCTCGCGCAGCGCCTTTTCCAGCGGGGCATCGGCCAGCGCGCCCACGGACGCGACCACCAGGTCGATGCCTGCCCGCAGCACGCCAGGGCCGGACTGCAGCAGCCCGGCATGGCCGGCGCATTCGGCCACCAGACTGGGCCCGAGTGCCAGCAGCGCCGGCAGCGTCTCGACCAGCGGCACCTGTTCAGCGAAGCCACGGGCACGCGACTGGGCGGGATCGATGTCCAAGGCGCCCACCAGCCGGATCTCGGGATGCCGCTCGACCACCCGGCGCGCGATCACCCGCGCGATCGAGCCTCCGCCAATCAGGCCGACCGGGAACGAGGCAGCAGCGTCTGTCATCGCGGATCTCCTATCGGCTCGTGCGCATGCCGATGAACTTCAGCTGCGAATACTCTTCCATCGCGTAGCGGATGCCTTCGCGGCCGAAGCCGCTGTCCTTCATGCCGCCGAACGGATACATGTCGAGCCGGAAGCGGCTCGCCTCGTTGATCCAGACCGAGCCGCAGTCGAACTCGTCGGCCACGCGCAGCGCCGTGTCGAGGCTGGCGGTGAAGCATGCGCCCTGCAGGCCGAACTCGGAATCGTTGGCCTGCGCCAGCGCATCGTCGAGGTCGCGTGCCGACTGCACCACCACCAACGGACCGAACGCCTCCTCGCACAGCACGCGCGCCCCGTCGGGCGCCGCGACGATGATCGCCGGCGACAGCAGTGCGCCATCCATCGTCGGCTTGAGCGCGATGCGTGCACCCTTCGCCTCGGCATCGGTGACCATCGACATCACGCGCTGCGCGGCGGCCACGCTGACCATGGTGCCGACATCGGTCGTCGGGTCGGTCGGGTCACCCACCTTCAGCTTCTTCGCGGCGGCGACGAACTTCTCGACGAAGGCCTCGAACACCGGCTGCTCGACGATCACCCGCTGCGCCGAGATGCACTGCTGGCCGCTTGCCTCGAAGCCGGCCGCGGCGATCTTGGTGGCGGCGTCGTCGAGGTTGGCATCGGCCAGCACCAGGTTCGCCGCATTGGAGCCCAGTTCGGCGCAGAACTTCTTCGGTCCGGCCGCGGCCGACAGCGCTCGCGCCGCCGCGACGCCGCCGGTGAGCGTGATCACCGAGGTCAGCGGATGCGCGACCAGTTCCAGCGCCGCGCTGCGGTCGCCGGTGACGACATTGAACAGGCCGTCGGGCAACCCTGCCTGCTTCGCGAGTTCCGCGAAGGCGAGCGCGACCTCGATACCGGTCGGGTGCGGCTTGACCACCATCGCATTGCCGGTCGCCAGCGCCGGGGCCAGCTTCTGCACCAGCAGGTTGGCCGGTGCGTTGAACGGCGTGATGGCCGCCACCACGCCGCAGGGTACGCGGCGCGCATAGCCGAGGTGGCCAGCGCCGGCAGGCGCGGAATCGAGCGGCAGCACTTCACCGCGGCCCGCGAGCAATTCGGCGATCGTGTTGCGCAGGAAGGCACCGACGCGCGAGGCCTCGAAGTTCGCTGCCTTGCGCGGCTTGCCGATGGTGTCGACGATCATCTGCGAGATGCGCGCGCTGTCCTGCTCGAACGCCTTCGCCAGCGCTTCCATCCAGGCCACGCGCTGGGCGATCGTGCTGCGCCGGTGCTTCATGTAGGCCGCATGGGCGCTCTTCACCGCCTGGTCGACGGTCGACTTGTCGGTCTCGACGATGCGACACAGCAGCTTGCCGTCGATCGGCGACACCAGATCGAAGGCGGCATCGGTAGATTGAGGTTCGACGAGCTTGCCATCGATCCAGGAGACGAGGGTACGGGTCATGGTCAGGTATCCGTTCGAGCGGGGAAGAAGGAGGCAGCGCCGTCCTCGGGGTGGGCCTTGCCGGCGAACTCGCTCTTCGCCTCACCACCGACATGCAACGCGAACGGTGACGCACAGTCGAGCAAGAACTGTTGCGCATGCGACAGCCATGCGCCGCCCAGGATCGGGCTGGCGTGCGGCAGGCCCACCTCAGGCCTTGGCCGGCACGGCCGGGTTCAGCGAATAGACACCGGTGAGGGTCGCACTGCCGAGCGTGTGCCCGGCGATCGCGGCGCGCACGTCGGCGCCGGTGAACCGGCCCTCGACCGGGCAGCGTTCTACATCGAGCGCATGCAGCGTGAACACGTAGTGGTGGACGATCGAATCGTTCCACGGCGGGCACGGACCATCGTAGCCGTGGTAATCGCCGCCCATGTCCTTGTCGCCCCCGAACCAGAGCGTGTAGTCGTTCACCCCCTGCCGGGTTCCATGCGGCCCCTGCGGACCGGGCTTTCCCTTCGCGGTCACTGCATCACTGAACTCGCCCTCTTTCAGCCCGGCCAGCGAAACCGGGATGTCGACCAGCACCCAGTGGAAGAAGTCGATGCGCGCGAGCGACTTAGGGATCGTGCGCCCTTCCTGGTTGACGTCGGTCGCCTCGCTCGGCACGTCCGGGTCGCAGCACAGCAGCACCAGCGATTTCGTGCCGGGCGGCAGGTCGGCCCAGGCGAGGTCCGGGCTCAGGTTATCCGACAGGCCGGCATGGGTGACCGCGTCGGGCTTGCAGAAGGCGAACTTCGAAGGGATCGGGGTGTTGTCGGCGAATGCGTGCGAGGTCAGTTTCATCGGTGGCTCCGCAGGAATGTGCAGGTGACGCGGCGTGATCACACGCCGCGCAAGGATGATAAACGGACGGCGCGGCCAGTGCGCGCTCGCTGTCCGGTGCGCGACAGCCTGGACGCGCTGCCCGATCGGTCAGTTCTTCGAGCGCAGGCGCAGCGCCCGCGCATCCGGACCCAGCCGGGCCAGCGCCGCCACGGCCTGGTGGAACCGTGCAAGGTCGCCCCCGGCCTCCTCCAGCAGCCGCTGGAACGCAGGCACATGCTCGTTGTAGAGCGCCACCGACGCGAGCTGCGCATTGTTCGGCCCGTCGCCGAACCAGCGATCGAAGCCTTCGAACGGCATGGCCGCGCGATCGGCTGACGCAGGCGCGCCCCACGCCAGCCTGAACGCGGCGTACTCGGCGCGAAGCCGCTCATCGAGCACCCCGCGCCCGGCGCGTTTCGCGACATCGTCGACCGGCTCTCGGAACAGCACGGCGAGACGCTCGCGGTGCGCGAGCAACAGGCCGAAGAACGCCTCGCGTCGCGCGAGCGTCCGGGCATACGCCTCGCCCGCGACCGGGTCGCCGTTATGCTTCATCCAGCGACGTACGCCCTCGAGTTCGACCGCGACCGCGTACGACTCGTTGAATGCCGTATCTCCCGGAAGGTAGACCCTCTGGTGCGCGAGCTCGTGGAAGATCAGCCGGGCCAGCTCCGCCTCGGGCCAGCGCACGAACGTGTTGAGCACCGGGTCGTCGAACCATCCGAGCGTGGAGTACGCCGGCACCGGCCCGACCCAGGACTGCAGCCCCTCTTCGCGGCGTGCGCGCTCGGCAAAGCGGTCCGCCGCTGCCCGGTCGAAGTAGCCTCGGTAGCCGACGCAACCGGCGATCGGGAAGCACCACTGCTTCGCGTCCACCGAAAACTCGGCAGCGGCGAACACGTTCCAGACCACGGCCGGCCGGCCCAGGTCGGCATAGGTGCGGTAGCTGCCATTGTCGGGCAAGGCCAGTTCCCGGCTGGCGAATTCCCGGATGCGCAGCACCAGGGCGAGGCGCTCCTTCAGGTCGGCGGGCGTTGCCGGATCGGCCACCACGTCCTCGATCGCCCGCGACCGGGCGAGCAGGCCCAGGTGACCTTGGACCGCCTGCGCGTAGAAGCCGACCGTCGTGCAGCCGCCGAGCATCCCGACCTGCAACGCGGCCAGCAGCACCACCCCCGCCAGGCCCAGCGGACGCTTCACACGCGCGGTGCGCCCGGGCTGAACCGCCCGGTGCGCAGGAAGGCCGCCACCTCATCGGCCACCCCGGCGGACAGGATCAGCGAACTGTGCGCCACCGGAAGCAGGATGGTGTCGCAGGCACCGGGCACCCGCGCTTCTTCCAGCGACACCGCGCCATCGTTGATGCCGGGAAAGCGGATGAGTATCCGCGACAGCCCCAGCGGCCTGCTGCCCGCGATCACGCCGACCTGATGCCTGGGGTCGGGCCGAGGGCGCGGTGCGGCCAGCCATTCGCGCAGCGTGCGCCCGAGCATCCGGTGGCCACCTGGCAAACGGAGCAGCGAATGTGCGGCCGCACTGTCCGCATAGGGTATCCCGAGCAGGACCACTCGCGACACCCGCTCGGCCAGCGCTGGACTGTCGGCCAGCGCACGCAGCAGCAGCGCACCGCCGGTGCTGTGGCCGACCAGGTGAAGCTTGACCGGCGCATCGCCTTCACTGCCCCTGCGGCCCTCGGCCATCGCGAACGCCGAGAGTCGCCGGGCGTTGGTTGACAGATCGTCCACCACGCTGGCATAGCCGAACGATCGTGCGGAGAACCCCGCCCGGCGCAGGCGGTTGCCGAGCAGCGCCATCGACGCCGCCGGCATCCACAGGCCGTGGATCAGGACGACCTGGTCAGGTGACGACGGCATCCGACAGTGCGTCGAGGTGCGCCACCTCGCCCCAGACCTCGAGCCGGAAGCGTCCGGCTTCGTGTTCCAGGCAGTTGTAGGCCGCGTTGTACAGGCTGAACACCCGCGGCTGGTCGAGCGGAATCGCGTGCGTGTGCCGGTACATCATGTCGAGGATGCCGCCATGCGCGACCACGCAGAGCGCGCCGCCCGGATGCGAGTCGACCAGCGAGGTGACTGCATCGACCGTGCGCTCGTACAGATCACGGAAGCTCTCGCCGCCCGGGATGCGGAAGTCGGCATCGCGATGCTTCGAGCGCGCATGTTCCTCGGGATGGCTCGCCGCGATCTCCGCGCTGGTCTTGCCTTCCCACTCGCCGAAGTCCATCTCGCGCAGCCGGCGGTCGGCGATCGGTTGCGGCGCATCGGGGCGCTCGGCAAGCGTGGCCTGCCCGATCGCCAGCGCGGTATTCCAGGCGCGCTGCAGGTCGCTGGCGTAGATCGCGGTGAAACGTTCGCGCTTCAGCCGCTGGCCAATCGCCAGTGCCTGCTGCTGACCGAGCGCCGACAGCGGCGTGTCGGTCTGGCCCTGGATGCGGCGGTCACGGTTCCACTCGGTCTCACCGTGGCGGATCAGCACGACCCGGGTCGTCACCCGCGACGTGGAGGCCCCGCCATTGTCCGTACCACCACCCGTCCCCTTGGCCGCCTCGGCCCCTGCCGGCTCACTGATCATCGGCCTGCTTTCCGGCCGGCTTTCCGTCCGCATTTCCGTCCAACTCCGCCTTGATGATCTGGAAAGCCGCCGCCAGCGTCTTCTCGTAGCGCGCACGTTCGGCGACGATGGTCTCCGGCGTCCACTGGTAGAAGCCTTCGCCGGTCTTCATGCCCAGCTTGTTCGCCGCCACCCGATCGGTGAGCGCACTGCTCACATCGGGCGAATTGTTGAAGTGCGGATACATCTCGGCGCCCGCGGCCGCATGCACCTCGAGGCCGGCATGGTCGCGCTGCAGGCAGGGACCGGCCGCGATGTAGCGGAAGCCGAAGCCGAACCGGACGGCGGCATCGATGTCCTCCGCTTCGCAGAAGCCCTGCTCCATCAGCCAGAACGCCTCGCGCGACAGCGCATGCTGCAACCGGTTGGCGAGGAAGCCGGGAATGTCGCGCTTGACCCGCACCGGCACCCGGCCGGTCGCGCGCAGCATCGCGCAGACATGGTCGGCCACCTTCGGATCGGTGGCCTCCGAGCTCACCACCTCGACCGCCGGCACCAGGTGCGCCGGCATGAAGTAGTGGGTATTCAGCATGCGGTCGCGCGAGGCCAGGCCCTCGCCGATCTTGCTGATGCCGATCGCCGAGGAGTTGCTGCAAAGCGGGGTATCGCGCCGGGCGAGCGTCTCGAGTTCGCGGAACAGGCTGCGCTTGAGCTCCAGCTGCTCGGGCACCGCCTCGATCACGATGTCGATCGCCGGCCAGGGCACGCCCGCGAGGCTGTCATGCACCGTGTAGCGGGCACGCGCCGCCGCATCGGCACCGAGCTTGTCGAAGGTCTGTCCGATGCGCTCGGCGATCACGGCCCGCGCCTGCGGGAAGGTCTCGACGATGTGCGCCTGCGCGCCGGCATTGGCGAAGGTCGCCGCGATGTCGCGGCCCATCGTGCCGCCACCGACCACGGCCACCTGAATACGGGAAGCATCCATGTTCATTCCGTCCTGTTCGAATCTGTCGTCTTTACGGGTGCATCGGGCGGGGGCCCCAGCACGGTACCGAACTGCTTCACCCGGCGCACCACGACGAGCGCACCGATGAAGGGCAACACCCAGGCCACCGCCAGCCATTTCACGCGATCGCGTCCGGACAGCATTTCGTCGGGAACGATCTGCAGCGTCGCCCAGACGGCGAGCGTGGCGTAGGCACAGGTGATGATTCCGGGCACGGGATCCATGCGCGCATTCTACGGGAAGGCGTGCACCGCCCAGGATGCCGAAGGTATCCGCACGCCGCTCCAGGGGGTGCCACGGCGTACCACGCCACTTGCCTGCCCGGATCCGTGCCGCGACAATCGCGCGTGATCCAGGAACTGTTCGGCGCGCTGTCCGCTACCACGCTGTTCACCGACCCGGCCTCTGCCGCACTGGTCGCGGGCGTGGTGTTCATCGCCTATGTCGCCTTCGGCGTGTCCGGCTTCGGCTCGGCGCTGATCGCGGTGCCGATCATCGCGCACGTATGGCCGCTCACCGTCGTAGTGCCGCTGTTCGCGCTGTTCGAGATCGTCGCCGCGGTCACCGTCGGCGGCAGTCACTGGAAGTCGGTCGAGCGGCGCGAACTGATGACGCTGGTGCCCTTCATGCTCGCCGGCATCGCGATCGGCGTCACCCTGCTGCTGTCGTTGCCCTCGCCCTGGCTGCTGGTTGGCCTGGGTGCCTTCGTGCTGTGCTACGGGCTGCGCGGCGCGCTGAAGAAGAACCGCGCATTCGCGAAAGTGTCGCGCCTGTGGGCGGTGCCCACGGGGCTGGTCGGCGGCGTGATGAGCGCGCTGTTCGGTACCGGCGGCTCGTTCTACCTGATCTACGTCGCAGGGCGGGTCGAGGACAAGGGCGCGCTGCGCGCCACCCTCTCGACCGTGCTCGGCACCAGCAATGCGGTGCGACTGGTCGTGTTCATCGTCGCCGGACTGCTGGCGCCCGCCGTGCTGTTCACCGCACTCACCCTGCTGCCGGTGGTCTTCGCCGGGCTGTGGGTCGGCGGACGGATGCACGCCCGGGTCACCCGCGAGCAGATCATCCGCGGCGTGTGCATCCTGCTGGTGGCGAGCGGCGCCTCGCTGCTGGTGCGCGCGCTCGGCCAGGTCTGAGCCGGGCTTCTAGGCCCGGGTCATTCGGTCGTGTCGTTGCCGCGGGTACGGCTCTTGTCGAGCCGCGCGGACAGGTACAGCGTGCTCGGCGTGATCAGCAGCACCGGGTTCTCGAGCTGCAGCTTGCTCCGGCGCGGCGAGATATGCCCGCCGAGCAGTTGCAGGTCTTCCCCAGTCTTGCTGAACACCGGGAAGAACGACCGATCGTTGGTCGTGCACTGTACGTCGAAATCCGGCACCGCCTTGCGCGCGCGCTGGTACTCGGCACGAACCCGGCGCACCACCGCCGCCAGCTTCGGGTCGACCGGGTCCTTCCGGTCGACGCTCTGCACGCGGCAACGGAAGCCTGCACGACGCATCGCCGGCACGGTGTCCATCTCGTTGAAACTGGGCATGCGCGTGCCGAACGGCTTGAGATCGATGATCTTGAACGTGGCACGGCCGGCCGGGAACGACAGCATGAACCTCGGGTCCTTCTCGGGATCGCGCTCGTCGGGCAGCAGCTTGATGTGGAACATGCCGCTGCGGTCGACATAACCGAACACGAACTCGCCACCACAGCCCAGGGTGTTGAGGTCCTCGCAGGCCTCGAAGATCTGCGCCCGCAGCTTGATCGCCCTTGCCTGGTCTTCCCGCACCTGATCGAACAGCGTGTTCCATTCCCAATCGGGCGTATGCGCGCGGTGGTGACCGCTGTAGAGGTCGAACACCCAGCGCAGTTCGTCGACCGAGCGCGGCCGCGCGGCCTTCGACGCGTTCTTCTCGGCGAGCGCCTCGAACGCCGCGAGTTCCTCGCGCGTGCGCGGCGGGGTGAACGAGTCAGCGGCCGCAGGCGCGGCGGCCAGGTTCAGGGCCAGCCCGACGGCGGCCAGCGCACCTGCCAGTACACCTGCCAGCGGCCGGCGCTGGCATCCCGTGGTTTCAGTTCCGGACATGATCTTCTTTCGTGGTTGCCTGGCCGCGCGTCGCGAGGATCCGCGGCGTGCCGCCGTTGCGGCGATCGCCTTGGGTCGAGTGGCTCCGGCGGCCCGGCATCAGCCTGCGGCCAGCGCCCTCGACGCGCCTTCACCCGAAGCCGGACGCTTGCGCAGGTGTGCCGCGATCCGCTCGACGCCTTCGCGCAGCGAGTCCATGCTGGTGGTGTAGGCAAAGCGCACATGCTGGTGCGCCCGATGCACGCCGAAGTCTGCGCCGGGCGTGATCGCGACGCCCGAACTCTCGAGCATGTCGAGCGCGAACGCGAAGCTGTCGTCGGTCAGCGCGCTGCAGTCGGCGTACAGGTAGAACGCGCCCTCGGGGATCACCGGGATCCTGAAGCCCAGTCCGACCAGGGCCTTCGCAAGGTAGTCGCGCCGCTCGCCGAACTCGGCCCGCTGCCGTTCGCAGATGGCCATCGATTCCGGGCTGAATGCTGCCAGCGCCGCATGCTGGGCCACGGTCGAACAGGCCAGGAACAGGTTCTGCGCCAGCCGCTCGGCCGGGTCGTGGTAGGCCTCGGGCACGACGATCCAGCCCAGGCGCCAGCCGGTCATCGTGAAGAACTTGGAGAAGCCGTTGATGACGAACGCCTTGTCGGTCAGCGCCAGCGCGGTCGGCGGACGCTCGCCGTACACCAGGCCGTGGTAGATCTCGTCGACCACCAGCGCAGCGTTGCGCCCCTGCACCTCGTCGACGATACGCTGCAGTTCCGGACCTGGGATCGTGGTACCGGTCGGGTTGGCCGGCGTGGCCACCATCACCGCCCGGGTGCGCTCGGTCCAGTTCGCGGCGATGGCCGCCGCGGTGAGCTGGTAGCCGGTCTCCGGCCCGCTGGGGATGCCGACCGGCACGCCTTCGCAGAAGCGGATGAAGTGCCGGTTGGCCGGGTAGGACGGATCGGCCAGCAGCACCTCGTCGCCCGGGCAGAGCAGCACGCCCATCGCCAGCAGCAGCGCGCCCGACGAGCCGGGCGTGACGATGATGCGATCGGGCGACACCTCCACCCCGTATTCGTTCCGGTAGTAGCCGGCGATCGCGCGGCGCAGCGCCGGCAACCCGAGCGCGGGCAGGTAGTGCACATCACCGCCGCGCGTTGCCTCGAGCGCCGCCGCGGTGACCGGCGCCGGCGTCGGGAAATCGGGCTCGCCGATTTCCATGTGGATGATCGAACGACCCTGCGCTTCCAGTTCCTTCGCTCGGGCGAGCAGTTTCAGCACCTGGAACGTCGCAATGCCCGACATGCGCGTCGCCAGCGGCGCGCCCTGCAGTTTCGATGAACTCATCACACCCCGTGCCTGGTGAACCAGTCGCGCATCTTCTGCCAGCCGTCGTCTGCCGCGCCCTTGCGGTAGCTCGGGCGGTAGTCGGCATAGAACGCATGCGGGGCTTCCGGATACAGCACGATCTCGCTGGTCGTGTTACCAGCCGCTTTCAGCGCCGCGCGCATCTTCTCGACCGTCTCGACCGGGATGCCGGCATCGGCTTCGCCGTACAGGCCCAGCACCGGCACCTTGAGCAGCGGCGCCAGTTCGACCGGATACACCGGCTGCAGCGGTGCCATCGAGGCGGCCACCAGCCGCCCGTACCAGGCCACGCCCGCCTTCACCGACGGGTTGTGCACGCAATAGGTCCAGGTGATGCGCCCGCCCCAGCAGAAGCCGGTGACGCCCAGGCGCGAGGTGTCGCACTTGCCTGTGGCCTTGGCATGCACGACGGCGGCATCGAGGTCGGACATGACCTGGCTGTCGGGCACATGGTTGACCACCTTGGCGAAGATCTCCGGCGGATCGGTCAGCGTCGACACGTCGCCCTGGCGCGCATAGAGCTCGACGGTGATCGCGAAATACCCGACCTTGGCCAGCCGGCGGCAGACATCCTTGATGTGCTCGTGAACGCCGAAGATCTCCTGCACCACCAGAATCACCGGCAGGTTGGTGCCGTTCTCGGGGTAGGCGCGGTAGGCCGGCACGTCGCCGTCACGGGTGGTCAGCGACACTTCGCCGGCAACCAGCCCGGCGGTATCGGTGCTGATCGCCGTAGACTGGATCGGTTGGCAGGCGCGGGCAAAGCCCTCGGTCAGCCGTCCGAGCAGGGCATGGCCGGCCGGCTGGGCGCCGGTGCCAGGCAGGGACTGCCAGCCGGTGTTGAGTGTCTGGTCCATCGTGTCGTCTCCGGTCGGAATTGCTGGAACATGCGCGCGAGCAGTGCGCCCAACCCCCGATCGTACTAGGTCAGGCTGCCTTCGTGCGGCGCGGCACCGCACGGCGCGCGGCCGGGGCCGGCGCGTCGATCGCGGGCCCAGGGATGGGCGCCGTCTCGGGCGTGCCGGGCGGGATCGCAATGTCCGCGACGCCGGCCAGCGCCAGCCCCTGGTCCCAGTAAGGCTGCGGACCGAAGCGCTCGACGAAGAAGTCGACGAACGCGCGCACCTTGGGCGACAGGTAGCGGTTTGGCAGATATACCGCGTTGATGTGGCTGCCGAAGGTACCCAGCGCCTCGTAGTCGGTAAACAGTGCCTTGAGCCTGCCGGCGCGCAGGTCGTCGCCGACGACGAAGGTCGGCGACATCGCGATGCCCACGTCACGCAGCACCACCTCGCGGATGGCAAGGCTGTTGGTCGCGATGAAGTTGCCGCCGACCCGCACGCTCACCACCGACCCGTCCGGCGCGCGGAACTTCCAGTCGCTGTGCATGGAGCGGAACGAATAGAACAGGCAGTTGTAGCTGGCGAGCGACTCCAGCGACTGCGGGGTACCGTGCTTCTTGAGGTACTGCGGCGAGGCGCAGACCACCCAGCGGATCGGCGCCAGCTTGCGCGCGACCGTGTTCGGCGCGAGGTCGCCGAACAGCTGGATCGCCACGTCGATGCCCTCCTCAGCGAGGTCGGCGCCGCGGTCGATCAGGTCCATCTCGAGCCGGATGTCGGGATACTTCTCGAGGAAGGCGGGCGCCGCCGAGGCCACGTGCATCCGGCCGAAGGCGGCCGGCGCGGTCACCTTCAGCACGCCGCTGGGTGCACCGCCCAGCCGCGATACCGCGACCTCGGCCGCCTCCGCCTCCTGCACCACGCGGGCGCAGTGCTGGTAGAAGGTCGTGCCGACGTCGGTCAGGCTGAGCGTGCGGGTGGTGCGGTTGAGCAGCCGCGCCTTCAGTTCGCGCTCGAGGCGCGCCACATGCTTGCTCACCGCGGATTTCGAAATGCCGAGCCGGCGCGCCGCGCCCGAGAAGCTTTTCGCCTCGGCCACGCGCGCGAAGATCGCCATGCCGACCAGGTTCTCGAGGTGTTCCAGGACCGTATCCCGCAGACGTTGGACAGCGCCAACAAGGAAACAATGGTATTCCAGAACGCCGGATTGTGGCCATGGAGAAACGCAGCAGTCCGCGCGACCTTCCGACCGCGCGTGGCTCGCGTAGACTTCCTCCGTCGCAGACCATGAGCCGAACAGGGAGAGCATCGATGGAACGCCGGGATTTCTTGCTGTCTGGACTGGCCGGGTCGGCGGTCATCGCATCGGGCACCACGTTCGCCCAGGAAGGCCGGCGCACCCCGGACGTCATATACGTCCCGACGCCGCAGGAAGTGGTTGAAGGAATGCTCAAGCTGGCCAAGGTCGGCAAGACCGACGTGGTGTACGACCTGGGCTGCGGCGACGGCCGCATCGTGGTCACCGCCGCACGCCAGTTCGGCGCCCGGTCGGTCGGCATCGACATCGACCCGATCCGCATCCGCGAAGCGACCGAGAACGTCCGCGTGGCCGGCGTCGGCGAACGCGTGAAGCTGATCGAGGGCGACCTGTTCGCCACCGACATCAGCGAAGCGACCGTGGTGACGCTCTACCTGCTGTCGCGACTGAACCTGAAGCTGCGGCCGAAGCTGCTGAAGGAACTGCGGCCTGGTACGCGCATCGTGTCGCATGCGTTCGACATGGACGACTGGAAGCCGCAGCGCAGCGAATCGGTGGGCTCGAGCACGATCTACCTGTGGACGGTCCCGGGCAAGAAGGCCTGAGCCTGCACTACCCCTTGCCCCCGTCGCTGCGCGACGGTCGGCACAGGACTTCGGGACAGGATCAGGGCGCCTCGCGCTCGTCGGCGCATTCCTGGCAGAACACCTCGGCCGGATCGGAATCCAGCCGCTCGCCGTCCATGGTTGCACGACATTCGCAGCACAGGCCATAGGATCCGGCATCGATGCGCGCGAGTGCCGCCTCGACCTTGCGCCGGCGCAGGTTGAACTTCTCCAGCTGGTCGCGGGTGTTCACCTGTTGCGCCATCGCGTCCATGCGCGCCTGGCGCATGTCGGGCGAGACATCGGCCGTGACCTTGCCGCCGGCCCCGAGCAGGCCGGCAATGGAATCGAGCTGGCGGCCCAGGTCGGCGGTCAGTCGGGTGCGATAGAGCGTCTGTTCGGCATTGTTCATCGGGTCACGCTCCATTTTCGGCAGGGCTACAGCTTGCGCCCATTCGCGCCTCCCGGGTTGGATATCCGCACCCCCGGGCTGGGCCGGGGCCGGACGGGCTACAATCCGCGCCTTTCCGGCTGCCGGTGGCTGCCCGGACACCCAACGAGCATGCAACCGATGAGCAGCAACCGGGAAGTCGCCCGCCGCCGAACCTTCGCCATCATCTCGCACCCGGACGCGGGCAAGACCACGCTCACCGAGAAGCTCCTGCTGTTCGCCGGCGCGATCCACATCGCCGGCAGCGTGAAGGCACGCAAGGCGAGCCGCCACGCCACCTCCGACTGGATGGAGATCGAGAAGCAGCGCGGCATCTCGGTCGCGAGTTCGGTGATGCAGATGGAATACCGCGACTGCGTGATCAACCTGCTCGACACGCCCGGCCACCAGGACTTCTCGGAGGACACCTACCGCGTGCTGACCGCGGTCGACGCCGCGCTGATGGTGATCGACGCGGCCAACGGCGTCGAGGCGCAGACCCTGCGGTTGCTGGAAGTCTGCCGCGCCCGCAACACGCCGATCGTCACCTTCGTGAACAAGATGGACCGCGAGGTGAAGGAACCGCTCGACCTGATCGACGAGATCGAGCGCGCGCTGGGGATGCCGGTGATCCCGTTCACCTGGCCGGTGGGCATGGGCAAGCGCTTCGGCGGCGTGTTCGACATCCGCCACGACTCGATGCGCGTGTTCCGCGCCGGCGAGGACCGGGTGCGCGACGACGACGAGGTGATCAACGGCATCGACAACCCGGAATGCGCGACCCGCTTCGGCGATGCATTCGCGCAGGCCCGCCAGGAGATCGAGCTGCTTCAGGGCGCCGCGCCGGAATTCGACCGCGAAGCGTTCCTCGACGCCCGGCAGACACCGGCGCTGTTCGGATCGGCGATCAACAACTTCGGCGTGCGCGAAGTGCTGGACGCCCTGGTCGAACTCGCCCCGCCGCCCGGCTCGCGCCCGGCGATCCAGCGCACGGTCGAGCCCTCCGAACCGGCATTCTCCGGCGTCGTGTTCAAGGTGCAGGCGAACATGGACCCCGCCTACCGCGACCGGATCGCGTTCATCCGCGTCTGCTCGGGGCGTTTCGAGCGCGGCATGAAGCTGAAGATCTGCCGCAGCGGGAAAGAGATCCGCACCAGCAACGCGATGTCCTTCCTGTCGCAGCGGCGCGACCTGCTGGAAGAGGCCTGGCCAGGCGACATCATCGGCCTGCCCAACCACGGCCTGCTGCAGCTCGGCGACACGCTGACCGAAGGCGAGATGCTCCAGTTCACCGGGCTGCCCTTCTTCGCACCGGAACTGTTCCAGGAAGTCGAGGTAGCCGATCCGATCCGTGCCAAGCAGCTGCGCAAGGGGCTGCTGCAGCTCGGGGAGGAAGGCGCGATCCAGGTGTTCCGGCCCGAGACCGGCGGCCCGCTGCTGCTCGGCGCGGTCGGCCAGCTGCAGTTCGAGGTGGTCGCGCACCGGCTGGAGAATGAATACGGCGTGAAGCCGAAGCTGTCGCAGAGCCGTTACCGGATCGCCCGCTGGGTCACGTCCGACGACGCGGACGAGCTCAAGCGGTTCCTGCGCACGAACGCCCACCGTGTGGCGGTGGACGTGGTGGATGCACCGGTATTCCTGGCCGCGCATGCGTCCGAGCTGGATGTGGCGAAGGAGCGCTGGGAGGGCATCCGCTTCCATGCGATGCGCGAGCATGCGGGACTGGTGTTCCAGGACGGGGTTTTCGAGTAGCCGACCATGACCTGTGCAGACGCAGACGCCGAGGTGACACCCGTGACATCCACGCTGGCCATCGCGTTGACGCTCGTGCTTTCCGCCACGGGCCTGCCCGCCGCATTCGCGCAGCCATCAGGCGCTGCCTTCCCCGCGAAGCCGTTGCGCATCATCTCGCCGTATTCCCCGGGCGGCCTTGGGGACAGCTTCCCTCGCGCGGTCGCTTCGGGCCTCGCGGAATCACTGGGACAACCGGTGATCGTCGAGAACCGGCCCGGCGCGTCGCAGGTGATCGGGATGCAGGTGGCAGCGAAGGCCCCACCGGACGGCTACACGATGGTGTTCGGCAGCGTCACCAGCCTCGCCATCAATCCGGCCGTCAGCAAGGAACTCCCCTACGACCCGGTCAAGGATTTCGCCCCACTCAGCCTGTGCGTGACCACGCCGCTGTACCTCGTGGTGCATCCCTCGGTGCCGGCGACGAGCGTGAAGGACCTGGTCGCGCTGGCACGCCGACAGCCCGGCCGCCTGACCTTCGCCTCGGGTGGCAACGGCTCTTCGAACCATCTGGCCGGTGAACTGCTGAAACTGCTCGCCGGCATCGACATGATCCACGTGCCGTACAAAGGTGCCGGGCCGGCGATGGCCGACGTGATGGGCGGCCATGTCGACCTGATGCTCGGCTCCGCTGGTCTGTCGGAGGCGCGCGCGGGACGCGTGCGCGTGCTCGGGGTCACCAGCACGAGGCGCACGGCAGCCGCACCCGATGTACCCACGCTGCAGGAAGCCGGGGTTGCCGGCTATGAATCGACCATCTGGTTCGGCCTGCTCGCGACCGGGGGCACGCCGGCACCGATCGTCGATCGCCTTTCGCGCGACATCCGCAAGGTGCTGCAGCAGCCGGCACTGCAGAAGACCTTCAGCACGGTCGACATCACGCCGACCACGCCCGAGGGATTCGCCGCGCACATACAGGCCGAGATGCAGAAGTGGCGCAAGGTGATCAGCCGCGCAAAGATCGTGATGGAGTGAAGCCAGTGAAACCAGTGTCGTTTGCGATCATCGGTGCCGGCATCGGCGGGCTTGCAACCGCGGCGCTGCTGCTGCGTGCAGGACACCGGGTGCAGGTGTTCGAGCAGGCGGCACGGTTCGCGCGCGTCGGCTCGGGCATCCAGATGGCGCCCAACGCCGTCAAGGTGCTGCGCTACCTCGGCATCGAAGACGTGCTGCGCAGGACCGCATTCCAGGCCGACTTCGCGATCAGCCGCACATGGGACACCGGCGTCGAGACCAGCCGCCTCCCGCTGGGCTCGGAGGTCGAACGCGCCTTCGGTGCGCCCTACCTCTTCCTGCATCGGGCCGACCTGCATGCCGCGATCGCCGGCATCGTGCCTTCCGAAGTGGTGCACCTGGGCATGAAGCTCGCGGCGATCGACCAGGATCCGCAGGGCGTGAACCTGCGCTTCACGGACGGGACATCCGTACGCGCCGATGCGGTGATCGGTGCCGACGGCGTTCACTCCCTGGTCCGCGAGACGCTGCTCGGACCCGAGAAGCCACGATTCACCGGCCGGGTGGCCTACAGGACCACTTACGCGTCCGACCGCCTGCGGGGCATGAAGCTGGCCCCGGTGCGCACCAAGTGGTGGGGGCCGGACAGGCACATGGTGGTGTACTACGTCACCCACCCGCAGGACGAGCTGTACTTCGTGACCAGCGTGCCCGAACGTGCCGAATGGACCACGCCCGAGTCATGGTCCGCGAAGGGAGATCTCGACGAACTGCGTGCTGCATACGCCGGCTTCCACCCGGAAGTGCAGGCGATCCTGGATGCATGCCCTGAGGTCTTCAAGTGGGCGCTGTTCGAACGCGATCCCCTGCCGAGGTGGTCGGACGGACGCATCGCGCTGCTCGGCGACGCCTGCCATCCGATGACGCCCTACATGGCCCAGGGCGCGGCGTCCGCACTGGAGGATGCAGCGGTCCTGTCGCGCTGCCTGCACCGGGTCGAGTCCGATGGCGTGCAGGAGGCCTACCAGCTGTACGAGCGGATCCGGAAGCCGCGTGCATCGGAGATCCAGGCGGGATCGAGCGCGAACAACTGGCTGCGCGACAAGGCCGACCCCGGCTGGGTCTATGGCTACGACGCCAGCACGGTCGAGCTCCGGGACCCTGGCGCCTGATCCCCCGCCGTTCCGGCGGGTCGCCCGTTGTTCGCTACGCCGTCTTCAACCGCGCCATGCGCACCACTGCCACCGCCGCCATCGGCAGCACGAAGCCGATCACCATCACGGTCACCAGCAGCATCCCCAGCTCGCTGTAGTCCGCCGGCACCTTGATCGCACCGGTTGCGTCCTTCACCTGGCGCGTGACATCGAACACCTGGTTCAGGTACTTGGTGCCTAGCTGGGAGGCGGACAGCGCGAGGTTGGTGAACGAGGCCATCACCGCGAAGAACGTAGCCTTCAGGTGCTCCGGTGCCGAGTTGGCGATCCACGCCAGCATCGGGATCATCGCGATCTGGCCGAGCGGCGACTCCAGCGCAGTGTCGATCACCGCGATGAAATGCGCATCGACCACGCCGCCGGTCATCGCCGCCGTCCAGTGGTGCAGGCCGTGGTACATGCCCAGCGTCGGCAGCGCGAGGATCGTCCCGGCGATCGTGAGGAAGACGACGATCGTCGCGATCGAATGCTCGGCGATGAAGCGGCGGAAGATGAACAGGCCAGCCAGCGTGAGCAGGCTGCCGAGCAACGACAGCTTGGCGAGGAACTGCTGGTCGAAGCCGAGTTCGTCGATGAACCACCAGGTAGCGCCAGCGCCCGGACCGGGCATCGCGCGGAAGATGAACACCACGACCGCGGTGCCGATCAGCAGCCGCTGCGCGTCCGGGTCGAGCTCGCGGGTGAGCCGAACCATCAGGAACACGATCACCGCCATCGAGCCGGCGAAGATGATCTCCTGCCCGTAGCTGAAGCCGCCCAGACCGACGGTGAGCGTAATCGCGACGAACACCAGGCTGCCGCCCAGGATCCACCAGTTGGGCCGGGTCGCCGACGGCGTCTCGTAGAGCACGCGCGCGATCTCTTCGCGCGTCTTGCCCAGCGCGGCAAGCTTGCGCACGGTGTTGCGCTTGATGAAGCCGGCCAGGATCACGCCCAGCACCGACAGCAACGGGATCACCAGCGCCATCGCATAGACGTTGCCGTAGATCGCGACCTTCTCGGCCTCGGGCAGCTTCGCCGCATCCTGGAACATCCAGACGTTGATCAGGCCGACCAGCACGGTGCCGCCGATGATCGCCACCCGGCCCAGCATCTGCATCGTGGTGTGCATCAGCTTGCGCTGCTCCGGGTCGACCGGATTGCCCTGCCCGTCCAGCCGCGGCACCGCCTCGACGGTCATCGCGTCGGCCACGCAGTCCTGGATCACGAAGCCCACCGGCGACAGCAGCGCCGAGACGACGAACCACGCTTCCTTCGAGGCGATCGCGACCATCGCATCGGTATGCGCGATCAGCCCGTACATGATCAGCAGGCTGACCGCGATCACCGAGGCGCCGAGCCACACCAGCCACGCCTTCCAGCGCCAGATCAGGTCGACCAGGTGCCCGAGCGGCATCTTCAATGCCCACGGGATGCCCGCCCAGAAGCCGAGCGCGGCAAGGAAGGCAGCCGACAGCCCGAGGTACTCCTTGACGAAGAAGGTGCCGACGATGCCGGTGAGGCCGGATACCCCGGCCGCCACATACACCATCAGCGGCGGCAGGTAGGACCAGCGCATGTCGCGGCCGAGCGACAGCACCGTGCGGTCGAACCAGCGCCAGATCGGGTTGCCGGCAGCGGCCGAAGCCGCAGCCGCTCCGGTGGGGGTGGCGGGTGTCGTCGTGTCGGGGTTCATGGGGCCTCTGTCGCGGATGACCAAGACTACCTGCTTGGCGGCATTCTGCCGAGTCGGGCAGTGCCCAGCCCGATTCGCGCCATTCGCCCCCACCGGGCATGGGTCGGATCAGGCGTGGATTAGGCCTGGATTAGCCCTTTCGGACCAATCCGGACGTCCTGAGATCGCCCGGACGGGTGGTATTCGCTGCGGACCGGTGCAACACTGGGGTCGTGCGCTCACCTGACCTGACCGCACAGCCTGCATGCAGTGCCCCGATACGTGCACCGGCAAACAGGCTCCTTCCAGCATGTCCCACAGGAGAACCGACATGTACTCGAAAACACTCGCAGGAACCTGCGCCGCACTGGCTTTCGTGTTTGCCGGCGCTGCACAAGCCGCCACCATCACCGATGGGTTCACGTTCAGCGTCGCCTCCGGCAGCGACACCTCCTTCGGCACCCACTTCCATTCGAACACTGGCGGTTCGTTCGGCAACCCGGCTGGCAAGGCCGAAGTCGGCCGCTTCTCATCGGAAGGCGTGCGCGGTCTGTCCGAGTACAACCTGACCGGCCTGTCTGCGGCCTCCTCGGCGTTCGTCACCTTCAACGTGTTCAAGGCGGGCGGCCTGTTCACCGGCACGAACGACTTTCCCTTCACCGGCACCATCAAGGTCGACGGGTATGCCGGCAACAACCTGGAGGATATCTCCGACTATGAAGCACCCTCGATCGGCGCCGTCGGTACCTTCAGCACCAGCGGTCTGGCCGTCGGCGACATCCTCAGCTTCGACATCACCGCGCTGTTCAATGCCGCACTCACCAATGGCGACATCTCGCTCGGCATGCGCCTGATGGCCGATCCGCTCAATGAAAGCGGTGCCTGGACGTTCGAAAACTTCCGGCTGACCACCGACAACCAGACCAGCGTCGTCCCGGTTCCGGCCGGCCTGCCGCTGATGCTGACCGGGCTGGTGATGCTCGGCTACCGCAGCTTCCGTCGCCGCGCCTGACGTATCGGCACCTGACGTATCCGCGCCGGGGCAGGTCGGGCAGCCACCGCTGCGAGGCTGGCTACCCGATCCTGCGGACCCGCTACGGCATCTGGAGCCTCGCCCAAGGAAGATTTCGGCTGGCGTCCCGGCAAGATCGGGCAGGCCGGCGTGCCCTCCGCCGGTGAGGCCGCTGCCGCGCCGCACGGGTATCATGGAGGCCCTGCCCGCCTCCGGATCCCGATGACAGACCTCGCCCACCGCCTGGCCCTGCACACCTGGTCGATCGACACCACCCCGCTCGGCGAAGCCCTCTCCGCCGCCCGGGCCGGCGGCTTCGACGCGATGGAACTGCGCCGCATCGACTTCACCCGCTGCCACGACGCGGGCATGGCCAACGAGCAGGTGCTGGAGATGGTGAAGGCCAGCGGCATGAAGATCGCCGTGCTCGGCACCGAGTACGGCCTGCTGTTTGCCGACGGCGACGAGCGCCGCCGCCTGTTCGACGTGTTCGAACAGACCTGCCGCAACGCCGTGGCCATGGGCTGCCCGATGATCATGACGGCGCCCGGACAGAACAACGGCACCGTGGCCCAGGCCGCGCTGTCGCTGCGCGAGGCGGCCCAGATCGCCGCCGATCACGGCCTGCGGCTCGCGCTGGAGTTCAACTCGCAGCATGACGTCATCAACCACATCGAGATCGCGCGCGAGATCATCGCCAAGGCTGGACATCCGGCCGCCGGGCTGCTGATCGATGCCTACCACCTGCAGCGCAGCGGTTCGCCCGGACGCGGTTTCGAGCATGTCGCGCCGGAAGAGATCTTCACCTTCCAGTACAGCGACGTGCCGGTGGGCCCGCCCCCAGGCCAGCGGCGGCCGACCGACCGTCTGATCCCCGGCCAGGGCATCGTGCAGTGGAAGGCGGTGTTCGACCTGCTGCGCGAGAAAGGCTACGGCGGCTACCTGAGCTTCGAGGCACCGAACCCGACCTTGTGGGCCCGGCCGCCGGCGGAGGTCACCCGCGAGGCGGCCGAGGCCACCCGTCGCCTGCTCGCGGCCTGAACACCGAAGTACCGGATCCCGGCCTGAAACAGCCCGCCGAGGCTGCACGGCCCGACGCAAGTCCAACCTCCAGGAGGAGAGCATGCTGCAACGAACCCTAGGCGCCGTCATTCTGCTGGTACTGCCCGCTGCCGCCGTTGCCCAGGCGTTCCCGGCCAAGCCGGTGCGCCTGATCGTGGCCCAGGCCGCCGGCAGTGCAACCGACGTGATCGCACGCGTGGTGACGCCGCGCTGGGGCGAGCTGCTCGGCCAGCCGGTGGTGGTCGACGTACGGCCTGGTGCCGGTGGCTCGCTCGGCACCGAGATCACCGCCAAGGCGCCGCCCGACGGCTACACCGTGCTGATGGCCAACATCTCCACCCACGGGGTGAACCCGGCGCTGTACGCGAAGCTGCCGTACGACCCGATCAAGGATTTCTCCCCGGTGTCGCTGGTCAGCACCACCGCCAACGTCATTGTCGTGCACCCTTCGGTGCCGGCCAAGTCGGTGAAGGACCTGGTCGCGCTCGCCCGCGCGAAACCCGGCATGTTGAACTACAGCTCCGCCGGCCCGGGCAGCTCGCAGCACCTGGCCGCGGCGCTGCTCAACACGCTGATGAAGATCGATACCATCCATGTACCGTACCGCGGCAGCCCGCCAGCGCTGGCCGGCGTGGTGGCCGGGGAGATCGCGTTCATGGTGCCGACCCTCACCACGGCGCTGCCGCAGATCCAGAACGGCCGGGTGCGCGCGATCGCGGTGACCGGCCCGAAACGGGAAGAGGAACTGCCGAACGTGCCGACCGTCGCCGAGACGGTGCCCGGCTATGACGTGGTCAGCTGGTGGGGCGCGGTGGCGCCAGCCAACACGCCGCGTCCTGTCATCGACCGGCTGAACGCCGACCTGGTGAAGTCGCTCGCTACGCCCGAGGTGAAGACCGGCCTGCTGAAGGTGGGCATGAACGCGGTCAGCACCACGCCCGAGCAGTTCTCGCAGTACATCCGCGACGAGATCGTGAAGTGGACGAAGGTCGCGAAGGCGGCCAACATCAAGCTGGAGTAGTCGCTCAGCCGAGCCGGCCGACCGCGTCCTCGAGCAGCGACCACGCGGTGCGGCCGAAGCGCTCCTTCGAGCGCTGGTAGAACTCGGCCGACAGGGCACGGCGGAAACCGCTGATATCCGCAGTGTTGAATACCATGCCCCGGTCGGCGAGCCCGCGTTCGAGGTCGCGGTTGAAGCCGTCGGTCCAGGCGCACTGGCGGGCGACATGCGTCGCCACCGCGCGCTCGACGATCGCCACCGTCGATTCCGGCAGCCGCTGCACGAAGCCAAGGTTGCCGATCAGGTTGAAGCCCGACCACATGTGACTGGTCAGGCTCACGTGGCGGGTGACCTCGTACAGCCGGTTCACCTCGCACACCGCCAGCGGGTTCTCCTGCCCGTCGACCCGTCCGCTCGCCAGCGATGAATAGAGCTCGCTGATGTTGGCCACCACCGGCGTGGCACCAAGAGCGGTGAAGGTGTCGATGAACAGCGGGCTGTCCGGCACCCGCATCCGCACGCCATCAAGGTCCTCTACCCCGCGGATCGGCTTCTCGCGCATCACGATGTGGCGGAAGCCGTTCTCCATCAGCCCGCCGGCGAAGCCGCGGATGCCGGCGGCGAGCATCTCGCGCCGCAGGTATTCGCCCAACGGCCCGGCATCGACCGCATGCACCTGCGCATGGCTGGTGAACGCGAACGGCAGGCCCTGGATGCCGGCGGCCGGCACGACGTCGCCGAGCAGCCCGCCCATCAGCACGATGAACTCGACCTCGCCGGCGACCAGCATCTTCAGCGCCGCCGGGTCGGAGCCGGCGATGCCCGCGTTCTGCGCGTGCACCGTGATGTCGAGCGCACCGGCAGTCTCGCGCCGCACCTCGTCCCAGAGATCGATCAGGAAGCCGTGCAGGTGGCTCTTCTCGGGCTGGTTGTGGAACTGGCGCCCGGTGACGACATCCATGCTCAGAACATCACCCGGCCGCCGTTGACGTCGAGCGACACGCCGTTGATGTAGCTCGCCGCATCCGAGGCGAGCCAGAGCATCGCATTCACATGGTCGATCGGCTCGGCGAGCCGGCGCAGCGGGATGGTCGACGCCATCTGCTCGACCTGCTCCGGCGTGCGCAGGGCCGCCACGCGCGGGGTCAGCGTGGTGATCGGTGCGATCGAGTTGGCGGTGATGTTGTGCGGGCCCAGTTCCCAGGCGAGGAAGCGGGTGAGCTGG
>CANGYF010000014.1 GCA_947458265.1 Betaproteobacteria bacterium
TCCAAAATGCGAATCGCGGATTTTGGCGCTGACCGGGCCGCTTGTCAATTCCTGATTGGAGAAATCCTCATGCCGGGCCCGGCAGCACCTCGTCGGCGCGGAACTTCCTGGGCAGCAGCAGGCCCTTGCGCGCCCGCCGGCCGGCGTAGTGCTCGAGGTCTGCGGCGCGGATATCGATCTCGCCGACCTTGCCCATCTTCGCGGTTCCGGCAAGGCGCAGCACCTTGCCGTTGCACGGGCCGATCGCGACCAGGCGCTCCCCGTCGTCGAGGCCGATCGCGATCACCCCGCGGCCGCCACCCGACAGCTGCTTGAATTCCTCCATCGGGAATACCAGCAGGCGCCCGAAACCGGACACTGCCGCCACCGACGGCGTGGAGGCCGGATGGAAGATCACCGGCTTCACCGGCTCTTCATCGGGCGCAAGACCCATGAACTGCTTGCCGGCCTTGATCCGCGACAGCATGTCCCCGAGGTTGCACCAGAACGCGTAGCCGCCGCTGCCACCGAGCATCACGCACTCCTCGGGCCGCCCTGCCACCATCTGCGTGATGCGTGCGCCTTCCTGCACGTCGAGCAGCGAGGGCGCGGGCACACCGTCCCCGCGGGCTCCGGGCAACTGCGCCACAGGCACCGCGTATGCGCGGCCGCGGGTGTCGAGGAACACCGCCTGGTCGACGGTGCGCACCTCGCGCGCATAGTGGAGAGAGTCGCCTTCCTTGAAGGTGAACTGGGTCCAGTCGTGGCCATGGCCGGTGCGGGCACGCACCCAGCCTCGGGTCGAGAAGATCACCGTCACCGGCTCGTCGACCACCGCCACCTCTACACTGGCCCGCTCCGAGGCCTTGATCAGGGTGCGGCGCGCATCGCCATGCTGCTTCGCGTCGCCTTCGATCTCCTTGATGATCAGCTTCTTCATCGAGGCCGGGTTCTCGAGCAGTTCGAGCAGGTCCGCCCGCTCGCCGCGCCTGGCCTCGAGGTCCTGCTCGACCTTGAACGCCTCGAGCCTGGCCAGCTGGCGCAGGCGCATCTCGAGGATGTCCTCGGCCTGCCGCTCGGACAGCTTGAACTCCGACATCAGCTCGGGCTTGGGCTCGTCCGCGTTGCGGATGACGCGGATCACTTCGTCCACGTTGAGCAGCACCAGCATGCGGCCTTCGAGCACATGGATGCGCTCGTCGACCTGGGCCAGCCGGTGCTCGCAGCGGCGGCGCACGGTGTCGAAACGGAAGTCGATCCACTCGGCCAGGACGCCGCGCAGCGATTTCTGCTGCGGCCGGCCGTCGCGGCCGATGGTCACCAGGTTCACCGACACGCTCGACTCCATGCTGGTGTGCACCAGCAGCGTGTTGATGAACTCGTCGCGGTCCAGGCGCGAACTGCGCGGCTCCAGGACCAGCCGCACCGGCGCATCCTTGCTCGATTCGTCGCGCGCCTTCTCGAGCACCGACAGCGTCAGCTGCTTGAGCTGTGCCTGCTCCTGGGTCAACGTCTTCTTGCCGGTGCGCACCTTCGGGTTGGTGAGCTCCTCGATCTCGCCGAGCACCTTCTGCACCGAGACGCCCGGCGGCAGCTCGGTGATCACCGCCTGCCACTGGCCACGCGCGAGTTCCTCGAACACCCAGCGCGCGCGCACCTTGAGCGAACCGCGGCCGGTGTCGTACGCCGCGCGGAGATCCTCGTCAGCCGAGATGATCTGCGCACCGCCCGGGAAGTCCGGCCCCGGGACGAAGCCGCGCAGCGCGTCGAGGTCGAGCGTGGGGTTGCGGATCAGCGCGACCAAGGCCGCGGCCACCTCTCGCAGGTTGTGGGAAGGCACCTCGGTGGCCATGCCCACCGCGATGCCGGAAGCACCGTTGAGCAGCAGCATCGGCAGGCGCGCCGGGAGCAGCGTCGGCTCGCGGAATGCACCGTCATAGTTCGGCACGAAGTCGACCGTGCCCTGGTCGATCTCGGAGAGCAGCAACTCGGCGATCGGCGCGAGCCGCGCCTCCGTGTAGCGCATCGCGGCGGCGCCGTCACCGTCGCGCGAACCGAAGTTGCCATGGCCGTCCACCAGCGGGTAGCGCATCGTGAAGTCCTGCGCCAGCCGGACCATCGCATCGTAGGCGGACTGGTCGCCGTGCGGGTGCAGCTTGCCAAGCACCTCGCCGACGATGCGCGCCGACTTGACCGGCTTCGAGGTCGAGGTCAGCCCGAGCTCGCGCATCGCGAACAGGATGCGCCGCTGCACCGGCTTCTGGCCGTCGCAGACATCGGGCAACGCACGTCCCTTGACCACCGACATCGCATACGACAGGTAGGCATGCTCGGCGAACAGCGACAGCGGCAGGGAGTCTCCCTCGGGCATCGCCGGCAGTGCTCCGGGCGCGCGCGGCGGCAGGCCGCCGGCACCCTGTGCGCCACCCGCCGCAGGCGGCTCGGGCACGACCGCAACGTCGCGACCGCTGCCGAACAGGTCGGGCTGGTCTCCGCTGCCGCTCATCGTGCGTGCTCCAGTGCGTACCCGGGCATGGCGAGGTCAGACATCCGCTTCCACCTCGTTGCCATGGCGTTCCATCCAGGCGCGGCGCGAGGCCGCCTCCCCCTTGCCCATCAGCATCGTGAATACCTTGTGTGTCTCGGCCAGTTCGGCGCGGGTCATGGACACCGGCAGCAGCCGGCGCGTGGCCGGGTTCATCGTGGTTTCCCACAACTGCTCGGCGCTCATCTCGCCCAGGCCCTTGAATCGCTGCACCTGCCAGGAACCGTCGCGCACGCCTTCCTTGCGCAGCTTGTCCTCGATCGAATCGAGCTCGGCGTCGTCGAGCGCATAGACCTTGCGCGCGAGCCGCTTGCCATGGCCCGGCACGTCCACCCGGTACAGCGGTGGCTTGGCGATGTAGACGTTGCCGCGCTCCACCAGCTTCGGGAAATGGCGCAGGAACAAAGTGAGCAGCAGCACCTGGATGTGCGAGCCGTCGACGTCCGCATCGGCCATGACCGCGATCTTGCCGTAGCGCAGGTTCTCGACCACCGAATCGGGCGCATCGAGGTCATGCGGATCGACGCCGATGGCCACCGCGATGTCGTGGATCTCGTTGTTGGCGAACAGACGGTCGCGCTCGTGTTCCCACGAGTTGAGCACCTTGCCGCGCAGCGGCAGGATCGCCTGCAGGTTCTTGTCGCGGCCCTGCTTGGCCGAACCGCCCGCCGAGTCGCCCTCGACCAGGAACACCTCGTTGTCGCGCGGGTCGGACGATTCGCAATCGGTCAGCTTGCCGGGCAGCACCGCGACGCCGGAGCCCTTCTTCTTCTCGACCCTGTTCTGCGCCGAGCGCATCCGCTGCTGTGCCTGGCGGATCGCCAGCTCGGCGATCGCGCGGCCGTACTCGACATGCTCGTTGAGCCAGAGGTCCGACGGATCGCGCACCATCGTGGAGACCAGCCGCACCGCATCGCGCGAGGACAGGCGTTCCTTCGTCTGGCCCTGGAACTGCGGGTCGAGCACACGCGCCGACAGGATGTAGCTGGCTCGGCCGAAGACGTCCTCGGGCTGCAGCTTGACGCCCTTGGGCAGCAGGTTGTGCAGGTCGATGAAGTTCTTCACCGCGTTGAACAGGCCCTCGCGCAGGCCGCTGTCGTGGGTGCCTCCGGCCGCCGTCGGGATCAGGTTGACGTAGGACTCGCGCACCACCGAGCTGTCCTCGGCCCAGGTGATCGCCCAGGACGCGCCCTCGCCCTCGGCGAAGCTGTCGTTCTCGCCCGGCTTGCCGGCGTACTTCTCGCCGGTGAAGATCGGGGTCAGGGTCTGCGCGCCGCCGAGCAGTTCCTCGAGATACTCGTGGATGCCGCCCTTGTAGCGCCAGGTGCGCGATTCGAAGGTGCCTCCCGCCTTCTCGGTCGACAGCGTCACCGCGACATCGGGCAGGAAGGCCGCCTTCGAGCGCAGCAGCCGTTCGAGTTCGTCCAGCGGCACCTTCGGCTGGTCGAAGTACTTCGGGTCCGGCCAGATGCGCAGCCGGGTGCCGGTCTCGCGGCCAGCCTCGCCGGCCTTCTTCAGCTTGTTCACCACGTCGCCATCGGCGAAGCCGATCTGCCACAGCGCACCTTCGCGCCGCACCTCGACGTCGAGCCGCAGGGAGAGCGCGTTGGTGACAGACACGCCGACGCCATGCAGCCCGCCTGCGAACGAGTAGGCCTCGCCGGCGCGCTTGTTGAACTTGCCACCGGCGTGCAGGCGGGTGAACACCAGCTCTACCACCGGCACCTTCTCTTCCGGGTGCAGGCCCACCGGGATGCCGCGACCATTGTCGGCCACGCCGATCGAACCGTCGGCGTACAGCGTGACGTCGATCTTCTTCGCATGGCCCGCCAGCGCCTCGTCGACGCAGTTGTCGATCGCCTCGGCGATGATGTGCCCGGGATCGCCCGTCCGGGTGTACATCCCGGGACGTTCCTTCACCGGCTCGAGTCCTTTCAGGACCCGAATCGAACCTTCATCGTAACGAGCGTTGGTCATTCGATCCGTTCAGAAACCTGGTTTGGCGCTGAAAACAATTCACACCGATTGTGGATAACCGCATCCGATTCGCCCCGCAGCCCGCGCCGTTGCTTGCGATGTACCGGGTTGCCTCGATAACGGGCAATCGCCTGCGATGCCGTTCGATAGCGTCTCGCTTGCTCGAAGCGCGCTGCACTGTCAAGACTTGACGTCGCACAACGGATTCGTGTTCGCTTCGAGCGCATCGCTCGGACACTGCGCAGGCCGTCGCAGGCCCTTGCGCGCGGCGCAATTATAGTGAGCAGGCGACGGCGCGCGGCATCCGGCAGCGAATGATCGTGCTTGACATCTTCGTCGCGACGTTGCACGTGCGGGCGCATGCGATTACAGCGAATACCGCGACTACCGCGTCGGCCACGGCTGCCGACGGTCAGGCCGCAACGACCCTCACCAACAGCAGCGCACCACTGAGGGTGAGCACTGCAGCGATCACCCGCAGCAGCCGTTCGCGCGAGAGTCGCTCGACCAGCCGCCCCCCGACCAGCACGCCCAGCGCGCAGAGCGGCAGCACCACCGCGAGCAGCGCGGGCAGGCCCGGCTGCAGCAGCAGGCCGGCGGCCATGAATACCAGGAAGCGGATGAGCAGGCTGATCAGCACGATCACCGCGATGGTCGCGCGCAGGCGGTCGCGGTCCATGATCCGTCGCGACAGGTAGATCACGTAGGGCGGCCCGCCGATCCCGAACAGCGTGCCGAGCAGGCCACCGATGAAGCCGGACGGCCAGGCCCAGCGGGCCGACAGAGGCCGGTCGGGGATGCGCGAGCGCAGCGACCAGATTCCGTAGGAGAGCAGGAATACGCCCAGCGCCGCCATCGACGCCTCGCGCGGCAGGCCGACCAGCAGGGTGACGCCGAGCGCCGCCCCGAACACAGCGGTGCAGCCCAGGCGCAGCAGTTCTGCGCGGTCGGCTCGCACCGGGGCGGGCGGCCTGGCCCCCTGCGCGGCGGCGACGGCACGGCGGCGCGCTGCGCCCAGGCGCGTGGTCAGCGCCACGATGCAGGCGGACATCAGATCGCTGACCACAGTTATGGAAAGCAGCAGCGGCAGCGGGACCAGTTGCGAGAGCAGCGGCACGGTGATCAGCGATGCCCCGAAACCGGACATCCCGAACACGACCGAGGCCATCGACATCACGACGATGCACGCAGCCAGCACCGGCAGGCTGACAGGCAACGCGCCGATCCATCCGGACAGGCCCTCGAGCGGTGGCAGCGCTGTGTCGATCAAGGCGCAGCAGTCCTGGGAGGGGCTTCGGCAGTCATCGTGCGTGATGATACTGTGCAGGAAGACTACCGGAGTCACCCGAATGCGGATGCGCCTGCTGGAATTCCTTCGCCTGTTCTGGCGCCTCGCCAGCCCGTACTGGAGGTCCGAGGAACGCGCGATCGCCTGGCTGCTGCTGGGCTCGGTGATCGCCCTGAACCTGGCCTCCGTCTACATGCTGGTGCAGGTCAACGCCTGGTACAACGATTTCTACAATGCGATACAGGCGTACGACCAGCCAGGCTTCGTCAGCCTGCTCTGGTACTTCCTGTTCCTGGCCGCGGTCTACATCCTGATCGTCGTCTACCAGCTCTACCTCAACCAGATGCTGCAGGTCCGCTGGCGACGCTGGCTGACCGGGCGCTACATGGACCGCTGGCTCGAAGGGCAGACCTACTACCGCATGCAGCTGGTCGATGCAGCTTCCGGCGCAGGCACCGACAACCCGGACCAGCGCATCAGCGAAGACCTGCGCCTGATGTGCGACCAGACGCTCGACCTCGGGCTGGGACTGATGAACGCCATCGTCACGCTCGCCTCGTTCGTGGTCGTCCTGTGGTCGCTGTCGGGCCCGGCGACGCTGGCCCTGGGCGGGCTGTCGCTGACCATCCCGGGCTACATGGTCTGGGCGGCGGTGGCCTATGCAGCCATCGGTACCTGGCTGGCCAACCGGATCGGGCGACCACTGGTCGACCTCACCTTCCGCCAGCAGCGCCACGAAGCCGACTTCCGCTATGGCCTGATGCGCCTGCGCGAGAACAGCGAAAGCGTCGCGCTGTACCGGGGCGAGCCGGGCGAGCGGGCACGGCTGGGCGAACGCTTTGCGGCGGTGTTCGAGAACTACTGGCAGCTGATGAAGCGGCAGAAGAAGCTGACCTGGTTCAGCAACGGCTACAACCAGCTGGCGACGGTGTTTCCGTTCGTGGTCTCAGCGCCGCGCTACTTCGCGAAGGAGATCCAGCTCGGTGGACTGATGCAGATCTCGTCGGCATTCGGGCAGGTGCATGGTGCGCTCTCCTACCTGATCAACGTCTATCCGGCGATCGCCGCCTGGAAGGCCACGGTGGACCGCCTGACCGGCTTCGAACAGCGGATGCTGGATTCGGAACAGCGGACCCGCCACGCCGACCGGTTCGACTTCGGGGAAGGCTCCCGGGTCACCACCGACGCCCCGCCGCAGGCGGAGCCGGTGGCAGCGACGGCACCAGTGCTCGCCATCCGCGGGCTGGACGTGGCACTGCCCGATGGACGCAGTCTGGTCACCCGCCTCGACCTCGACATCCCGGCTGGCGACGCACTGCTGGTCAGCGGCGCATCCGGCTCGGGCAAGAGCACGCTGCTGCGGGCGCTCGCGGGCATCTGGCCCTACGGCCAGGGATCGGTGGTCCTGCCGGCGCGCGCCAGCGTACTGTTCCTGCCGCAGAAACCCTACCTGCCGCTGGGCACGCTGCGCGAGGCGATCTGCTATCCCGGGACGCTGTTCGGCCGGGACGATCCGCGCCTGCTTGAAGTGCTGGAACGGTGCGGCCTGGCACACCTGGCCGATCGCCTCGAGGCATCCGACCTGTGGGCGCAGGTACTCTCCGGCGGCGAACAGCAGCGGGTCGCATTCGCACGCGCCCTGCTGCTGCAACCGGCGCTGTTGTTCCTCGACGAGGCGACCTCGGCGCTGGATGAACCGTCGGAGGCCGCCCTCTATGCGCTGCTGGTGCAGGCGCTCCCGGGAACCACGATCGTCAGCGTCGGGCACCGCAGCACCCTGAGGCGCTGGCATCGGTCGACGCTTCTCGCGCTCGGCGGCGGGCGCTGGGAACTCGCGCCGATGGGCGCCACGCCGGCCTGAGGCGGTCACCGGCCGGCCCGCTCCCGCCACCGTTTGTCCATGGACAATCGCGCCCCTCCGCCCAGGCGACCTGCGCGTCAGAGGTTTGTCCCGAAGGCGTTTCGGACCGGAGCACGCTCGGTCGATAGGTGATGGGCGACCGCCCGCGTTTGTGCGGTACAGCACAAAACAGAATGCCAGCGGACATTCGGCTCGCCTCAAGTCCGGCGCCCTGCCTGGTCCAGACAGGCAAAAAAAAAGCGGAACCTGTCGGTTCCGCTGAAAATCCACCAAAGGAGGAGGTTTCGGAGGATTATGCGAGACGCTGTTAACGTCTGGCACGGAACGGATAGTACGCCAGTCGGCGGACAAGCGCAAGCCTTTATGGTGCAGTGCGCCATTTGTCCAGCCGGCCGCCCCATGTTCCCGTCCAGAGGTCGCCGATGCCGAAGGACGCCGCTGTCCGCCAGCCCCCTGGCATCGAAGGTTGTCCAGTCCAGACAACAGGTTGGACAATTTCTCGCGTTTCAGGAAAAAACCTCCGCATCGACCCTAAGGTCGGCGCAGCGCGGCCCTCTCCTGCCGGATGCGCGCTGCCAGGGCGGCGCCCGGTTCCGGCAGGGCAGCCAGCCCCTGCCGCTCGAGCCAGGCCTGCTGCAGCGGATCCGAGAAGCCGGCCCTCAGCGCATCGCCGAGGGCACCGACACGGGCAGCCGGCCAGCCGGGCGGCGCGAACACGCCGAACCAGCCCATCGCCGGCAGGCCTGGAACCGCCGGTGGCAGCGGTACAGCCTCCAGTTCGCCGCGATCGATCCACGGACCCGCCAGCGCCCGCGGCAATACCGCCATCGCGACCTGGCCGCCGAGCAGCGCCTGCAACGCGGCCGCCCCGCCGTTGAACGTGACTTCCCGGCAGGGGCTGCGATCGCTGCCGGAAGGCATCGTCTCGGCAAGACCGCGTGCCAGCGCCGTCGACCGCCCACCATGCCCGGCGCTGCCGACCGAACAGTCCATCGCCGCCGGCGCGCGCACCAGCAGGTAGGGCACCGAGACGCAGGTGGCCACCGGCTGCAGTCGGTCCACTCGCCCGGCAAGGTACGGACGTTCCAGTACCGAGTGCACGCACAGGGCCTCGCTGGCGAGCAGCAGGCTGCCGGCACCATTGCGGTCCTCGAGCATCCGCTCGACGGCACGGCTGCCGCTACCCGCTGCGACCCGCTCCAGCGGAAGGTGCTGCCCGATGTGCGCCTCCACGATCCGGACCACCGCCCGCGCGACGACATCCGACAGGGCGGAGCCGGAGGCCGCCTGCATCGCGCGCTGGATGCGACTCGCCGGGACGGTGCCGACGATCTCGGTCGGACCGGACGGCAGGAACGGCAACAGCAGGCGCCCGTCCGCTGCGACCGATTGCCGCGCCGGGCCCAGCAGCAGTGCCGCCAGTGCCAGGCGCCGACGCGCCAGACTGACCTTGCCCGTGCGCGGCGGCCGGCTCAGAAGCCCGGCCCGCGTCCGCTGACCGGCCAGAGCGATTCCACCCGGCCGTTGCGCACGCCGACGAACCAGTCGTGCAGGTTGACGGTGGGATCGCAATGCCCCGGGATCAGGCGCACCTTGTCGCCGATGGCGAGCGCGACCTCCGGCCGGTCGAGCCGCAGCACCCCGTGCTCGTCGGATGCGCCGACATAGGACGCACCCTCGATGTCGGGCACCGTCGGATAGCCGGAGTCGGATGACGACGCCTTGTGGCCGACGTCGCACACGGCGCGTCCGGGCACGGGCCGGCTCATCACGGTCGCCAGGATGAACAGGCTGTGCTCGAACTCGGCGAAGGTGCTGCCACTGGCAGCCTGGTTTCGCGCGTAATCGGCGTCCAGGAAGATGTAGGAACCGGCCTGCAACTCGGTGTAGACGCCGCTGGCACCCTCCAGCTCGAAGGTACCGGTGCCGGCACCGGTGATCCGCGGCACCGGGATGCCGAGCGCCTCGACCAGGGCGCGGGTCTGCGCGGCCTTCGCCACCGCGCCACCGATTGCCTGCTGCCGCTCGGCGACGGTGCGCAGGTGCTGTGCCGAGCCATGGTAGGCCTGCAGCCCGGCGAAGCGCAGACCAGGCAGGGCCGCGACCTGCTGCGCGAGCGCGGCCGCCGGTTCGCCCGGCGGCACGCCGCAGCGCCCTGCACCGACATCGATCTCGACCAGCACGTCGATGGTCGCACCAGCCGCGACCATCGACGCCGACAGCGCACGGGCGTTGTCCGGATGGTCGACGCAGACGGCGATCGTCGCGCGCCGCGCCAGTGCGGCCAGCCGCTCGAGCTTGGAACGACCGACCACCTCATTGCTCACCAGCACGTCGGTGATGCCGCCATCGACCAGTGCCTCGGCCTCGGCCACCTTCTGCACGCAGACGCCAGCGGCGCCAGCGGCGACCTGCCGGGCCGCGATGTCGGGCGACTTGTGCGTCTTGGCATGCGGACGCAGCCGCAACGCCGGATTGCCACCCGAGGCACGCATCGCGGCGACCTTCTCCGCCATGCGGGCGATGTTCCGCTCGAACGCGTCGAGTTCGACGATCAGCGCCGGGGTGTCCACCTCGGACAGCGGATCACCGATGCGGGCGGGCGGCGGCACCAGGGCGCTGCGGCCGAGCACCGGTGCTGCATCGACGGACGGCGTACCGGGTGGGTTCTGCATGCGAAGAAGCCTCGGGCGGTGTTGGATCAGGACCGTTGTATCAAGACAGGCGAGCGATCGACAGGTCGTCGGCCAGCTTGCCCAGGATGTCGAGCAGCGGTGCAGGCAATGCGATCCCGTCCTGCGACTGCTGCGCATGGCGGCGATGGCTGTCCTCGCCCGGCACACGGATGCGGTCGACGCCGGGCATCTTCTGCGCCGAGCGCATCTCGCGCGACACGCGGTCGACATCGCGCTTGATCGTTTCGGGATCGCCGAAGGCCGACAGGCTCACCGCCACGATGCACTGCCCGGTGTTGGTCACGCTCTTCGCATCGGCGTTGAAGTCGACCACGTCGCGTCCCATCGCCGCGCCGTTGAGCGAACCGCCGAGCAGGCCGATGATCAGCGCCAGGCCGTAGCCCTTGTGGCCGCCGATCGGCATCAGGAAGCCTTCGGCCGAGCGCTTCGGATCGAGCAGTGGCTTGCCGTCGTTACCCATCATCCAGCCCTCGGGCATCATCTCACCGCGCTGGGCGCGCGCCTTGATCTTGCCGTAGGAGGCCACCGTGGTCGCCATGTCGAGCACCACCGGCGGCTCTTCATGCGCCGGCACAGCGATCGCCAGCGGATTGGTCGACAGCAGCATCTCGATGCCACCCCACGGCGGCAGGTGGTTGGCGCTGCCCACCGCGCCGTAGATGCCGACCATGTCGTGCTTCAACGGCATGCGCGCATAGACCGCACCGGCGCCGGCATGGTTGCCATGGTGCAGCCCGACCCATGCGACCCCGGCGACCTTGGCCTTGGCGATCGCGGTCTCGGCGGCGAAGCGCATCACCAGGTGGCCCATCGCATTGTCGCCGTCGATCAGCGCAGTGGCGATCGTCTCGCGCTCGATGCGGATGTTCGGGTGCAGGTTGAAGCCACCGGCGCGGATGCGCTTCACGTACTGCGGCAGCCGGAAGATGCCGTGCGCGTCGGACCCGAGCAGGTCGGCCTCGATCATCATCTCGGCGGTCGATCGCGCATCGGCTGCTGGCACGCCGCAGGCGACGTAGGTACGGGTCATGAAGTCGACCAGTTGATCGACGCTGAAAACCTGGCTCACGGGAATGCTCCTCGATGCTCGACACGGTGTCAGCACGAAGGGTACCGCAACACCGCCGATCGGACCGACAGTGGCGCGCCCGGCCGCCGGGTGCGCACCTGAGCTGCCCGACGGCGCCCGGGCCGCCGTATCATTGGGCCCCGTACCATTCTCACTGGCGCGCGGCTCGTCCGCCGAGCGCTGCCGCGAGCCACGTCCATGCCTGAGCCGAGCATCACCACCCACCCCGCAGAGGCGGCCCCGCCTGGAACACCCGGCGAGCAAGGCTCGCGCCGTGCCCTCGGCCTGCTGATCAACGCCGGCCACCTGATCGACCACCTGATGCTGCTGATCTTCGCGACCGCGGTGTCGACCATCGCCGCCGAGTTCGGCTTCGCGCGCTGGGAAGACCTGATGCCCTACACGATGGGGGCCTTCGTGATGTTCGGCCTGTGCTCGCTGCCCGCCGGACGGCTCGGCGACCATTGGGGACGGCGGCAGATGATGCTGATGTTCTTCTTCGGCGTCGGCGGTTCGGCCACGCTGGTTGGGCTGTCCGGCAACGAATGGCAACTGGCCGCGGCCCTGACCCTGGTGGGCGTGTTCGCCGCGATCTACCACCCGATCGGCATCCCGATGCTGGTACGCGACGCGAAGAACGCCGGCCTCACGATCGGCATCAACGGTCTGTTCGGCAACCTGGGCATCGCGGTGGCCGCGGTGTCGACCGGCCTGCTGATCGAGTACTCCGGCTGGCGCGCGGCCTTCGTCGTGCCGGGCATGGCATCGATCGCCTGCGGGATCGCGTTCGCGCTGCTGGTGCCCAGGGAGGCGGGCTCGCCGGCCAATCGTCCGGTGAAGAAGCCGATCGAGGTGCCGAAGGGCGTACTGGTGCGCGTGGTGGCCCTGATGACCGCAACGGCCGTCTTCGGCACGATCATCTTCAACTTCACCACCAACGGCAACCTGGAACTGCTGCGCGAGCGCCTGCAGTGGCTGGGGGACAGTCCCGCCACGCTCGGGGCGCTGCTCGCCTCGGTATACCTGATCGCCTCGCTGGCGCAGGTGGCGGTGGGCACGCTGCTCGACCGCTTCCCTGTGCGGCAGGTGATGTGGCCGATCGTCGGCCTGCAGATACCGCTGTTCATCCTGGCGGCCAATACCGACGGCTGGGCGTTCTACGCCGTGCTGATCGCGCTGATGGTGTTCGTGTTCGGAGCGATTCCGTTCACCGACACGATGGTGGTGCGCTTCGTCGACGACCGCATGCGCTCGCGCGTGACCGGCACCCGGTTCTTCATCGCGTTCGGCGTCAGTTCCGCCGTGGTCGGGCTGCTCGGCCCCCTGGTGAAGGCGGCCGGCTTCACCACCATGCTCTACGTGATGGCGGCGGTCGCGGTGTGCACGACGCTGTGCGCCGCGATGCTGCCGGACGACCCGCAGCGTACACGCGGCACCTGACCGCGGTCAGCGCGCCGCGGCGGCACCGGTCGGGGCGCCGGCCACCGGCGGCGTCGCCTGACCGCCGGCAGCGAAGGCCGCTGGATCCCAGCCACCGCCCAGCGACTTGTAGAGTCCGACGCTCGCGGCGAGCAGCGCACGCCGTGCGTCGTTCTCGGCCAGCTGGACGGCAAGCAGCTCCGTCTGGGCATCGAGCACCTCGAAGTACGCAGCCAGTCCGGCCTCGAATCGGACCTGTGCCAGGGTCGCCGCGCGCGCGAGCGCCTTCGCCTGTGCGGCGAGCGTGTCGCCGAGTTCGGCCTGGCGGCTGCGTGCGATGAGCGAATCGGACACCTCGCGCAGCGCCTGCTCAGCTGCACGCTGGTAGCGCACCAGCGCCTGCCGCTCGCGGGCCTCCTGCGCCTGCGCCAGGAACTTGTTGCGCGAGGCATCGATCAGCGGCTGCAGGATGCCGGCGCCCAGCGCATAGGTGGTCGCGCTTCCCGACAGCAGGTCACCGAGCGAGCGGCTCTGCAACCCGAGCGAGGCGGTCAGCGAGATCGTCGGCAGCAGCGCGGCGCGCTGGGCAGCCGAGCGGAACGAGGCGGCCTCGAGTTCCTGTTGCGCGGCCAGGAGGTCCGGGCGCCGTTCCAGCAGCGAGGACGGCAGGCCTGCCGGTACCTCTGGCGGCGCCGGCAGGCGCGCATCGACCGGCACCAGCGCGCCGGCATCGCCGGCACCGGCACCGACCAGCAGCGCCAGCCGGTTCTCAAGCTGCGCCAGCTGCTGCTCGAGACCGGGGATGCGTGCCTGCACGCCGAGCAGGGCACCCTCGGCACGCGCCACCTCGACCGCGGACGCGCGGCCACCGTCGAAGCGACGCCGCGTGAGATCGAGGAAACCGCGGCGGCTGTCGAGCGTGCTGCGCGTGAGGGCGAGCTGCTGGCGTGCCGCCAGGATATCGAAGTAGGCCTGCGCGACATCGCCGACCAGCGTGATGGCAACGGTCTCGCGGGCGAAGCGCGACGCGAGGTAGTCGGCGCGCACCGCGGCCTCGAGGCTGCGCAGCCGGCCCCACAGGTCGAGTTCGTACGACGCATTGATCGAGGTGCCGTACAGCCGCAGGTCGCGGCTGGCACCCTCCGGCAGGACGAAGCGGTAGTTCTGCGGCTGGCGCTCGCGCCCGATGTCGGCGCCGACCGACAGCCGGGGCAGTTCCGCGTAGAGGGTCGGACCGATCAGTGCGCGCGTCTCCTCGATGCGCGCGACGGCGATCTGCATGTCGCGGTTGCGCTCGAGCGCCAGGCCGATCAGGCGCACCAGCGCCGGATCGCGCCAGGCCTTCCACCAGGGCAACTCGGCACCGTTGCGCAGGGCTTCGCTGCTGGTAGCACCGCGATGCTCGGCCGGCAGGGCCAGGTCGATCGGTACCGGTTCGCGGCGCGCACCGGCACAGCCGGCGAGCAGCATCACCAGCGCCAACAGCAGGCCTGTGCCGAGCAGGCGCCGGGTGTTCGACGGCAGGGACCGGTCAGGCATGGCCGCCTCCGGATCCACGGGTGCCGGGTGCGGCAGCGGTGCCCGGCACCGCCGATGCACGGGCCGTGCGACTGGCCAGCCTGCGGATCAGCACATAGAAGACCGGCGTGAGGAACAGCCCGAACAGCGTGACGCCGATCATCCCGGAGAACACCGCGACGCCCATCGCCTGGCGCATCTCGGCGCCCGGGCCGAAGGACACCACCAGCGGCACCACGCCCATGATGAACGCGAACGAGGTCATCAGGATCGGGCGCAGCCGCAGGCGACTGGCCTCGATCGCCGCCTCGACGCAGGTGCGTCCCTGAAGCTCCAGCTCGCGCGCGAACTCCACGATCAGGATGGCGTTCTTGCAGGCGAGCCCGACCAGCACGAACAGGCCTATCTGCGTGAAGATGTTGTTGTCCCCGCCCTTGCCGAAATAGCCGAACACCCAGACGCCGAACATCGCCGAGAGCACGCCCATCGGCACGATCAGGATCACCGCCAGCGGCAGCGTCCAGCTCTCGTACTGCGCGGCGAGCACCAGGAACACCAGCAGCACGCACAGCGGGAACACGTACAGCGTGGTGTTGCCGGCGAGGATCTGCTGGTAGGTGAGCTCGGTCCATTCGTAGGCGATCCCGATCGGCAGGGTCTGCGCCGCGATGCGCTCCATGATGGCCTGCGCCTGGCCGGAACTCACGCCCGGCGCCGGCCCGCCGTTGATGTCCGCGGACAGGTAGCCGTTGTAGCGCTGCACCCTGCCCGGCCCGTAGCTGGTACCGATGTCGACCATCGCACCGAGGGGGATCATGTCGCCCGAGGCGTTGCGCACCTTCAGCAGCCGGATATCCTCGGCGTTGGTGCGAAAGCCGGCGTCGGCCTGGACCTTCACCTGGTAGGTGCGGCCGAACAGGTTGAAGTCGTTCACGTAGAGCGAACCGAGGTAGATCTGCATCGTGTCGAACACATCGGACACGCCCACGCCGAGCCGCTTCGCCTTCACCCGGTCGAGGTGGGCGTCGAGCTGCGGCGTATTGATCTCGAAGCCCGAGTAGGCACGGACGATCTCCGGCGCCTGCCAGGCCTTGGCCAGCAGCGACTGGGTCGCGGCGAACAGCGCCTCGTAGCCGAGCCCGGCCCGGTCCTCGAGCTGCATCTTGAAGCCGCCGGTGGTCCCCAGCCCCGCCACCGGTGGCGGCTGCAGCACGAGCACGAAGGCACCGCCGATCGCCTGCAGCTTCTGGTTCAGCGCGCCGGTGATCTCGTTGCCCGACAGCCCAGGTCCCCGGCGCTCGTCGAACGGCTTCAGGCCGAAGAACACGACACCCGCATTGGAGCTGTTGGTGAAGCCGTTGATCGACAGCCCGGGGAAGGCGATCGAGTTCTGCACGCCCGGCTGGTCGAGCGCGATCTGCGACATCTGGCGCACCACCTCGTCGGTGCGATCGAGCGTGGCGCCATCGGGCAGTTGCGCGAAGCCGATCAGGTAGCCCTTGTCCTGCGCCGGCACGAAACCATCGGGCACCCGCTGGAACAGCACGACGGTGCAGCCGATCAGCACCGCGTAGACCAGCAGCGACAGCGCCTTGCGCTGCACGATGCGCGCCACGCCACCGGAATACCGGTCCGAGGCCCGCGCGAAGCCGCGGTTGAACGGCCTGAACAGCCAGCCGAACAGGGTATCGATCACCCGGCCGAGCCAGTCCTTCTTCGCGCCGTGCGGCTTGAGCAGGATCGCCGCGAGCGCCGGCGACAGGGTCAGCGAGTTGATCGCAGAGATCACGGTGGAGATCGCGATGGTCAGCGCGAACTGCCGGTAGAACTGGCCGGACAGCCCGGAGATGAAGGCGATCGGGATGAATACCGCGCACAGCACGAGCGCGATCGCGATGATCGGGCCGCTGACCTCCTCCATCGCCCGGTGCGCCGCATCGCGCGGCGACAGGCCCTTCTCGATGTTGCGCTCGACGTTCTCCACCACCACGATCGCATCGTCGACCACGATGCCGATCGCCAGCACCAACCCGAACAGCGACAGCGCATTGATCGAAAAGCCGGCCGCCAGCATCACGGCGAAGGTGCCGACCACCGACACCGGCACCGCGATCAGCGGGATGATCGAGGCACGCCAGGTCTGCAGGAACAGAACGACCACCAGCACCACGAGCAGCACCGCCTCGAACAGCGTGCGCGCCACCTCCTCGATCGAGGCCCGGGTGAACTGCGTCGGGTCGTAGACGATCGAATAGTCCATCCCTTCAGGGAAGCTCTTCTTGAGTTCCACCATCGCGCGACGGATGTTGTTCGACAGCTCCAGCGAGTTGGAGCCCGGCGCCTGGAAGATCGGTATCGCCGCCGCGGGCTTGTTGTTGAGCAGGCTGCGCAGCGCATAGTCGCCCGCGGACAGTTCGATGCGCCCGATGTCGCGCAGGCGCACGATCGACCCCTCGGAGCCGGTGCGCACGATGATCTCGCCGAACTCCTCCGCGCTCGCCAGGCGGCCACGCGCATTGACCAGCAGTTCGAACGCGGCGGCACCGGTGGCCGGCTGGCTGCCGACCACGCCGGCGGCGACCTGCACGTTCTGCTCGCGGATCGCACGCACCACGTCGCTCGCGGCGAGGCCGCGCGAGGCGACCTTTGCCGGGTCGAGCCAGACGCGCATCGCATAGTCACCGCCACCGAACAGCAGCACCTGGCCCACGCCCTCGACGCGCGCCAGCACGTCCTTCACGTTGAGCACCGCGTAGTTGCGCAGGTAGAGCGTGTCGTAGCGGTTGTCCGGCGAGACCAGGTGCACGACCATGGTCAGGTCGGGCGAAGCCTTCTGCGTGGTCACGCCGAGGCTGCGCGTCACCTCCGGCAGCCTCGGCAGCGCCTGCGCCACCCGGTTCTGCACCTGCACCTGCGCCTTGTCGATGTCGGTGCCGACCTTGAAGGTCACGGTCAACTGCAGCGCGCCGCTCGCGGTCGACTGCGAGCTCATGTAGAGCATGCCCTCGATGCCGTTGATCGCGTCCTCCAGCGGGGAGGCCACGGTCTCGGCGAGCACCCTGGGATTTGCGCCGGGGAACTGCGCGCGCACCTGCACCGACGGCGGCACCACCTCCGGATACTCGGAGATCGGCAGGAACCAGACTGCGATCGCACCGGCGACAAAGATCAGCAGTGAGACGACCGATGCGAGGATCGGACGGTCGATGAATACCTTCGAGAGATCCATCGCGTTACTTCTTCGCTGCCGGATCGGGCTTCGGGCGTTCCTTCGGGTCCATCGGCACCGCCGTCGGCTGCACCTTCATCCCGGGACGCACCCGCTGCAGGCCCTCCACGATGATCGTCTCGCCCGGCTTCAGGCCTTCGCGCACCACGCGCAGCCCGTCCGACATCGGGCCCAGCCTGACGCCGCGGTACTGCGTGGCGCCATCGGGGCCGACCACCAGCACGAAGCGGCGGTCCTGGTCGGTGCCGACCGCACGATCGTCGATCAGTGCTGCCGGATAGGTGCCGGTGCCCGCGACCCGGACCCGGGCGAACAGGCCGGGCGTGAAGCGTCGGTCGCGGTTGTCGACCACCGCGCGCGCGTAGATCGTCCCGGTCTGCGGGTTCACGCGGTTGTCGATGAATTCGACCACACCCTTCGCCGGATAACCCGGCTCGTCGGCGAGGCCCACCTCGACCGACGTGCCCGTGCGCTTCGCCGCGCCCGCAGCGCCGCGGCCGGACATCCCGCCGAATCGCAGGAACACCGCCTCGTCGGCCTCGAACGTGACGTAGACCGGGTTCACCTTCATCAGCGTGGTGAGCACCGTCTGGCCAGCGGTGACGAAGTTGCCGGCGGTCACCTCGGCGCGCCCGCTGCGGCCCGGGATCGGCGCCAGCACCCTGGTATAGCCGAGATCGAGCTTCGCGGTCGCCAGGCTCGCCTCGGCAGAACGCACGGCGGCTTCGGTGTCCTTTTCGGTGGCGATACGCTCGTCGGACTCCTGGCGCGACACCGCGCCCGACTCCACCAGCCTGTCGGTGCGCAGGCGCTCGTTACGCGCCAGGTCCGCCCGCGCGCGTGCGCGCGCCAGTTCAGCTTCGGCGCGACGCACCTGGACCTGGAAAGGTTCCGGGTCGATCTCGAACATCACCGTGCCCTGGCCGACTTCGCTGCCCTGGGTGAAGGCTACCCGCTGCAGATAGCCGGACACGCGTGGTCGAAGCTCGACCCGCTCGATCGCCTCGACGCGGCCGACGAACTCCTCCCAGTCGCTGATCGTCTTCTCGACCACCTGCGCCACGCTGACCGGCATCGCCGGCGGCGGGCCGCCCTTGCTGTCGGGGCCGGCGCCGCCCTTGCCTTCGCCGGACGGGCTGCAGCCACCGATGAGCAATGCCGCAGCGATGCAGGCGGCCACAAGCCAACCCGAAGAAACCCTACCCCCTACTGAACCCATCAAGCCCCCTTGATGGCCGAGACATCGATCGACGAACGGGCGGATGCATGTCGTGATGGACGATCGGCGCCCGGTCATTATGCGGGTCGCAAACGCCTTCCGGCAACGCATTGACGGCCAGCAATCGGTGCCCGTCCGGCGATCGCCAGACACGGCCAGGCAGGCATGGCGGGTATCACACCGTCATCATCCTGAAACACCGCGATGTGACCATCCTTACCATCCCATAAAATTGACTATCCCATGAGCGATTCAGAACAGCCTACGCCCGAGCAGTCCACGACGGAGAACAGAAAACACGAGCGCGTGAATTTCTTTCTGGTGCCGGTCGAGCGCGAGATGGTGCCAGTCTGGGTTTTCAAGCCCGAACTGGACGGGCAAAGCCATGCCGGCCTGATTCTGAACCACAGCGAAAGCGGCATGCAGGTGCTGACCGGTGCGGACGACAACGTCGAAGGCGAGCGTTTTGCGTTCATGCTGCTGGTCGAGGAATCGCAGTCGCACGCCCAGTTCACCGGGAAGGGACGGCGTGTCTGGTCGCGGCCGTTGGGCAAGCTGGGCAACCTGAGCGGCTTCGAGTTCGAGTCCGGTGACTCGTCGGCCCATGCATTCCTCGAGGAGTTCGCACCGTCGCTGGAGCAGAAGCGGTGGGTCCGCTGCCTGCTGCAGCCGATCGGCGAGCCGGGCAGCAACCAGCCCGAGGCTTGAAGCGTGGCTGTGTCCTGCCTGACGGCGTAGCGCCAGGCAGAACGTGGCTTCGACGGCGGGGGCTAGCGGTGCCCCTCCTTCTGGCCGGCCTGCTGGGGAGCGCGCTCGCATTCGCCCAGCCTGCCGCGACCGCACCTACACCTACGTCTGCACCCGCACCGCTGCGCTACCTCGGCCAGCAGAACCTGCCGCGCGGGCTGAGCTTCGAAGGCACCACGATCGGCGGGTTGTCCGGCCTGGACCGCGACGACAACGGAACCTTCTTCGCGCTCAGCGACGACCGCAGCCAGAATGGCCCGGCACGGTTCTACACGCTCGAGATCGATCTCACCCGCTTCCAGCGCAGCAACGCCGCCGGCATGGACGGCATCCGGTTCACCGGCGTACACCGGATGCGGACGCTGCTCGGTGGTACCTGGCCACCCCTCGGAGTCGACCCCGAGAGCATCCGCCACGATCCGAAGCATCGACGGCTGTTCTGGGTCGATGAAGGCCGGCGCAGCGCAGCCTCGGTGCTGCGCCCCGCACTGCGGGAGATGACGCTCACTGGCGAGTGGGTACGCGACCTGCCGCTGCCCGCACCTTTCCTGCCCTCGGGCAGCAGCGCCGGCAGGCAACCCGGCGACGGCGGCGTGCGCGACAACCTGTCGCTGGAGAGCCTGGCCTTCGATCCGGTCCGGCGGGTGGCGTGGATCGCCAACGAGAACGCGCTGCTGCAGGACGGCCCGGCTGCCAGCACGAAACAAGGTACGCCGGTACGGCTGCAGGCGATCGAGGTGGACAGCGGCCGCGCTGGCCCGGCCCATGTCTACATGATCGATCCGATCGTGGTGCCGCCGCTGCTGCCCGGCGTGTTTGCCACCAACGGACTGACCGAGGTGCTGGTCCTGGACGAGGGCGAGTTCCTGATGGTCGAGCGCTCGTTCACGCCGCTGGCGGTCAACTCGATACGGCTGTATCACGCGAGCAGCCGCGGAGCGACCGATGTGTCGGCACTGCCTGCGCTCGAAGGCGCATCGTGGCAGCCGATGCGCAAGCGACTGCTGCTCGACCTGGGCACGCTGGTCAACGACGATGGCTCGCCCCTGGTTCCGGACAACATCGAGGCCGTGAGCTGGGGTCCGCCCAGCGCCGCTGGCCGGCCGACCCTGATCCTGGTCTCGGACGACAACTTCAGTGCGGCCCAGGTGACGCAGTTCATCGCACTGGAGGTGGTCGGACCGTTGACCGAGCCGCGTGCAGCGCCCGCTGCGGTCGTGCCCTGACCCCCTCACCGCCCCGGCAGGGCAAGGTCCGCGCTGACCAGTGCATCGACATCGGCCTGGATCAATGCCCAGAACGGGTTGCTGCGCAGCCGGGTCAGCGACCCGAGCGCGATGGTCGTCGCACCGTTCTCCCCGCGCACCAGCCATGAACCGATGCTCGGAATGCCGTCGCGCCCGCTGCCGGCGATGAAGCCGTACACCGGGTCATCGGACGGGAACGGCAACGCGACATGACTGAGCGACACGAGACCTGCGGGCCAGGAGAGCCCGGTCTCCTGCGTGGTCCGAGTGCCTTCGGGGGTGGTACGTTCCAGGTCAACCCGGTCGTCACCGGTCCGGGCGTTGCTCACGATGTCCAGCGTGTATCGGCGTGGCATCTGATGCAGTCGTGCGATCAGCGCGCCGGCCTCCGGGCGCTGCACGGCACTCATGACCGAAATGCGATTGACATCGAACATCACCAGCCGATGCCTGGCATCGGGCAGGCGCGAATACAGCGTGTCGACGACGCCGGTTGCGCCGACAGACGCATCGACAGCCGATTGCCAGGTGACCACCGGCGGCAACTGCGCGATGCGTCCCGAGTCGACGGCGCTGGCGAGAGCCCGGCCGAGTGAACGGGTCGCACGGTTGACCTGGCGCGCCGCGTTGACCGGAAACGAGTTGAACTTGAACGGGTCGTACTCGGTGATCACCTGCTGCCAGCGCACCTTCTCCAGCACCGGGATCGGCACCACGCTGAACAGGTCGATGATCTCGGCCAGGCGGGCGACCTGGGTGAGCGCGACCGCCGGTGACACCAGCAGCACCCGGTCCGGCTTGCGCAGGGTGCGGTCCTCGAGCGCATCGAGTGCATGGAGCAGCGCAAGCGTCCCGCCGGTCGAGTAGCCCCCGATGTAGAACGGCTGGCCCGCAGGCGTACGCGTCGCCACATCGCGAGCCGCCATGCGCACCGCGGCTGTCCAGTCGCGCGTGGACATCCGTACCATCATCGACGGCAGCGTGCCGTGTCCGGGCAGCCGCAGGACGGTGACCTCGAAGCCACGGGCATGAAGCGTGTCCGCGAGCGCCTTCATCGAATAGGGAGAGTCGGTCAGCCCGTGGATGAGCAGCGCCGAGCCGACCGGGCGCGCCGGTGTGAGCCGGAACGATCGGTTGTACCCGGACCCGCCGGCCAGCCGGTCCAGCGGGCTGCCCTTGTCGAACCGGCTGAACTTCAACGATTCGGTGGCGCGATCCCACCCGGCAATCGTGCGCTCGAGCTCTGCGAACAGTCGCTCCTCCAGTCGCAGATAGCCGTCGAAATCGAGGTCGGCCTGTCCGAACGCGCTGAACTCCTCTTGCAGGCGCTCGGTGTGCCAGCGTTCGAGCGGCGGCAAGGCACCCACCGCATACAGCGTGAAGCCGAAGACGACGGCAAGTCCCAGCGCCGTCGCGGCTGCGACGAACTGCCACGCGAGCCGCGCGGCCCGCTGGGACATCGCCCACTTCCGGCCCGTGGCCGGCAGCGGCGACCTACCGGAGCGGATGGATCACCCCACCGCCGTCGCACACCCGGCCAGCGCGAGCACGCAGGCGAGGCGTACCGCACTCGATCGACGCATGACCTATTCTGCGAGCGCGTTCAGGTAGTACATCGAAGCGAGCAACGGTCCGGGACGGCCCAGGTCGGCAAACCAGCGGTCGTATACCTCGACGATCTGCGGCCCGCTGTAGATCTGCGCGAGCGCCCGATTCACCGCCAGCCGGAACGGCGCATCACGACGCATCATCAGCGCGTACGGCTCGAGCGAGAAGTCCTCGTCGGCGAGGGTGAACTCGCCGCCCTTGCTGCCGAGCAGGACGCGTCCGATCAGCGTCAGCCGATCGTTGGCGAACGCATCGATCTTCCCGGCGGTGAGCGCACCCACCACTTCGCGATCATCGCGCAGCACGACCACCTGAGCGTCGATCTTGCGTTCCTTCAGCACGCTGCGCAACCGGGGCTCGGTCGTGCTTCCAACGAGCACGCCCACCCGCTTGCCGGCAAGCTCGGCAAGCTTGCGCGGCCCCAGGCCGGCGGTCACGAAACTGCCGCCATCGACGAAGATCAGGTTGGAGAAATCGACCTGCTCGAGCCGGCCGAGGGTGACCGTCGTCGTGCCGCACTCCAGGTCCACGAAGCCGCCGGTAACCTGGGCAATGCGGTTGGCCGCGGTCACCGGAACCCACTTGATGGCGAGGCCAGGCACCTTCAACTGCTGCTCGAGGCTCGCCACCACCCGCTTGCACAGGTCGACCGAGTAACCGGCCGGCTGCCCGTCGGGTGCTGCAAACGAGAACGGCGCGGCTTCGGTACGATAGCCGAGCACGATGCTCTTGCTGTCGGTGATCCGCTTGAGCGTGCTGCCCGGCTGCGCATGCGCGCTGCAAGCGATCACCAGGCCGACGATGCAGGACAGGACACGGATATTCATTCGATTACTCCGGAGTTCGACAGGCTGGAAGACTGGCGCATGCTACAGGCGGCCGCGTGCCGAGACCAGTGCGTCGTTCGATGCGTCGTTCGATGCGTTGTCCGATGCGTCGTCCGATGCGTCTTCCGATTGGCCCGTCGGCTTCAGGGTGGAACGGCACACGTGCACGGCATTGATCCGTTTGGACTAATCCGGCGCGGCCGATGCCCGGTTTATCGCGATTTCACTGCACCGCGCCCGTGGCGGGCCCATCGGCTTTCACGTTTCTTACATATTAAAATGGTATTCTCTGCGGTCTTTATTCCCCACTCGTTCGCGCTCGAAAAAGCGCCTGCGATGAACAGGCGAACGAAATGGCAATGGTAAGCACCCGCCCCCAACTTCTCCGCCGCGCGCGATGAATCCAGTCGCAACCCAGTGGCTCGCGGTTGCCTCGCCGCCACTCGCCTTCGTCGTGACCCTCTCGCTGTTGTCGTGGCTGCTGGGCCCGGGGCGACGCTGGATGCCGGTCGACCGGCCGAACGAGCGTTCGCTGCACACCACGCCCACCCCTCGCTCGGGCGGCGTGGCCGTGATTGGTGCGAGCCTGCTCGCAGCGCTCGCGATCACACCCGCGTGGCCGCTGGCTGGCTGGCTGGCGGCCGGGGCTGGCGTGCTCGCAGGCGTGTCTCTGATCGACGATTTTCGCGGCCTGTCCGCGCTGCTGCGCCTGGTGGCGCATCTGGCCGTCGCCGCGCTGTTCCTGCTGTTCGCGCCCGGTGTGGCGGACTGGCCGGCGGGATGGCTGGGCCTGCTCGCGGTGCCGGTGGCCGTACTCGCGCTGGGCTGGGCCATCAACCTCTACAACTTCATGGACGGTGCCGACGGGCTCTCCGGCGGCATGACGGCGATCGGCTTCAGCGCACTGGCCGCTGGCTTCCTGCGCGTGGGCGACACCGGTGCGGCTGCCCTGTCGGCAGCCATCGCGCTCGCTGCACTGGCCTTCCTGCGCTACAACTTCCATCCCGCGCGCATCTTCATGGGTGACGTGGGCGTCGTGCCGCTGGGCTTTCTTGCCGGCGCGCTGGGCGCCATCGGTATCGCCGCCGACTACTGGCCCTTCTGGTTCCCGGCGCTTGCCTTCGCCCCCTTCTGGATCGATGCCTCGGTCACCCTGGCGCGCCGACTGCTGCGGGGCGAACGCGTCTGGCAACCCCACCGCCAGCACTACTTCCAGCGACTGGTGCGCTCCGGATGGACGCATCGGCGGGTCGCGCTCGCCGAGTATGCGGCGATGGCCCTCAGCGCCGCAGTAGCCCTGTCAGCGCTCGAGTGCGAGGGGATCGTGCGCGTCGCGCTGCTCGGGGGCTGGGCAGCGGCGGCCGTGGCGGCGATGGTGTGGATCGATCGCAGGTTGCCGGCGCGGCGGGGGGAGTGAGCGGGATTGGGATTGAATAGCTCCGCCAACCAGCACGGACACTCATGATGCAACATATCGACGTCATCGGCGGCAGCGGGTTCATCGGCACCCGGCTGGTCAAACGGCTTCAGGATCGGCCCGACTGCGCCGTCAGGATTATCGACAAGGTCGCGAGTGCGACGTTCCCGCAACTGACCGCCGTCGCCGATGTACGTGATGCCGCCCAGCTGACGGACCAGATATCAACGGGCGCCACGCTCATCAACCTGGCCGCAGAGCACCGTGATGACGTGCAGCCCCGCTCGCTCTACGACGAGGTCAATGTCGATGGCGCACGAAACATCTGCGCAGCGGCGCGAAGCAAGGGCATAACGACGATCGTCTTCACGAGTTCCGTCGCAGTCTACGGATTTGCCCCAGTCGATACCGACGAGACCGGCGCGATCGCTCCGTTCAACGACTACGGCCGGACGAAGTTCGAAGCTGAACAGGTGTTCACCGAATGGCAGCGTGAGCGCCCCGATGACCGCACGCTGGTCATCATCCGTCCTACGGTGGTATTCGGCGAGAACAACCGAGGCAACGTCTACAACCTGCTGAGGCAGATCGCCTCGCGGGCATTCGTCATGGTCGGCCCGGGCACGAACCGCAAATCGATGGCATACGTCGAGAACGTGGCGGCATTCATCGAGCATTGCACGCAGCTCGCGCCAGGCATCCACATCGTCAATTACATCGACAAGCCCGACATGACGATGAACGAACTCGTGTGCACCGTGAAGCAGTTGCTCGGAAAACCTGCGCGCGTGGGACTCAGGCTGCCCTACACGGCTGGCTACCTGATTGGAAGAGTGTTCGATGGAATCGCCAGCCTCACGGGAAAGCGATTCGCGATCAGTAGCATCCGCGTCCGGAAGTTCTGTTCAGACTCGGCCTTCGCATCATCGGCCAGCCGAATGGCTTTCGTTCCTCCCAAGACGCTGCGGGAAGCACTTACTGCCACGGTGCAGCATGAGTTCCTGAGTTCGCGAGAGTCGGAGCAGCTGTTCTACTCGGAGTAGCGAAAACGGCCCGTGGCGGTGTTGAAGCGCGCCAGGTACGGCGGGGTAGGCGCGTCCGTGATGGCCCGGATTAAGTAACTGGCGGCCGAGGAACAGCGCCTGAAGCAGATGTGAGTCATTCAACCGGACCGTACGCTACGAGTGGCTCGTCCGGTATCGATGCGACCATCTCGCTTCGGTCCAGGACTTCGCCACGCGATTGATGTGCTTCTACAATCACCAACGCCCAAACATCGCCTTGGGCGGCATCACGCCGAAACAGCGGCTGGCCATGGCCGCGCAGGTCTACTTCTGACGGCTACAAATAACCGGCGAGACTACTAGCCTTCCTCGGGCTAGCTACTAGTACTGTTTGTTGTCGAACTCAAAAAGCTGATCGACAAATTCTCCGAATACAACGATCTCCACATCCTTTGATTTAGTGAACTTTTTGAAAATTTCATGACTATTCTTGTAACTGGTGGTGCCGGTTTCATAGGCGCGAACTTTGTGCTCGACTGGTGTGCTGAGTCCTCAGAGCCGATCGTTAATCTCGACAAACTGACCTACGCAGGCAATCTGGAGAATTTAGTCAACTTACAAAACAGTCCGCAGCACACGTTTGTGCGAGGCGACTTGGCCGACCGTGCACAGATGGACGCCCTGTTGGCACGCCACCGTCCCCGTGCCGTGCTGCACTTCGCCGCCGAAAGCCACGTGGACCGTTCCATACAGGGCCCCGAAGACTTCATTCAGACCAACGTCGTCGGCACCTTCCGCCTGCTCGAAGCCGTGCGGGCTTACTGGTCGGCCTTGCCCGAAGCTGAAAAAGCCGCTTTCCGCTTTCTGCACGTGAGTACCGACGAGGTGTACGGCACCTTGTCCAAAGATGACCCGCCCTTCGCCGAAACTCGCGCTTACGAGCCCAACAGCCCCTACAGCGCCAGCAAGGCCGCGTCTGACCATCTGGTGCGCGCTTGGCACCACACATATGGTTTGCCGGTGCTCACCACTAACTGTAGCAACAACTACGGGCCTTACCACTTCCCGGAAAAGCTCATCCCGCTAATGATCGTCAACGCACTGTCCGGCAAGCCCCTGCCAGTCTACGGCGACGGGCAGCAAATCCGCGACTGGCTATACGTCAAGGACCACTGCAGCGCGATCCGTCGCGTTTTGGACGCCGGTCGCCTGGGCGAGACATACAACATCGGTGGCTGGAATGAAAAGCCCAACATCGAGATCGTGCACACGGTGTGCAAGCTGCTCGATGAACTACGTCCGAAGGCTGACGGTTCAAGCTACGCAACTCAGATCACGTTTGTGACCGATCGCCCAGGGCACGACCGGCGATACGCCATTGATGCGCGCAAGATCGAGCGCGAGCTTGGCTGGAAACCAGCCGAAACCTTCGAGTCTGGTATCCGCAAAACCGTGCATTGGTACTCGGAACATCCTGACTGGGTCGCGCATGTGCAAAGCGGCGCCTACCGTGATTGGGTAGCCAAGCAATACGGTACCACCGAGGCTGGTGCATGAAGCTGCTTCTCACCGGCAAGAACGGCCAGGTTGGCTTCGAACTGCAGCGCACATTGGCTGTTCTCGGCGAAGTCATTGCCATCGACTGGGAGGACTGCGATCTGGCCAATGCATCCGAGATCCGGCGTGTGGTGCGCGCCATCTCTCCAAACGTCATTGTCAATCCGGCCGCCTACACCGCCGTCGATAAGGCCGAGAGCGATCCCTCCTTGGCGCACGCAATCAATGCCCACGCCCCGGGCGTGTTGGCCGAGGAAGCGGAAAATCTGGGCGCACTACTTGTGCACTACTCGACCGATTATGTTTTCGACGGCACGAAGGATGGCGCCTACCTTGAATCGGATGTACCGAAGCCTAGCAGCGTCTACGGCGAAACCAAGCTTGCAGGCGAGCGCGCGGTCATAGCCAGCTGCTCGCGTCACTTGATCCTGCGTACCAGTTGGGTCGTCGGTGCGCATGGAAGCAACTTCGCAAAGACGATGCTGCGCCTTGCCGCCGAGCGGGACACGTTGAGCGTGGTGGCCGATCAGTTCGGCGCGCCTACCTCGGCTGCGCTACTGGCGGACCTGACTTCGCATCTGGTGCGGCAAGCTCAACACACTGACTTCCCCTACGGTCTGTACCACGCTGTTGCTGCTGGTGAAACCAACTGGCACGCATACGCCTGCCACGTGATCGAGCGTGCCCGCGCTGCTGGCAAGCACGTTCGGGCAGCACCGGACGCAATCAAGGCGATCACCACATCGGAATATCCCACGCCAGCTAGACGTCCCGCCAATTCGCGGTTAGACACAAGCTTGCTACGCGAAACCTTCGGCCTTCACCTGCCCGAGTGGAAGATGGGTGTCGACCACATTCTTGATCAGATACTTTGAACCCATGACTCAACAGCAACGCAAAGGCATCATACTCGCCGGTGGCTCTGGAACCCGGCTTTATCCCGTGACCCAGGCGGTGAGCAAACAACTCATGCCGGTGTACGACAAGCCAATGGTGTATTACCCGCTGAGTACGCTGATGCTGAGCGGCATGCGCGATGCCCTGCTCATCAGCACCCCGCAAGACACCCCGCGTTTTGCTGAGCTGTTGGGTGACGGCGCACGCTGGGGCATGAACATTCAGTACGCCGTGCAGCCCAGTCCGGATGGACTTGCGCAGGCGTTCATCATCGGGCGAGACTTCGTCGGCAATTCCCCCAGCGCCTTGGTGCTGGGCGACAATATTTTCTATGGTCACGATCTTGCCAAGCAGTTGCACAGCGCCGAGGCTCGATCCAATGGCGCGACCGTATTTGCGTATCACGTACACGACCCAGAGCGCTACGGCGTGGTCGAGTTTAGTGCGAACCGACGAGCCATCAGCATCGAAGAAAAGCCCAAGGCACCCAAGAGCAACTACGCAGTGACGGGCTTGTATTTCTACGACCAGCAGGTCTGCGATATCGCAGCGGATATCAGGCCATCACATCGTGGCGAGTTGGAGATCACAGATGTCAACAAGCGCTACCTGGAGCTGGGCCAGTTGAACGTGGAGATCATGGGCCGAGGCTATGCCTGGCTGGACACCGGCACGCACGACAGTCTGCTGGAGGCCGCAAGCTTCATCGCTACGCTGCAAAAGCGCCAGGGCCTGCAGGTTGCCTGCCCAGAAGAGATTGCATTTCGTCAAGGCTGGATCAATGCCGATCAACTAGAGGCTTTGGCTGACCCGCTGAGAAAAAATGGCTATGGGCAGTATCTGCTTAGCCTGCTGAAGTGAGGTCAACGATGCCCCACACAGTAACTAAAACTTGTCTGCCTGAGATACTGATTCTGGAGCCTAATGTTTTTGGGGATGATCGCGGCTTCTTCTTCGAAAGCTTCAACCAACGCGACTTTCAGCAATCGACCGGCTTAGACGTAAAATTCGTTCAAGACAACCACAGCAAATCCAGCCAAGGGGTGCTGCGTGGCTTGCATTACCAGATCCAGCAGCCGCAAGGCAAACTGGTTCGGGTGACGCAGGGTGCCGTATTCGACGTCGCAGTCGATCTGCGCCGCTCATCGTCCAACTTCGGAAAATGGGTAGGTGTTGAACTGTCTGCAGACAACAAGCGTCAATTGTGGGTGCCGCCTGGCTTTGCGCATGGCTTTATGGTCACGAGCGAATCCGCAGAGTTCCTCTACAAGACCACAGACTACTGGTACCCCGAGCACGAGCGCAGCCTGTTGTGGTGCGACCCGACTGTTGGCATCCGGTGGCCAGTAGAGGATGTCCCGAAGTTGGCGGCCAAGGATGCGGCAGGTAAGGTTTTGGCCGAAGCGGATACGTTTGCGTGATTCAGTGGGGATTCCCCCGCAAACCCGTAGGGTCCAGAGGTAGAATTTTCTTGTTAAGAAGGAAGTTCTGCATGAGGAAGCCCAGGTTCACCGACAGCCAGATCATGGCGGTGTTGAAGCGCGTCGAAGGCGGCGAGGCGGTCCCGCCGCTCTGCCTTGAAACGGGCGCGAGCACGGCGACGTTCTACAAGTGGCGCGCGAAGTTCGGCAGCATGGACGTGTCCATGATGGCCCGGACGAAGGAACTGGAGGACGAGAACCGGCGCATGAAGAAGATGTACACGGACGAGAAGCTCAAGGCGGAGGTCGTCGCAGAGGCCCTCGATAAAAGTGGTGAGGCCATCTCAGCGGCGTGAGATGGCCGCTCGAGCGGTCGCCGACAAGGGAATGCCGAGCACGCTGGCCTGCGCAGCGTTCGGGATCAGTGAAAGTTGCTATCGCTACCAGCCCAAGCTGTAAGCGGAGAACGCCCAGATCGCCGACTGGCTGGTCCGCCTCACAGACAACGATCGTATTTGGGGGTTCAGCCTGAGCTTCCTGTACCTGCGAAACCTGATCGATGACTTCAACCGGGAGGCCCTGGCCATCTACGTGGATTTCTCTCTGCCGGCGCTGCGCATGATCCGCAGTCTGGAGCAAGTGATTCAGTGGCGTGGCGCGCCTTCTGTGATCCGGTGCGACAACGGACCGCAATACATCAGCGGCGAACTACATGCTTGGGCTGCGAAGCACTCGATCAAGATCGAATACATCTAGCCTGGCAAGCCGCAGCAGAACGCGTACGTCGGGAGATTCAACCGGACTGTGCGCTACGAGTGGCTGGCCCAGTATCACTTCGACGATCTGGCTGAAGTCCAGGACTTCGCCACGCGATGGATGTGGTCCTACAATCACGAACGCCCGAACATGGCCTTGGGGGGCATCACCCCGAAACAGCGGCTGGCCATGGCCGCGTAGGTCAACTTCTGACGGCTACGCAAAACGGGGGGCTTACCGCTCATCCCCGCCTCCGGATTTCTATACACAGGCGGGGAGTTGTTATCCAAAAATCGTAGGTGCGAAAATCTGGATGTCGCGTTAGCTCAACGTTACTTTATTGCTACACAACGTGCAGATCGAGTTAGGCAGTACATTCGATCAGCGACGGAGAGCGTCGTTACGCAAAAAGTGCTCGTAGACGATGGATCTAACCGCTACCGGTGTCAAGAAGACCGCCGAGCGCCGACTGCCATCCCAGAGCGCGCGACGCCGACTCTTCAATCCAAGCGCAACCATATGCCGTTGCAACATCCACTCGGATCGCGCGTAGCGCACCCCACCGCGTCGAGCGAGCATACCGTTTCCGATTCGCGCGAAAACGAGCGATTCATGGCTGTTTGCCGTCTCGATGCCTTGGGCCAGCATCCGCATCCAGAGGCCGTAGTCCTCCATGAACGGGATCTCGGGATAGCCACCCACCGAGAGCGCAAGGTCGCGTCGATAGCAAACGGTCATGTGGTTGAAAGGGTTGCGGACCAGCCCCTTCGCAAGGATCTCAGAGTGCATGATCGGTACAGTGCGGCTGCGGCGTGCTTGTGCAGGCGAAACGTCGAACTCGAAGATCTGCGCGCCAAACAGCGACAGTCGGCCATTCAAGGCCATCTCCCGCTGCGATTCGACACGGTGCGGTACACAGATGTCGTCCGAATCGAATCGCATCACCCAGGGTTGGCGTACGAGCCGCAAGCCGTGGTTCAACGCGCGCGTAAGGCCGACGTTTGCGGGAAGCGGGTGCGTCACCAGAGGCAGGTCGCGCATGTAGCGATCGATCACGGCGTCGAGCTCCGGACCCAGCGGACCATCCTTCACAAGCAGGACCTCGGCCGGCAGCACCGTTTGGCTAGCGAGTGACTGCAAGGCCGCGTCTAGCGCCACTGGCTGCTCACGGGCGTAAACGGACATCAGAACCGTGAACATGTCGCGCTTCCTCCAGAGCGAGCCAACTGACATGACTCGTGGTCATGCGGCCAACTGCATTTACTAGAAACCGTAGTGTATCTGATAAGGCGCTCGGCCTTTATGAAAACAACCCGGTCGCCGGCTATTGTCGAACCCTAGGTGGTAAGCAATACCCTCCCGGGCCGCGCTCCAGCTGTCGCAGGCGTGCAGGCACGCCTCCTCGTGCTTGACCGACCTACACAGCCGTTCGACGAAAACGTTTTTTCGCCAACAACTGTTGCTGGCCATACTGATCGCGACGCCGCCACGGCTCAGCACGCCAACGAGTTCCACACTGGTGAACTGACGTCCTTGCTTGACACCTACCAAGCGCGCCTGACCCCAGCGCGCACCCAGACGCGCAGTCTCGTCCACGCTCAAGCATCAATTGGTAACGGCTCGAGTGACAGCGAGAGCTCCCAGGGCAAAAACAAGTCTCTCCGCACGCCGTTCGTCCAGCAAGCTGGCGTTACGGTGACCGCGCGGCCTGGATCGAGCGCAGCCGCCCACCATGAGAAAGTGCTGTTCCCGATGATGCGTGACCGCGCATGCCGCAACAGCATAAAGTCTTGTAACCAGCCGGAATGATGACCGGGTGCCAACTCGAACTGGATCGTCGGGTATACCGCAGCAAGGTTCTCAAGTATGGATGACGCGTACTCACGGTCGTCTGTTATCACGCATGCTGTCTTGATTCCTAGTGACCCGCGGTAAAGCATCTCGAAGGCCCGTATGTAGTAGTGGGCATCGACGACGCGGAACAGCGGACTTGCCAGAAAGTCGCCACCTCGCACGTGAATCATGCAGTCGGCTGAAATGGGAGGAGGGAAAGCTAGGTCGGCGCGTAGCATCGAAGCAATCGCCGCAAGTGATCCCTCGAAAGCACGCCAGTCCCAGCCTTGCTGAAAGTAGCCGTCGAGCCAGAGGGAGCGCACGTAGCCACAGCGTCCCCCTGCAGTGAGTACCTTACTGAAATTGCGGTCGCCAACGCCGAAATAAGGAAATAGCCGACCAATGCGCATCGCCATCAGGCGATCGGCGAGAGCCGAATGGGTTGTCCGCTGCCCATCCGTGAGGCACCACGCTGGCAACTCAACAAGGCTTGCCATGTCAAAGCCACGCTTCACTTTGTAGCGGTTGAGGCTTTGTGCACCAAGATAGACAGCATTGCTTTGGGAACCGCGGAGCGCGAGGGCAGCGGCAAACTGGAACAATTGGTTCCCCAAGCCGCCGGCAAGTCGTGTGAAGATCATCGTGATCGAGCCAGCCTTGGCGGTTCAGGTGGTGCGCAATGCAGACACCAACTCCGGAGCTGCCGGGCTCTTGAGGAACACGAAGTTGTGCGTGCCAATATCATCAATGCCTGTTTGCAACACGCGCTCGATCATGGATTGCGTCACTGGGCGACCGCTACCGTCGGCGGCGTAGGCTATAAACCCACGCGACCAGAACATGTCGAAGGTGTCGGCCAACCGGCCGTTGATCGTCTCCCCGTCGGGCAGATGCTCAGAAATGCAGACTTCAATCATCCAGGCTGACTGCGAAGCGTGGTCAAGATGCTTGAGCGCACCATTCAACATGGACAGTTCTGCGCCTTCCACGTCGACCAGAAAAAGGTTGCGGCTGTCGAGAAGGCGGTCGCCCAAAACGCGGTCCAGTGTGGAGACGGGCACGCGCGATACATAGCGTCTGGGAACTCCCGCCCAGCCGGGAACCAAAGAGGCTCCGGTACCATCTCCATAGAAATTCAAAACCCCGTGCGTCGCGGCCAGAGCCAATGGAAAGACCTCGACACGATCATCCCATCCGTTCGCGCACACGTTCTGCAGCAGCATGAACATGTTGCTTGGGGAAGGCTCGAACGCGACCACGGGCCGACCCAGTTGGAGCGCATGACAACAGTAGTAGCCGATGTTGGCCCCGACGTTCACGAACTGCTCGAAATGCGGTATTAGCGACCTGACGATGACTGTCTCGGTGGGTTCGAAACCGCCACTTTCCATCTGGGGGTAACCCGCAAACTTGAAGCCGTACTTCGTCACCACCGGAGTGCGTTGCCGCAGCCGGTCTTCCTTCCGGCGCCTGAGGTAAACCGAGAGCGCTGGAAACTTGCCGACGATTTTTTTGAGGCCTTCGCGCAGAGACAGAGTGCTAGTCATGAAATAGTTGTGGTGAGTCAACGAGGTTTTTTGGCAAAGGCTACGTATGGGCATTCAGGCGAACGTGACCTTCGAATCCAGAGGTCGTGACCGATGCGGTCTTCACGGCACTGCGAAGGACCGATTGTAGGACGATCGGCCATGAAGCGGTTCTGGATGGCGCCTATCCCGAGGGTTTCGGGGATAGCGAGGGGCTGCCCGGCGCGTCGATTCGCCCGCCAGGTCGCTACGCTGGACACGTTGCATCAGTCGGTCGAGGATGGTGTCGGCGACAGTGACGTCGCCGAGCCAGCCGTGCCAGTGGTCGATTGGCAGCTTCGTGGTGATGATCGTGGCCGTATGCGAGGCTGGTCATCAATGATCTCCAGCAGATCCGCGCGCATCGTGGCGTCCACGGCGGATACGCCCCAGTCATCCAGCACCAGCACTTCGGTGCGGGCCAGCGCCCGCAGCCAGCGATTGAATCAAGGCTCAGCATGAGCAACGAATGGCGGCATAATGCCAAGGCGTTGGTAGACGAACAACATGCGGAAGATAAATCTCATGATCCGCAAGGATGCGATAGATGTCGCTAAACGTCTGATACTGTTGGGATCGTGCCTCGCCAGAGCGTCGATGCGTACTTCATGCCGGCGAACCGACGACTGGCGCGCGGTAGGCTTCATTGTCCTCGCAAACATGCCGTTCTGGCTCCTTTCCGTACATTTTTTTGTGCTGCGCCCGCTTTTCAATGTCGACGCCTTCATTGCTTTGTTTGTTGCGACGCTGAATCCCACCGTCGGCCTCGTGATACTGGCTTTGAGTTGGGTCCTGGACGTCGTGCAGAGCATGTCGCTGGCCTACCACTTCGCCTCGCCACTCGAATTGCTGCGCGCCGTACGCTTTTCCGAGGCTCTGAACTGGCGCGGTTTCCTGTCGGCTCAACTCATAACCGTAGTGGCCGGATTCGGCTTGGCGGCATGGCTGGCAACGCGCATGCTTCGATCGTGGCGCCCGAATGCGCGTGCCTTGCTCCCTTGGCTCGTGCTCGTGAGCACTCTGGACATCCTTAATGGCTCAGCCTTCCCAAGCTGGCTAGGCCAGGACAGCTACCGCATCCCGGCGAACGTCAGCGGTAGTCCCAGCTACAACCTGGTCAACCAAGCCTTAAGCGCTCGCGCCAGCGCCGCCCTGCCTGTCAAACGTTGGCCCGATGACGGGTCGGTCGACCCTGTGTCATGGGCTCGAAACTCTCGCGGCAACGTGCTGGTGGTGGTGGTCGAATCCATGGGCCAATTGCAGGACCCAGAACTGGCGGATTGGCTCAGGCGGCAGCTGGTCAACGACGCGCCGACCGGGCCCTGGAGCGCCTACACCGATACCGTTGAGTTTCGTGGGGCCACCACTGCCGGCGAGTTGCGCACGCTATGCCAGCTATCAACGCATTATTCGAAGTTGAACCCTGTGACGGCCGCCGGATGCATGCCGCAGCGTATGACTGATCTTGGCTACCAGACCTTCGGCCTGCACGGCTTCACTGGGATGATGTTCGAGCGCAATCGCTGGTGGCCGATGCTCGGACTGCAGCAGCAGACCTTCGCCGATGGCACACGGGAAGACGCACCGCAATGCGGCAGTGCATTCCGGGGGATCTGCGACGACTACATGCTCGAGCAGGCGCTGCAGATACTGCGTGAGCCCAACCGCTTTGTTTACCTGCTTACTCTAAACACTCACATGCCACTGACGAAGGTGAAAATAGCGCCTGAGCTGGTGACGCTGTGTCGAGCCCGGCAGGTCAGCGATAGTGTTTGCCAGCTAACATGGCAGCTTGGCAAGTTTCTGGCCCAGACACGCGCCGGACTGGAGCGGCTGCCGCAGGCCCCGTTCGTGATGGTGGTGGGCGACCATTCGCCGCCCTTCGTGGTGCAGGCTGACCGGCGTCAGTTTATGACTACGCAAGTGCCGCGCTTCATCCTCGTGCCCCGATGAATACGACCTACATAATACCACCTAGAACTGTCGGAACGAAACGCGCCGGCACGACTATCGCGGCGGTGCGCTGACGAAGCGCAGAAGCGCCTCAATCACGAACCAGACTTTCTATGATCTTTAGTACACACTATTTTTCTAGGTGGCACCAGCACTTCCAAAGATACTGGTGTCGAGACTATCAGTAACCACAACCAGAAATAGATCAACAAGCCACCGAAGAAGCTACCGTAAGTCAGATCAATCAAGATTAATGGATACAAAATCGCTTGCGTAAGGTTTCTACGGGTGAAATTCGGCCCTAAGAATGCCGCTAGAAATGCACCTAAAAACAACAACGTGTAGGGCACACCAAAGGTGATAGCCGAGCCTAGATACCAGCTCTCGGCAATTAGGTATTCGTCCAAAGAATCGAACGACACGCCGACCTCTCCGATAGCTTTTTCATTCGGATAGCCAACACCGATCCAAGGGGATTGAGCGATTTTTTCGAGAGCGTTAAACCAAGCAAAAACCCGGAAGGCATTGGAGGTATTGGTTACCCATTCGCTATTGAACAGGCCGGAGGTCATCAGCACGCCCGTCACAATAGCCAATGAGATCACAATCACAGTCGCAATTTCGGCAAATCTTGAGCGCTGTCGCCATCGGATGGCTAGGATCGCCACAATAAAGAGTACCAGTGTAAATCGCCATGAACCCGCAATTATTAAATTCACAGCAGGCAACACCACGATCCAGGAAAGCCTGTGACGCGCGACCAAGGTCAGCAGCGCAGCCAAACTGATGGCCCCGGAATAGAAGCTATGGCCAAAGATGCCACCAAGACGTCCGAGTCCAGCAAGGACACCATCTCGCCTATCTAAGTCTCTGCCCAGCAAGTCAGCGCCAGTAATTAAAGTACCGACGTTAAAAATCACGTCTATGACAAACAGGATAAGCAGCAACGACTCAAACTTGCGGACAGTCTTCTGATCGGGCTTGTAACTGGCCAAGATGTGCGGCAAGGTCCAAAGGAAAAGAAAGTACGGGAGCGAGCCCGCCATGCCATCGCTACCACGTATTGCGATAACTAAACACGCCCATACGGCAGCAAACAGTAGCAGGGTGTTTTCAAGGCGCCAACGTACCCGCCACCAGTCCCCCCGGACCATTAGGGCGGGAAGTAAAAGCACCAAACCGATGGGCGAAAACAATCCTCCGGCGACCGCACTCATGAGCAGCCAGTCTGCTAAGTGACGTCGTGTTGATACCTTAACGGGAGATCTAGGGAAAGTCAGCATAACCGCCCGCGTTGCGCCGTAAAGATGCGATGGTGTGAACGCGCAGATGGATGCAGACGCGTTTGTGATGCAAGCAGACTTGGGGTTGAGTCTGCCAAGCAAAAAGACGCAAAAGCGCGAGTTCGTCGAATAAATGACGCGAGTGGTGCTTGGGACGGAACTGATGGTGATGATCGAACCGCGCTACCCGAAGGGCAAGGCCGGCCACCAGCCTTTCTGGCTGGAGGTGATATCTCCTGCGCAACTTCTTCCGCAGTACTTCGGTCTGAGTGATCTGGCGATGGAACAGGCGCTGTAGCGTACACCGCCATACCGCGAATTCGCGAGGCATGAAGGTCCGATGAGACGACCTCCAGATGAGAGCATGATCCTGCAGTTCCAGCACTTGCCTAAAAAGTACCACTCGGCTGACGTGTCCTTTGCCAAACTCCACGTTGCTCTTCAGCGCTGCGGACTGATGATTTAGGCCGACACAGTCCTCGATGTGGCCCTGATCGCGGCGGCGAGTTCGACGAAGAACGGAACGGGTAACCGCGATCCGCAAATGCATCAGACGAAGACGGAAGCCCAGCGATATTTCGGCATGCAGGCTCGCGTAGGCACAAACGCTTACTCGCGATTGGTGCATACGGTGGCGAGCACAGCAGCCGATATCAGCGACGTGACGCAGGGTCGCAAGTTGCTGCACGGTGAATCGTAAGTCGTCTTTGCGGACGCGGAGTAACTGGGCGTGATGAAGCGCCCAGACGCGAGCAGCACACCTTGGCACGTCGCGACGCGACTGGGCAAGCGTAGCGCGCTGGACATGGAGAAGAAGAGTCACAACTTGATCAATGAGGTTGAGAGGTTCGATGCCAGCGAACTGGCGAAGGCCGTACAAGTTTTCGCTTGATCAAGCTGCAGTTCGGGTTCACCTCAGTGCGCTACGGCAGGCTAGCGAAGATACAACGCGGCTGAAACCGCCGTTCGCGCTGTCTAACTGGTTAATGGCTCCCAGCAAACTCATACTGGTGGTGGGACAAGTCTATCCGCAAGCATCGGTCCAGGTAAGTCGAGCGCGAAAAGGCGCTCGACTCGGACTGATACACGATCCAAACTGGATCGGACTTGTGTACCTGAAGTCATTAGCAGTATCAGAGTGCTTTAGTTTGCTCTTTTGGCGCGATTATGAAGACCTTCCCTAGGCGAGGTAAATAATGCTTCTACAATTGTCATAAATACAGTCGCTTTGGTTCGATTGCATCGAGCCTCGCCAGCCGCGCAGTGACGTGAATCGCCAGTGCACCCAGTACCAGAGCAGTACACTGCAGGGCGGTAAAAACTAAGGCATGAAACGTTGGTCGCGCCATCATAAAAAGCGCAGCTGCGATTGTAGTCATCGCGACGGCGCCCAGTACGGGAGCCAGCAAACGTGCAGACGCCGCGCGCCCGCCGAATCGCGCAGCCGTTGTGTATAAACAGAAGGCCACAACTAATGCTATAAACATACTCAATTGCGAAAAGCCGAGGTGCTGATCCGATACCCAAGCATAGGCCACCCCAAACAATAGCCCGCACACAACAGCCGAGCCAACCTGTAGCGAGAAAAAAATCACGGGCACAGTAATACGGGCACGGGATGCCAGACGCGCGAGCGCAGACGAGTTCGACCAGTGCAAAAACAGTGGGAACATGACTAGCGACGCAGAGAAAACACGAATTACGATGGCCACATCGATTCCGGCATCTACAGGCGCACGCCAGCCAAGCAAAAACAGTAAGTTGAGTATTAGACCGTCGAAAACGGCGACGATAAACAGGGTTACCACTGATCCCGTGTTTGCTCGCAGACGGACAACGCCGGCGCTCAAACTGTCAGCACCAGTTCGCATCAAGCTAATGAAGTTCAGTAGCGCTACCGGCACGAACTGCAAGAGAATGGCAATTACTGCATACTCTTTAGGCCCCGGGGCCATGACGAGAAGCCAGGACACCGCCAGGGTCGAACCCAGCGCAAACGCTGCTGCGAACCTTGCGGACCGATCAACCAGCGCACGTATTGGATCGCTGTCGACGGCGGCCCCAACCAGCAATACGGCTGAGCAAACCAAGAGAGTTGGGTTGCTTACGTGCTGCTCTAGCAGCCAAATTGTAACTGGCACCACGAGCAGCGCTGCGAACAACACCTCGCCGGAAGCCGATTGGATATGGCGCAGCCTCCTGCTCTTCGAGTGGGTCGCCTGTAGGCTTGCAGACACATTGGTGAGCGTACGAAGTGCCGACACAGCGAAGCCGAAAATAAGCAGGAAGAAGTAAAGATCCTTGACATCGTTCGTGGAATAAAGACGCGCGATAAGTGCAAAGAGGTAAAGCGATAGCACGCCCGAAAAAATGCGAGCGATAGTGTGCGTGGCCACCTCACCGCGCAACCGAGTGTTCAACGTCGTCGTGCGCCTCAACGTTGGCCTTCGGCGGGTCGACCGGCACAGAATCGCCTGCGCATCGCAAGTTGGGTCAGCCTTTCGGCACCCCGAAAGGCTGCCCATACCAATGCCTCAACAGTACGCGCCAGCGAAGCGATCACGGAGGTGGATACCAGCCACGCTCCGCGTGCTGGAGGTAGCCCCTGCTCCTGTAGCAGTCGCAACTCTTCGGCGTGGATACGCTTGATGGCTGGTCCGAGCGACGCTGTGATTGAGAGCGCGCCGGCGCCGTTATGCATCACACCATTGCCAGACAGAAAGACTAACTTAGGTCTATGCAGCACTATCGCCCGGACGTACAGCTCGCAGTCAACCATCCACTTTAACCGTTCATCGTAGCGAGGATAGAGCATGCGGCGCAGCAACAGCGTTGATGGCGGACCGAGCGCATTTCGCCTGAGCATGTAACCTGGGCAGGCATTAACAATAAAGCGCGCCAGCCTGGTCGGCATATGGAGCCGCCCTCTTGGATAACTAGCACTTACAGCGCGACAAGGGAAGACGAGACCATCGATATCAATATCGTCCCGCAACACATCCAGCGCGTCCTGCAATACTTTCGGTGATTCGAAGTACTCGTCGTGGTGCATCAGTAAGCTGTACTCGCCCGAAGCGGCATCAAGCAGCCCGTTCCAGTTAGGTACAGCACCACTTGCTAGCTGGTTCCGTCTGTAGATTCCGCGACCACAGCTGCGAACGATTGTTTCGATTTCATTCGCCACCCTGTCGTCAGTCGAGTCGTCGTGTACGCGTATTTCGATTGCGGGGTCATGCACTGCATCACCCATCGTTGTCACGATCCGACGCAAACCAAGCGCAAAATTGTAGGTCGGCACGAGCACCGACAACAACGGCGCGGAGTCTGGATAGTTCGAGATTGGATCCATCAAGCAGGTACAAGCGTGACGACAATCTGGTCTCCGCGAAGCTGTTCGTTTGCCCAGTGACTCATCTCTCGATAGCGGCGCAGATGGCGGCGCTTGAATGCGCGCGCAGCAGGTGACATCAGCGGAACACCAGCACAGTACATATCGCTGGCCCAAAACTGCATCGGCTGCGAATCGCACAGCAGTTCGCGCACGGACAGACCAGCCTGGGCTGCCACATGCGCAATTGAGCGATGAGAATGTAGATACAGATGGCGTGGCGCATCGAGTTGGACCCAGTTTGGGCCATAGGCAGTGAAGGCCAAAGAGTCCGATGTCGGGATACGGACCAGAACTATGCCGCCGGGCGCCAGGCGTTCCGCAGCTTGACGCAGCGTCTCCACTTGGTCGGGAATATGCTCTAGCGAGTGATGAAACGAGATCAGGTCGAACTGGCCCTGAACGATGTCTAGCCTTCCCTTTAGAAGCCGGATCCCACTCTCCTGCGACGCAGCGGTAAGCAGCGGATCAACACCCGTTAACTGCTTGTAACCCAGCAGGGCCATTGACCGCAACAGAGCACCGTCTCCGCACCCGACATCAAGAACACGCGTCGATCGGCTCGGCGCCGCCAATGTCATTGCAGATAAGGCCACGTTAGGCAGACGGCGTCTGATCCATCCAGCGGCGGGCGTACTTCCTTCCTGTAAGGTGTCGCGCCACCTTTTCATGGTAGCGCGCAGACGATAGCCCGCCGTGTGGAACGAGTAGTAGGACTGAGCAGGATAAAACCGGCTCATGTCGGCTGGAATATCCAATAGGTGCACCACACCGCACGCGGCGCAATGCAGATACGCAAACGACTCTTTTGTCCCGTACATCATCTCTGACGCTTGGATGATGCGGTTCGAAGAGTCGTTTCTGCAGATTGAGCAGAGACGTGCAGTTACTGGGTAATTGAACATAGCATTTTCAGTGATAAATTCGGAGCAGAGTGACGTACCTCCAGAATATCGCATGCGAGGGCGCCTTCGCCCGATTCAGCATGCGAACCACAGGCTGTCTTCACCGCGTGGACCTTGTCGAGGCGTGAATTCTAATTACACGCCGCCCAAATACTCCAAAGACCACCAGCAGAAACATGAACACCATCGCAATGAGCACAATAAAGGCGCGTTTAGGTGCTGACTTTCGATCGGGGGGCGCTGCAGAATCGAGCACCTGCACCAGAGACATGTCCTTGGCCTCGTCCAGTCTGGCTGCTTCGGTTTGGCGAACCAGAAGTTCCTGTAGCATTTCCAGATATCTTAGTTCGCGCAACTTGCGAGCATTTTCGTTGGCCACTGGCGGGTATTTACCGTCAGCCCCTGGAGCAGAGGAACCCTCGACTCTCGCCAGTTCGGCTCGAAGCGCACCAAGTTCCCGCTGCATCAATTGCAAGTCCGGATTCGTCTCCGATGCGAAACCACGCATGGCTCCAATCTGAACCTCCCTTGCCGTTATCTGAGCCCTGAGACGAGCACTGGCCTCGATCAGGCTACGCCCTTGTCCTTCGACCAGAGCTAAGCCACCCTTAGACAGAGCTTCGCGGGCGTCATTTTCTGCAGCGGCCAGGTTGTCGCGAACTTTCGCAAGCTGGCGCTCGAAAAACAGCCGGCGCTGCGAGGCTTCGGTGACAGCAAGGAGGCCAGTCAGCCGGATAAGCTCTTCGACATAGGCATTCGAGAGATCGGCGGACAGTTTAGGATCTTTTGTCTCGACCGACACCGAAATGATCCCGTCCTTGCCAGCCGAGATCTTGCTTGCGTCCGCCAGCTCCTTTTGGGTGAGATTCTGGGACTCCTCGTCGAAGTAGGCCTTGAGATCGAACCGTTCGATCAGCCGATCGGCCACCGTACGGCTCTTCAACATGCCGACGTACAAATCGTTGGGGTTCCGAATACCACCGATGCTCCCACCGGCCGCCGCAGCCAGCCCGCCCAGCTGTCCCAGCAACGCCGCGGCACTCGAACTGTTCTGCTGCGGCGGTAGCATGCGTGCCGTCGCCGTGTAGTAATTCGGCATCATCAGCGTGACCCCTGCCGCCAGCACACCCGCGCCGAGCGTGGACCCGATCAGCAGCCACTTGTGCTCCCACAGCACCTGCAGCATCTCCAACAGGCTGATTTCGTCGTCGCCGCCTTCAGGTATCGGGGCTTGGGCACCGCCGCCGCCCGCATCCGGTGTCGTCGTGCTCATCGCCATCAGTCCTTCAGTACCTTGATCGCCGCCGCACCCAGGCCGAACTGGAAGAAGATCTGCGACCAGTCCCGCAACGTGCGCGTCCAGCTCACGTATTCGAAGTTCTCGGGCACGACCACCGAATCACCCGGCATCAGCACCAGGTTCTCGAAGCCACCCGACAGCCATCCGGACTGCCGACGGCTCGCCAGCGACCCGTCTGCCCGCTGTATGTAGATGGCGCGGTCGTCAGCCGTGCGCAGCGGCCCGCCCGCAAGCCGGACATAGTCACCGACGCGTTGCCCATTGCGGTGTATGAACGTCCCCGCGTTGTAGACCGAGCCCAGCACGCTGACGATGGCGGGTCGCTGCGGCACCATCAGCCGGTCGCCGTTTTCCAGCGGCAGGTCGGGGATGTCCGCCAGTTGCGGCTGTTCCGGCAGGTTGAACACGATGCGCCCTGTCGCACGCAGCTGCCGCAGCCGCTGCAGCGTACCTTGTTGGGCGGCCGTTTCGCGCGCCAGCGCATCCGCGTCGCCCGGCAGTACGTTCTGCGCACGCGTCGCAGTCGAACGCTGCAGGTCCACCTCCATCCGCGCGATCGCCTCCTCCAGTGCCTTCTGCTGCGACTGGCGGGTGGATTCGCGGGTGAACACGGCGCCATACAGATAAGCATTCGGCGACAGGCCCCCTGCCCGTACCACCAGTTGCCTCAGCGTCTCGCCCGGCTGCGCCTGATACACCCCGGGCGTCCTGAACTCGCTCTCCAGCACAACCATCGCCGTGCGCTTGGCAGCGGGTACGCCGAACTCCGCGCGGGAGAAGATGGTGACCACGTCGCCTGCCTGCAGCACGAGGTCCTGCTGTGGGTTGCGGTCCATCACCGCCTGGCCGAGGTTGAAGGGAATCAGGCGGGTGGTGAGGTCGCTGGGGTCCAGCCGCTCGACGACTGCGTAATCCCAGTTCACCTCCACGCGCGAGACATCCTGGATGTCGCCCAGCAACTGGTTCGAGTCGCGGGGGCCGGTGCGGCCACCACCGGACTCGAGTACATCCGCCCGCGTGATCAGGTTGCGCCGCAGGTAGTAGTCCGGCACCACCAGTGCCTCGCGCTCGGGAATCAGGTCGCTCACCCGCATGCCGGGGCGGAACGGGTGGCGCATCGGCATCGCCACATGGCCGCGCAGCGTGACTGCGTTGGCGAACCGCGGCGAGATCGGCTGCACCGACACCACGTCGCCGTCGCGCAGCGCGCGCTTGAGCCCGTCACCATTGAGATCGAAGGTCTCTACCCGCCGCACCTGCCGGCCCTCGATACGCTCGACCATGGCTCGCTGCCCGGCTGCGGTGCTGGCCAGCCCACCGGCCAGCGCCAGCACCTCGGACAACGGCGTGTCCGCCTTCAGTTCGTAGATGCCCGGCACGCGAACGCTGCCGGCCAGCGCCACCGTCGGCCCCTCGGACGGTATGAAGATCACGTCGCCCGCCAGCAGCCGCGCATCGCGCGACTTGTCGCCTCGCGCGAGAAAATCGTAGATGTCGAACTCGGTGACCACCTTGTCGCCGCGGCGCAGTTGCACGCGCCGCATCGAGCCGGTGGCCGAAGGCCCGCCCGAGGCGAACAGCGCGCTCACCAGCGTGGACAGTGAACTCACCGTGTAGCTGCCTGGCCGCCGCGCCTGCCCCACCACGAACACCTGGATCGAGCGCAGCTGGCCCAGTGTCACGCTCAGTTCGAAGTTGCGGAAGTTCTTGGCGATGGCCGCGCGCACATGCGCTTCCAGTCGGTCCATGCGCACGCCTGCCACCGCCACCGTGCCGATCTGCGGGATGTCGATGTTGCCGTTGCGGTCTACCGTGCTGCGGTGATCGCCCTCGACCGCGCCCCACACCCGGATGCGCAGTTCATCCCCTGGCCCGACGAGATAATCCAGCGTGACCGGCACGTTCTCCACCGGCACGAAGCTGGACGACGCTTCCTCGAACAGCGAAGCGCCGAAGCGCGGCAGCAGTCGCCCCGTGGACTGCTGCACGAATCGCTGGAACTCGCTGGGTTCCAGCGGCGGCAGCGCGCGCGGCTCGGGCGCGGCGGCTGTTCCCTCGACGGGCCGTACCATGCGCGGGTCGGCCGCTGAGCCGGGCCGGGGCGACAACTGCTCCTTACCGGGTGCCAGGGTGGGCCGCACGGTGGGCGGCACTACCGCGCCCGCAGCGGCGGCCCCTGCGGCCCCTGCGGCCTCTGCGCCCGGAGTGCGGCCTTGCATCGCGGCAGCGGCACGCGCCTTTTCCTCGGCGGACATACCCGCAAACGCCTGAGCCTGGGCTTGTGTCTGCGCCTGGGTCGGATACGGGGTCAGGACTCCCGCCAACGCGAACGCCATCACTGCGAGCAGGGGGGGCCGGACGACGAGTGTCCAGCCGCGGTAGTCGAAGGTCTTCATCATCATTGCCTCACATCACGCCTGCCGCCGGCAGGCCGCACATCGCGTTAGATACAGTCTACCGGGTATGCCTAGCCCCAGTCTTGAAACGTGGCAATCCGCGCCGCCCCGGGCGATCGTAGCGCTCACCGGCACGGCCTCCACCCATCCTCGCCCGCCGGTGCCAGCCGGCCTTGCCCAGTGCGCACCCGTACCGCTCCATCCGGGGTGCGTTCGGTCACGCCGCGCTCGGTCTCGCGCTCCGCCAATCCCACTCTGCGCTCGTGGCATACCGCACGCCCGGGCACGGTCATCGCTGCGTCTTGCTCGGCCTGGAGACGCGCGCGGTCCAGCGTGTGGCGCAGCGCGGCGGCGCTCGCATCCGGCTCGGGGGCCGAGGCGCACCCGGTCAGCGCGAGGCCGAGCAGCAGCGCTGCAAGTCTACGTGGCACCTCACCCGGCCTCACCACTTCCACTCCACTGCTACCTGCTGCGGCCCCACCGACACGCGCGCCTCGCCCGGGCGCGCCGGGGTGCGCCCGCTTTGCCAGAACAGGTAGCCCAGCCCATAGCCCAGCACGCTGCCGGCGACCGTGTCCGACAGCCAGTGCTCGCGCCCGCCGGCGCGCGCGAGGTTGGTGAGCCCGGCCACGCCGTACAGCCACGGGGCGTTGTACTCCAGCGCCCAGGGGGTCAGCACCGCCCAGGCCACGGTGGCATGGGTTGAGGGGAAGGAATCGCGCCCGCCGCCGAAGCTGAAAGGCTCGAAGTCGCGGTGGCTCGCGCCCGAGGTGGACCCGGGGCGCGCGCGCCCGGCCAGCGGCTTCAGCGCCCAGGCCAGCACCATGCCGCTGGCGCCGGCCTCGGCAGCGCTGCGGGCAGTGCGCGCACGGTCGGCGTCCGAAGGGTCGAAGGCCAGCAGCGCCGAGCCCGCCAGCGCCGCCCAGGGCAGGGCATCGCCCACGCGGATGCCCGCGCGCATCCAGTCCGACTCGCGATGGCGCGCGGCGACGCGATCGACGCGCTCGTCCAGCAGCGAGGCGCCCAGCACGGTGGCGCCGAACACCGTGCCCGCGCGCAGCCAGTCGATGTCGCGCACGGCTGACCCAGCCAGGAGGAAATCGTCGCGTACGCGCGCCACCTGTCCCACCTCGGGCAGCAGCACCTGGGCCAGGGTGGGGCCGGGCTCGGGCTGCGTCGGGCGGTCCAGCACCACCAGGCCCGACAGCGCATCGGCCTCGCGCGCGCCAGCGTCGTGCCAGGTCACGCCCACGCGACCCTGCAATGCCTGCGGACCCTCGTGCGCCGCCATCACGGCCTGCAACTGCGCGAAGTCGAAGAAGTCATAGGTCACCACGGGCGCACCGCGGCGGGTCAACGTCACCTTCAGGCCGCGGGTGTCCAGCGGTGCGTGCGCCGCGGCCGTGCGCGCCGCCCGCCCCACCGCCCGGCTGGGCGATTCGATGCGGTCGCGGGTCACCGACACGCTCAGCGTGCGCGAGGCGTCCATCGCGATGTGCAGGTCGCGAAAGCCCTGTGCGTAGAGCTGCGCGTCGAGCGCTTCGAAGGAATCCGGGGTCGTGGCAGGCAGCGCGCGCGGCACCACGCGGGTGCGTGCCTCGTCTTCGCCCTGGCGGCGCAGCCAGCGGTCGGCCTGCTCGGCCGGGTCGCGCGACGCCTCCACCCGGCCTTCGGTGGCGTGCCCGGTCACCGGGTCCGGGGTGCCCGGGGCGCGAATGCGCAGGCCCTGCTCGTCGCGCAGCGCGGTGTGCTGGATGAGTTGCACCGCGCGGCCCAGGCGTGCGCCGCCATCGCGCGTGAGCGGCTGGTACATGAAGGTGCCGCTGCGCGCGCTCGATCGCGTCATGAACGCATCGAAGGGCACGCGTACGAAGATGCCCTTGTCGAAGCTGCCTTCGCCGAAGCGCTCGGCCGACACGTTGGTCTTGGTGAAGAAGGCGCCCACCGTCACGCCGTTGTCAAAGCCGCGGGACACCTGGAACGTGGCGCCGACATCGCCCGCCAGATATCGACCGGCCGCCACCATCGCGCGTATGTCGTTCCAGCCGGTGTCCCAGTACAGCGTCGCATGGCCGGTAGCCACCTGATAGCCGGTCTGCGTGCCGGCGTTGCCGAAACTGAAGTCCTGCTCGAAGCTGCGCTGGCGCACCAGGTTCGCATCCACGCCCAGGGCCACGCGGCTGCCGAACGGGCGATAGAGCCATTCGCCGCCCACGCCCGCGAACATCGGCTCCAGATACCCACCGTACACGCTGTAGAAGTGATCGCGTGAAGGGTTGCCCACGTGGGTCACCTGCAGGTTGGGCAGCGTGAGCGAGGTAGCGGTCACGTATTCGCGCGTAAACGTGCGTACCCGCGGCAGGTCGCTGGGGCCGGTGTAGCGGAAGCGGTCGTAGTTGTCGATCAGGCCCAACGCCACCGTGCCCTGCATCCAGGTGTCGGCGCGCAGGCGCCAGCGGAACTGCTCCACGGCCGACACCTGATACAGCAGGAAGCCGTCCGGGCCGCCGAAGCTCGTGCGCAGCGAGAGCGACAGGCCATGTTCGAAACGCGGGGGGGCGATGTCTGCGGGCGCCGAGGCCGAGGCCTGCGCCGAGGGCTGCGGCGAGGACGGCGGCGCCGATGCGGCCACCACCGGCGGGCGTGCCATCACCGAGGGACGCTGCTCGCGCGGCGGCAGCAGTTCGAAGCGCTCGCGCACCCACGCGTCACGGTCCACCACATGCTCGGCCATGACCGAGCCGCGCTGCCGATAGGCGAGCACGAAGCGGTCCACGTCTGCGGGCGCGTCCCGGTGCAGCACGCTCGCCGCGCGGTCGACGCGGTCGTGCCAGTAGCCCGCATCGGCGTCGTCGAAGGTCACGCGCAACTCGCGCCCGCGCAGGTCGAAGCGCGCCGCGTGCCACTGCGTCTGCACGCGCAGCGCCTCGCGCGCGGGCTGCCAGTCGATGGGTGCGCGCGCGGTCGATGCGTCGGCCGGCTGCGCGGCGGATAGTCCGACCGACTGCGCGGTCGATGGGACAGCCATCGGCGCCTGCGCGGTGGTGGCTTGAGCCACGAATACCGGCGCCTGCGGCCGCTCGCGCGCCACCGGCACGCGCGGTGCATCGGACGTCTTGGGCATGCGCAGACCATCGAGCTGGGTGTTGAGCGAGAAGCCCAGCATGATGCGATCGCCACGCTCGTAGCCCAGCGTCAGGTCCAGGTTCGGACCGACCCGGTACACCACCCCCAGGTTGAACGGGCTACGCTGCACGAAGCGGTCGCCGAAGGGCTCGCGCTGGTAGTCGTTGCCGTCGTACTCGAGCTTGAGCACCAGCGGCGACCACGGCGTCTGCCACTGCACGCCACCGAACAGCGAGGTACGGCCCTGGAAGTAGGTACCGAAGCTGAAGTTGCCACCCTGTCCTGTGTCTGCCTGCGGCCGATTGTTGCTGCCCAGTGGATTGGACAGGTTGCCTCGTGCGCCGAGGTACCCCCAGCCCAGGCCCAGGCTCCAGTCGAAGGCACCGGTGCGCTTGCTGGCCACCAGATACTCGCCCGAGAACAGGCCAGTGCCCGTCAGGTCGCGAAAGCCCACGGCCAGCGCCGGCAGGAAGGCCGTCTCGTCCCAGAGCAGGGCCTTCACGTCGATGCTCTTGTCCTTGTAGCTCTGGTCACCCGCGATCGCCGGTCCGTAGAGTGCGTTGCCGAGACTGGAGTAGCGGAACGCGACCTCAAGCCACTGCAGCGGCTGCAGGCTGACCGTGCCGTGGGTGTAGGGCGGCGTGCGGCTGGCGGTGAAGCCGAAGAAGCCGGTGGGCTGCATGCGTGCGCTGGGCGTCTGCAGCAGGCCGACTACGCCCCAGTCGCTGGCGGTGATGGGCAGGTCGCGCGCCGGCGCGCGCGGCAGGGGCTGGGCGGACGCGGCTTCGATGGCGTCGGCCACGGTATCGGCTGCCGGCCCCTGCGTGGCCAGCCGCGCGGCGATGCGCGCCGAGGTCGCGTCGGGCCAGCGCTGGTCGCGCGGCGGCGCCCAGATCCACGCGCCAGGTGCCGGCGGCAGCTGCGCCTGCTCGTTCCAGGAGGCCACGCCGCGGCGCATGATGCGCCCGTCGGGTTGCACCACCCATGCGGAGTCCACCTGCGCGGCCGCCTCGCGCCCGTGGCAGGCCTCGACATAGGCGAGGGCCTCGGCCATCGGACGATGCGGTACCGGACAGCGCAGCCCCTCTGGTGTGATAACGGTAACCGTGGTCGGCCGCGCGGGTACGGAGGCATGACTGCCCTCGCCCAGCATCGGGTCATGCGCAGGGTTGGCCTCCAGCCAGCGCGCCTCAGCCGAGCGCAGCGGCACCCGGCCGGTGACGGGCAACTGATCCATCCAGCGCAGCAACTGCGTAGCCGCCGCTCGACGCTGCTGCTCGCTCGCCAAGATCGAACCGCCTGGCGAAGACATGCGCGAGCGTGCGGGCACGGCCGGGCGCTTTGCCAGCTGCATCAGGTCAGCCTGCAATTCCAGCCGCAGCGCCTGCTGCCGCGGCACCTCGTCGGCCACCCGCCACAACGTGCCCGGGAGGTAGTCCTCGGCGCGCGCACCGCGTTCGAGCAGCCACTGGCTGAGGCGCTGCGGCCGGATGGGCGCGGCTGCCGTCGGGATGACTGCCGGGGGCGTTGCATCGCCACCCTGCGGGGCTACCGAGACCGTGGGCGACACCGCAGCGACCGCCCCAGGCGGCCTTGCCACCGCCTGCCCGCCAGCCACGCTCGCAGCCACCGCAAGCGCAAGGGCTGCCGGCCCTGCACAGCCCCTGGCACTGCCAATAGGACGTACGGCCCTAGCGCGCATGCGCCGCGAGCTCACTTTTTTGCTCCTGGCGCGGGCCACTGCTGCCAGGTCAGGCAGAACCGGCTGTCCAGGCACTGTTCCGCGTACACCACCCGCGGGCCGTCCGGCCCGCTTGTATCGAGCGCGTAGCGCGCGGGCGGCAGTGCATTGTCCTCGCTGCGCTCCTCGAACCAGCGAAGACGGGCGGGGTCAAAGCCCACCATTGCACCGGGGTGCCCGGGGGCCACAGGCACCAGCACGAGTCGATCGACCAGACCGTAGCGGTAGCCAGGCGCCACGTCCCGGCGCCGCTCCCAACGGAGCGGCTCGGTGCGCGCCAGGATGTCGCGCCACTCCGGCAGCGGCGGCAGCACGACACCGCTCCACTCGACCGGCAGGCCGGTGGCTCCCACCAGGCGTCCCCGCTCGAGCCGGACGACCTCCAGCCCGCCGGTGTACCAGACCTCCACCGGCCCGGTCGGACCCAGATCGACGGAACCCCGGGCCATCAGCACGGTGAGCCCGCCGCCCGTGGCCCGCAGATACGCGAACGCGGGATTCAGCGGCTGCTGGTCCACCCGCTTCGCGCTCTCGCGCGCGGCGCCGAAGGCCTGAATCAGCGCCCGGCCCTCCGTCGCGCACCCGGCCAGCGACCACAGCGCCAGCAGTACGACGGCAAGCCTCGGCATTCGCCACATGATGGTCTGGGCAGGACTGCGGGGGTTCAGACGAGGCGCTCCGGACCCTTGAAAAAACAAGGAGGCCCGAGGGCCTCCGCGAACGCGACGTCGGCCGCAGCCGACGCCACACGGATGGCTTGGCCGACTACCGGGTACCCGTGGTACCCGTCGTCCCCACAGTGCCAGTGGAACCGTCATCCGAGACCACAGCCAAGACGCCAGCGCCGATAACGACGACCGCCGCCACATTGGCGGCGGCAAACCCTGCGCCAAGGCCGGCAGCCGCAGCCGCATTCGCGCCGGTCACGAGTGCGCCGTTCTGAACCGCAACCGTCGCCCCTTGTTGCAGAACCTGCGTGGTCAGCGTTTTCGCTGCCTGAGGCGTAATCTGACCAGCCTTGAGCGCGGCGTCGATCACTTTCACGGCCTCTTTACCACCCATCTGGGTGACCGCAGCCTGAGCCATCGCTTCCGGAACGCCGACGGGGTTGAAGAAACCGGTCATGACGACCAGCGCGAGCGCAGCAAACAGATTGGCCTTGGTCTTCACAGGAGCTCCTTGTGTGAAATGAACGGCGTGTATGCACCGCAGTTTTGATCGACGACTAGCACCAGTCTAGACGACGAGTATTTCAATCTCATTTAGCAAGCTAGCGCCGATCAGATCGCAAGTCAAGGACCTGACGCCCCCCCGCCCGATCGATCTCACCGGCATCCAACCGAAAGCGTCACGCGGATGCGATGCCAGAAACGCTTTTCGCATCAAGCTGCTATGCTTTGATCGATTGAATTTCGGTCGACGCCGCGCAGGTCTGCCGCCCCAATCCCGGCACGTCCTTACGCCACCCTCATCAGGCACTTTCGCAGGACTCAGCGCATGAGAAACCAGATTACGCTCGCCAGCAAGATCCTCGCTTACGAGAATGACGAAGTATTGAGGAACAGCCTCAAGAACTTCTGCAAGGATTTCAACCTCAACGGCGTCTTCATCGCCAGCTCGCTCCGCCTGCTTCATACGATCGAGCAGCGGGTCAACATCGGTGCCGTGCTGCTGTGCGATGAGGGCCACCCCACCCGCGACCTGATCAACGAGATCAACACCAAGCACCCGGAGATTCCGGTGTTCGTGCGCTGTGACGACCCGTCCGTGTATGACGGGTTCCGGCCCAGCAACGAGCGGGCACTGGTGCGGTTCTACAAGACCGGCAGCCTCGATCTCCTGGGCGAACTCATTTCCGAACACCTGTTCTACCGGGTCTACCCCGAAGGACTCGTGGAGCGCATGCAGGAGATCGCCAGCAACGGCATCATGTCCTACTTCCATGGCGTCAAGGTGCTCAAGGAGCGGTCTTTCCTGGCATCGGACAAGCGCATCTACGGTGAGCGTTTCGAGTTGATCTCGGTGCGCAGCAACTGGTGCGAAGGCGTCATGATGATGCAGTCCTACGGCGCTGACGTCGATAACATGGTGCGTGCAGGACGAACCTCCTTCGATGCAGATGCCGATGGCGTCGCCCGCTTCTCGGAAGACCTGCTACGCGAACTGCTCAACTTCATCTGGGGCGGTTTCAAGGCCAAGTTCGTGTCGCCCGAGTTCACCGGCAGGCCCACCAACATCGAAGTGCCGATGAGCATCAACCACGAAGAGAAGTACATCAGCTTCGGCGTTGCCGATCCGCTGCTGTGCTTCAAGTTCATCGTCGAGAACGACGACCCGTCGCTGCCCGAGATGAAGCCCTTCGAGCTGTACCTGAAGTTCTCGTTCCACCTGCACTGGGATCCCGACCACTTCCATGAGAATCCGGAAGTCGAACAGATGGCCCAAGCCGGCGAACTCGAGTTCTTCTGATCCGCTTCGCCGTAGGCCTGAGGCGTACGGCGGTCTGATCCTCGAGGCAGAGCGTCCTGGCGCTAGCCCGCAGCAACTGCCGCCGGGTTCACCGGACGCGGCCGACGCACCACGCAGATGTTGTCCGCTGGATTGAAGTAGTGCCGCAACTCGGCGTCTTGAATCATACCGGTGCTGGTCTCCGCGAGCCGGGGGCCGGGACCGGTGCCGATCCGATCTGTCCGGCACCGCCGACCGCTGCTCCGGGGACGATGCGGCTGTACACCCTCCCCGCGACAAGCCTCAGCGCCACACCACTCGCAGGATGCCGAGCCGTAGCAGATCGGCGTACAGATCCTGGTCGGCCAGTGAGCGGGTCACAAGGAAGCTTGCGGCGCTCATTCGTGTCAGCCGCGGTAGTGCGAAGCCGGTAATCACCAGCAACACGCCAGGAAACCAGTGCACGGCGACCGCGACCGATACACCGAGGCCGAGGATCGCCAGCATCACCAGCGGCAGCAACATGCGGGCGCTGAGGTAGCGATAGGCGAGTTGCGGCTCGATATCGACGCGGATATCGCCGCGAATGAACGCCGCGCGGTACTCGGCGTGCGTTGGCGCAGGGTGGGATTCAGCGCTGATGGCAGAAGACACGTCGGCATCCAGGCGGAGTCAGATCACGGTCGGCGCGTTGTCGAGGTCCCGATGGTACCCGACGTCCCCCCGCAATCAGTAGCACTTCGATCCAGAGTACGGCGGTCATTGCAAGGGCCTTGCCGACATGATGACCGGGCGCATCGACCTGATGTTCGACAACCTGTCGGCGTCGCTCAAGCACATCGAGTCCGGACGACTGAAGGCGCTGGCGATGTCGCCCGCACGCCGCGCGCCTTCGCTGCCGCAGGTGCCCACCGTCACCGAGAGTGGGGTGGCGGCCTTCGACGGCGAGTCATGGATGACACTGTTCGCGCCCTCGGCCACGACGCCGGCGGTGGTGGATCGCCTGCGAGCGCTGGGGCAGGTTGATCCGCCAGCACGGCGTGACCGTGGAATAGTGGACTAGTGAACTAGTGGGTCAGGGATAGGCGTTTTCCGGGCGACCCGTGGTGAGCAGATGGTAGTAGCTGCTCACGAACAGGTTCATCCGGTACCAGTTGCGCACGTCCTGGTACTCGGTGAAGCGCACGGTGCGAACGATCTCTTCGCGCGAGAGTCCCTTGGCCACCGCCGCGCGCATGCCGCGGTCGAAGTCCTCGAGCATCTTCGCCTGCTGCAGCACGTGCTCGCGACGGCCGATGTCGCCGTGGCCGCCGAGGTAGGTGTCCACGTCCATCGCGGCCATCTTGCGCAGGATGTCGACCCAGGTGGCGATCGACGGCGTGAAGGAGGGGTTGGGCCAGCTGTTGCGGGAGAACGGGCCGCCGGCGAACAGCACGCGCTCCTTGGGGAATCGCACGAAGGTGTCGCCGGGATTCTGGCCAGCGCCCATGTAGACCAGCTCGATGGTGCGTCCGCCCAGGGTGAGCGTGAGCGTGGAGTCGAACGTGATGTCCGGCAGCACGACCGACACTTCCTTCGGGTCGAACTGGCGCTGGCGGAAGTAGCCCTGACGGCGCTTCATCTCCAGGCCGAAGTGGCTCTTCATCATGCCGGCGGTGTCGCGGTGCGCGATGAAGACGGCGCCCTCGCGCTTGAAGACCGAGTTGCCGAAATAGTGGTCGCCATGCGCATGGGTGTTGACGACCCAGCGGATCGGCTTGTCGGTGGTGCGCCGGATCATCGCCAGCAGTTCCTCGGCACGGCGCGGGTGCTGACGGGTGTCGATGACCAGCACGCCCTCGTCGGTCACCATCCAGGCGGCATTCGACTCCTCGTGGTGGTACATGAAGAACAGGCCCGGTGCGACCTGGGTCACGGCGATCGGGATGTTCTTCTCCTCGACCTCGCCCTGGCCGCTCGCCTGCGACCACGCGGGCACCGGCAGCAGAGAGACGAGTGTCAGGGCCAGCGCGGCAAGCCCTCGTGCGAATGCGATCATGGCGTTCCTCCAGTTATGGCCGTACCGGCATCGCCCTCACGATGGACCGGTCAGCATTCGGTGTACCCCCCGCACATTCTGCCGCAGGTTGTAATTTCGCGGACAGGATACGCCACGGCGCGGTGCGGCGCGGCAGCATGGCGCTAGCGTTCGGCGCGCGGCTGGCAGCCGAGGCTGCGAAATGGACCGCGGTGATGAAGGGCGCTAGCATTCGTCCGTCCGACTGAAGCGATCTGCGCGGCTTAGCTGGCGTGCGTGCCGCGCGCAGGCGCCGGGCGCGACGCAGTCCGTAGGCTGGAGAGGCAGTGATGGCGATCAGGAAGCTCGGTCACGTAGGAATCTGGGCGAAGGACTTCGAGACGATGCGCGACTTCTACTCGCGGGTCGTGGGCCTGAAGATCAGCGACGAGACGCCGAACGTCGCCTTCATGAGTTCGGACCCCACGCGCGAACACCATGAATTCGCGGTGTTCCGCTCGCGCGAGCCCGGCCAGGTCACCAGCCTCCAGCAGATCTCGTTCAACTGCGAGCGGCTGGAGGACATCATCGACTACTACCAGCGCTTCAAGCAGCATGGCGTACGGTTCTCGCGGGTGACCTCCCACGGTAATGCGGTGGGGATCTACTTCTTCGATCCCGAAGGCAACCGCTGCGAGGTCTACTGGTCCACGCCGTTCGAGGCGAAGCAGCCCTACAGCGTGGCCATCGACGTCAATCGACCGGTGGCCGAGATCCTGGCCGAGGTCGAGGCGGACGTGAAGCGCCACGGCGCCGAGGGGCACATCGACCAGGCCTCGTACGAAAGGCAGCGCGAGCAGTTCGCGCGCGAGGGCATCGCCCACTGAGACGAGTTCAGATCGGCTGCGCGACGCCGATCATCCTCCCTGGCACGGAAATCCAGGCTCGTAACCGCCGCCCTCGACCAGCGCGGGTAAGCTTGGCCGCATGTCGTCCGCGTTCGCCGAGTCCGGGGTATTCCTCGCCACGCACTGGAGGCTGATCCTCACGATCGCCTACCTCGCGTGGGCGGTCGCCGTGATCGTCGCGCTCATCCTGGCCAGGCGCTCGTCGGCGGCCACGTTGGCCTGGGCGCTAGCGCTGCTCGCCCTGCCCTACGTCGGCGCGGCGGTGTACCTCTTCTTCGGCCCGCGTCGGCTCTACCGCAAGAAGCTGCGCTATGCGCGCGCGCGACGCCAGATCGGACAGGTCGCGCCAGGGCTGGGCACGACGGCCGGCGACGGCATGGGCGAGGAGATGCGGGTGCGCTATCGCCAGCTCGCGCGCCTGGCTACCGAACTCGGGCAACCGGCACCGCTGCGCGCCGACGAACCGGTGACGCTCTACGTGGACGGTGACGACTGCTACGCGGCGATCGAGGCGGCCATCCGCGCCGCCACCCATCACGTGCATGTGGAGTACTACATCTGGGAACCGGGCCGCGCAGGCGACCGGTTGCGCGACGCGCTCGCCGAGCGCGCCCGGGCCGGCGTGAAGGTGCGACTGCTGCTCGATGACGTCGGCTCGGGTGGCACGAGCGACGATTACTTCGCGACACTGACCGGCGCGGGCGGCGAGCTCGCGTGGTTCAACCCGCTGCGCATCTCGCGGTTCCGGCCGACGCTGCTCAACTTCCGCACCCATCGCAAGATCGTGGTGGTCGACGGCAGGATCGGCTTCACCGGCGGCATGAACGTAAGCGACGTGCAGTCGAGCGACGGCTCGGCGCACTCCGGCAGGCCCGACAAGGGCGATACGCTCGAGTGGCGCGACACCCACCTGCGCATCGTCGGCGCACCGGTGAGCGCCCTGCAGCGCGTGTTCCTCGACGACTGGGCGTTCGCCTTCGGCGCATGCAAGGTGGAATCGGCGCACTTCCCGGCCAGCGAGCGCGACCCGATCGGCCCGAGCGTGCAGGTCATCGCCTCAGGGCCGGACGACTCGGTGTTCGCGATCCAGCAGTTCAAGTTCGCCGCCATCGCGAGCTGCCGGCAGTCGCTGTCCATCACCACGCCCTATCTGGTGCCCGACGAAGCGACACTCTCCGCGATCAAGTCCGCGGCACTGCGGGGCGTCAACGTGCGCCTGCTGGTACCGAAGCAGGGCGACTCGACGCTCGTGACGGCGGCCGGGCGCAGCTACTACGACGAACTGGTCGCAGCCGGGGTCGTGCTCTTCGAGTACGGCCCGGCGATGCTGCACGCCAAGACGATGGTGATCGACGACACCGTCGCGGTCGTGGGCACCGCCAATCTCGACAACCGCAGCTTCCGCCTCAACTTCGAGGTGATCGCGGTGGTATACGACGCGGCTGCCGCCAGGCAACTGGGCACGATCTTTGATCGCGACCTGCGCAGCGCGGTGCGCTACAGGCCGCCGACGGGGAAGCGCCCGCTCGGGGAGCGGTTGATGTTCGGGGTGGCGAGGCTGGTGTCGCCGTTGCTGTAGCTACCCAGCAATATTCCCGAGCGGGACATTTCTGGTGGATGTCGCCGACTCAAGGCACATGTTTTCCCGAGCGGGAATTTCTTGTCAGGTCGGTTTCTGGAGCACACCGACGATGTCGGTCTGGGCGAAGTCGTTGCCCTTGTAAAGCAATGGCAAGTTGCGTACGCGGGCCAGGGCGTAGCTGAACACATCCCCGAAATTCAATCCTGCAGGGTGGCCGCTCCCTTTTCCGAACGCAACGAATGCCGCATAGGCGGCGTCCGTTTCCTCCTTGCCGGGGGCTACCATTTCGAAGACCGGCAACCGCAGCAGGTCATCGACCAGCACCACCGCGCGCTGCCCGCGCCGGCCGTGGATGACCATGCGCGCCTCCAGCACAGTCACGGTGCTGATCAGGATCTTGTCACTGGTCTGGATGACCTGTGCAATGGCATCGCGCTCCGGTTCACCCAGCGCGAGCGCCACGATGGCTGAAGTGTCGATGACGATCACTTCGGCAGGCCGTGAGCGTCCCATGACAGGGCGTCGAATGCGTCCTCCCGCTCGGGAACGCGATCCAGTTGCGCCAGCAATGCTGCCATGCGTCCGGGATCGGCTGGACCCTGCGTTTGCAGCGCAAGGCCGTCGATGGCCCGCTCGACAACCGCTGTCTTGGTCAAGCCGGTCGCGCGCGCAAGTCGTTCTACCTTGGCTACGACGACTGGATTGGCGATCTGTAATGCCATGATAACGTTACAGATAATTAAATAAACACAATCACTATACAATCGAATCCAGCATCGGCGCAACACGTCGCGATCCTGAATGAACCGAAGGGCGCGGCGGTGCGGTCGACCCACTGAACAGTCAAGTGAATCCCATGAAGATAGAACGCATCGAAGCCCGGGTCGAGCACATCAAGCCAGCGCGTGCCAGCGACGCCTACGCCGGTCAGGAGAGCCTGACCTTCCTGCGCTGCCGGGTGACCACGGTCGACGGGCTCTGCGGCGAGGGCGTCACCGGCCGTTTCCTGGCCGCGGAGGTGGCGCACCTGCTCAACGGCGGGATCAACGCCGCGCTCGTGGGCGCGGACCCGCTCGATCATGAAGCGGTGGCCGTCATGCTGACCCGCCAGTTCAATCCGCGCGCATCGACCGGGGTGTTCGTGTCGGCGATGTCGGCCCTCGACCTGGCGCTCTGGGACATCAAGGGCAAGGCGCTCGGCATGCCGGTCGCACGCCTCGTCGGTGGGGCACGCACTGCAGTGTCCGCCTACGCGACGGCCGGGCTGCCCGCATTCACCGAAGCCGAGTTGATCGCTGCCTGCCAGGACGCGCTCGCCGCCGGATTCACCGGCGCCAAGATCATCGTCGGCGCCGCAGGCCGCAGCATCGAGGAGGATGCCCGGCGTGTGCGTGCGGTTCGCGCGGCGATCGGATCGGCCCCGCTGATGCTCGATGCCAACTGTGCGTTCACGGTCGCCGAGGCCAAGCGGCTTGCCTCCCTGCTGGACGACTGCGACATCGCCTTCTTCGAGGAACCGCTGCGCGGCAACGACGTTCCTTCGCTGCTCGAACTACGGCGCTCGACGTCGATGCCCCTGGCCTCGGGCCAGATGATCCAGTCGATGACCTGGTTTCGCGACGTGCTCACCGCAGGGGCGCTCGACATCGTGCAACCGAATGCGGCGTTCTGCGGCGGCATCTCGGCCATGCTGCGCATCCTCGCGCTGGCCGAGGCGCATGGTGTGCCGGTCACTGGCGCGGGCGGCTTCGAGGCGGCCAATCTTCCGGTGATGGCCGGGCATGCGCATGGCGGCATGCTGGAAGTGCATGGGGCGCATGTCGCGCTACGCGCGCGTTTCGCAACCCATCCCGAGTTTGCCCAGGGCAAGTTGCATGTACCGGATGTACCGGGCCTGGGCTTCAGCCTGCTCGAGTGAGCCGGGCGGCGGCGACCCGCCCGGTGGATGACATTCACCCGCCGCACGATCCTGTGTACAGTGCTGTCAGAATCGCGTCGCCTGCAGGCAGGGCGCGCTCGTTGCGTTCAGACCCAAGAACAACCAGGAGGATCGACCATGGACCAGACCCCCGCCCGTCCCGGCGCCACCCTAGAGCGCCTGCATGCCAGTCGTCGCGAGTTCCTCACCCGCATCGCGCAGGCGAGCGCGGCGCTTGGCGGCAGCGCGATCGCCGGCTCGGCCGTAGCGCAGGCGCCCGCCGATGCCGGGGCCGGCATCCCGAACGCCGCGATCATGGCTGGCAAGGATTCAGTGCTGGCGATCCATTCCGAGCGTCCGCTGACCGCCAGCGTGCCAGCCGAACACCACAACTTTCTGGTGACGCCAACGCGACGCATGTTCGTGCGCAACAATCTCAATACGCCCGATATCGATGCTTCGAAGCACGTGCTGACCGTGCGTGGCCTGGTTGATCGCGAACTGACCCTGACGCTGGACGATCTGCGCAAGATGAACGTCTGGGAGCAGCAGGCGATGCTCGAGTGCGCGGGTTCCGGGCGCACCGCGTTCCGTCCCACGCCGCGCGGAACAACCTGGTCGGAGACTGGCGGCATGGGCTGTCCGAAGTGGACGGGTGTCAGCCTCGCCGAAATCCTGCGCATGGCTGGCGTGCGAAATGGAGCGGTGCATGTGGCGTTCTTCGGCGTGGACCGGGGCCCGTTGCCCACCATACCGCCGGTCGTGCGGTCGATTCCGATGGCCAAGGCCATGGAACGCCACACCATGATCGCCACGGGAATGAATGGCGAGACGCTCACTCCCGTGCACGGAGCACCGATGCGCAGCATGGTTCCCGGCTGGGTGGGCTCCGCGTCGATCAAGTGGGTGACGGCGATCGAGGTGCTGCCCGCGCCGTTCAAGGGCACCTACATGGATGACAGCTACCGCATCCCGGGTACCCCGATCTCCCCAGGCGACAAGATGCCAGCCGATGCGATCAGCACCGAAGACTGGCCGGTCAAGTCGATGATCACCTTCCCCGGTCCGAACGCCCGGTATCGCCGCGGGCAGGTCGTGCCGATCGAGGGTCGGGCCTGGGTGGGCGAGTCGTCGATCCGCCGCGTCGATCTCTCGTTCGACGAAGGCGTGACCTGGCAGCGCGCCTCCCTCGACCGGCGAGGCGACCGCTACGCCTGGCGACGGTTCAGCCTCGATTATTTCCCGGAGAAGAGCGGCTACCAGACGGTGCTGGCGCGGGCCACCGATGACCGCGGCAACGCCCAGCCGTTCCTGCCAGCGTGGAACCCGCTGGGTTACTACTGGAACGGCGTACATCGTGTCGGCTTCACGGTGGAGGCCTGAGCGATGCTGCAACGCTCTGCTACCCGGTGGGCGCGCACGCTCACCGTTCTGGGGCCGATGCTCACGGCAGTCCTGCTTGCCAGCGCGCCGATCGGTGCGCAGGCGCCGGCCACGCCGGAGCCCACTCTGGCGCCGGGTCCGGGCATGGAACTCACCATGCAGCGCTGCGTGATCTGCCATGAGGCCCAGCACATTACCCGGTCGCGCCTGACGCGCGCCGAATGGCTGGAGAACACCGAGCTGATGATCAAGCGCGGCGCACCGGTGGCAGCCAACGAGATCGCGCCGATCGTGGACTACCTGTTCGCCTACTACGGGCGCAACGACGACGGCAGTGCGCGCCCGCGGCCGGCTGGCGCGGCTGCAGCAGCTTCCACCACTGCGCCTTCGGCAGGCGGATCACGCGATGTCCAGACGGTGCTCGCCACCTACGGCTGCACCGGATGTCACGCAGTCGATCGCAAGATGGTAGGCCCCAGCTTCAAGGAAGTGGCCCACCGATTCGGCAGCGAGGCGGGTGGGACTGAGCGGGTTGCGCGACGCATTCGCGAGGGCGGTGCCGGGGCATGGGGATCGATCCCGATGCCGCCGCATCCGGCGATCAACGACGACGAACTGCGTGCGCTGGTGACCTGGGTGTTCGCCCAGCGGTGATGGAACCGATCAATACCCGCTCGGCACTGCTCCCGGCGTAGCCGGCCCGGGGCGAGACGGCGTCATGTAACCGTCATGGAACTGCTGCATCTTGCACGCTGGCGGGATCTGCCATCCATGCAAGCGAGCGACATGAGCGACAAGACCGAGAAAACGGACAAGACCGGCAACACCCACGAAGACCAGATCGAGATGATGCAGCGGATCCACCGCGACATCATCGACAGCTACGACGAAGAACTCGAGATGGAGGTCGATGACCGCGATCTCGGCGAGCCTGGCTCAGAGCGCTCGGAAGAAGAGAAGGCGCGTCGGCGCCTCTACTTCAGGGAGCTGTTCCGGCTGCAGGGTGAACTGGTCAAGCTGCAGGACTGGGTGGTCGCCTCGCGCCACAAGGTCGTGATCCTGTTCGAGGGCCGCGATGCCGCCGGCAAGGGCGGCGTCATCAAGCGGATCACCCAGCGGCTCAACCCGCGGGTGTGCCGGGTGGCCGCACTGCCCGCGCCCAATGACCGCGAACGCACCCAGTGGTACTTCCAGCGCTATGCCTCGCACCTGCCCGCCGCGGGCGAGATGGTGCTGTTCGACCGCAGCTGGTACAACCGCGCCGGCGTCGAGCGGGTGATGGGGTTCTGCACCGACGAGCAGTACGAGGAGTTCTTCCGTTCAGTGCCCGAGTTCGAGAAGATGCTGGTCCGCTCGGGCATCCAGCTCATCAAGTACTGGTTCTCGATCACCGACGAAGAGCAGCACTCGCGCTTCCTCGGTCGTATCCACGACCCGCTCAAGCAGTGGAAGCTGAGCCCGATGGACCTCGAGTCGCGTCGCCGCTGGGAGGACTACACCAAGGCGAAGGAGATCATGCTCGAGCGCACCCACATCCCCGAGGCGCCCTGGTGGGTGGTGCAGGCGGTGGACAAGAAGAAGGCACGGCTGAACTGCATCAGCCACCTGCTCGCGCAGATGCCCTACAGCGAGGTCGAGCACGAGACGATCGTGCTACCCGAACGGGTGCGGCACGAGGACTACATCCGGCATCCGGTCCCGGATTCGATGGTCGTGCCGGAGGTGTACTGACCCGCTGCGACGTGCGCCGGCTCGCACGTCGCGCCGCCTGGTCGCCACCGGAGGCTCGGTGAGCAGGCGGACAGGTACAATGTCACACTGCAGCTGTGCAGGAACGCATCGACCGGCTCGGCGACCCGGCATAGCCTTGTTGTTTCTCCGACGCCCTGCCTGCCAGGCGCCGGCAACACCGATACAACCCTCCATGTGCGAGCGCGCGGGAGCGACCAGGGAGACGAAGCCATGTCGATGAAGTCCTGCATCAGTGCGGCCACGATGGCGGCTTTCATCGGCCTGGGCGCCTCGATCGCCTCGGCCGCCACGGTCGACATCAACGGCGGTACGTCATGGAACGGCTGGAGCTCCGTCGGCAACGCCCAGACCTCGGGGGTATGGGTCGTGGGCAATACCGACCGGACCTTCGACATCTACCGCAGCAGCTTCGTCCTCAGTGCCAGCCAGTCGGTCGGCGGCACCCGCCTTTCCGACGGCGCAGCGGGTAACGGCTCCAGCTACACGGGCGACACCGCCTCGAGCCTGTCCAGCGGCTCGTGGCAGGCCGGCGACCGCATCATCGGCATCGGCATCGGATATACCGGCGCTTCACGCGGCAACACCTTTTTCTTCCACACCGACGGGGGCGCACGGAACATCATCCCGGCATCGAGTTTCGGTGCGGGCGACGGCGTACTCACGTTCGATGTTGGCGATACGTCTTCCTACATCCTGACCAACTACACGAACGGTACTCGCGGGCGCGTCCGTCAATACTCCATCTTCAACGGCTTCAGCGCCAACGGCGGCAGCAACTTCATCTTCCCGTACGGCCAGAGCCCGACCGAATCGATGCCGGTCCGCAGCTTCGCGGTCATCGACTCGGGTTCGACTTCGTCCGTGGCCAGCATCCAGTTCTTCATCAACGCCGATGCGGTTCTTCGCCAGAACCTTGGCCAGGGATATGGCGAAAGCGACCTGCTGGCTGCAGGCACGCGTTTCGGCTTCTATGAAGCCGGTCCTGGCGGCTACTCCGAGCAGATCTTTTCGATCGTGCCCGATACGGCCGTGGTGCCAGTGCCTGCGGCACTGCCGTTGATGGTCGCCGGGCTTGGCCTGCTCGGGTTTACGGCCCGTCGCCGTCGCGCGAACGCCTCGTGATTGCCGTGACCCTCGGACGGCGTCGGCGCCGATCGACGTAGCAGCGCCGATCGGGCAGGAGCCGAGTGCCCTGGCCAAGGCCACATATCGGTCTTGAGGAATGTTAAGTCGAACCTTAATATTCTCAATCAAGTCGCTCAGGGTCTATGGCGCAGATGCTAGTCTCGCCTGCCACCTGCTGGGCATCGATACGGCGGCGGGACTCTCCCGCTCGCCGTTTCGCAGCGCGCTGTTCCTGAAAGCGTTCTGACGACTGCGGATCAGCCTGCCGCCATCAACTCCGACGCGCGCTTCACCGACTTCACGATGTTGATGTAGCCGGTGCAGCGGCAGATGTTGCCCTCGAGCCCGTGCAGGATCTGCTCGTCGGTCGGCTTGGGATTCCTGCGCAGCAGGTCGGTGACGGCCATCACCATGCCAGGGGTGCAGTAGCCGCACTGCAGGCCGTGGCATTCCGAGAAGGCCTGCTGTACCGGATGCAGCGCCTCGCCGTTGGCCATGCCTTCGATCGTGGTGATCTTCGCGCCGCTGACCTGCACCGCCAGCAGCGTGCACGACTTCAATGCGCGGCCATCGACCAGCACGGTGCAGGCACCGCACTGGGTGGTGTCGCAGCCGACATGGGTGCCGGTGAGCTGCTGTGCATCGCGCAGGAAGTTCACCAGCAGCGTGCGGTCTTCGACGTCGGCGGATACGGCCTTGCCGTTCAGGGTGAGTTCGATTCGGCTCATGTTCGTTCAGCCCAGCAGTTCGTTGACCGCGCGCGCCGCCATCACCCGGCACAGCTGTGCCCGGTACTCGCGGGTGGCATGGATGTCTTCGGAGAAATGCGATGCGTCGAGCGCCAGCCCGTCGAGCGCCTTCGGCGACATCGACGTCGCCAGCGCGGCCTCGGCCTCGGCCCAGCGGAACACGCCGTTGCCGGCGCCGGTCACCGCGACGCGCACGCCGCTGCCGGTCTCGGCCACGAACACGCCGGACATCGCATAGCCGGTGGCCGGATGGCCGAACTTCACGTAGCCGGCGCGGCGCGGTACCGGGAAGCGCACTGCGGTGACGATCTCGCCTTCGCCCAGCGCGGTGGTGAACAGGCCCTGGAAGTAGTCGTCCGCGGCGATCTGCCGCAGTTGGGTGACCACGGTCGCGCCCAGCCCGAGCACGCCCGCCGGGTAGTCGGCAGCCGGATCGTTGTTCGCGATCGAACCGCCGATGGTGCCCATGTAGCGCACCTGCGGATCGCCGATGCCGCGCGCGAGCTTCGCCAGCGCCGGGATGGCCGCGCGCACGACTTCGGAATCCTGCACCTGGTCATGCGTGGCCGCCGAGCCGACCACCAGCATGTCGCCTTCGCGGGCGATCGACTTCAGCTCGGCCAGCGGGCCCACATGCACGAGGTGCGAGGCCTGTGCCAGCCGCTGCTTCATCGTCGGCAGCAGCGTCATGCCGCCGGACATCAGCCGCGCATCGGTGTTGGCCGCGAGGAAACCGGCCGCTTCCGCGACCGACTTCGGCCGCACGTATTCGAACTCGTACATTCAGTGCTCCTTGTGTGCGACGGTCGGTGTCCGGGCAATCATTTCAGCCCGCCGGCTGCGGCGATCGCATGCCAGACGCGGTTGGACGTGAACGGCATGTCCATCGGCGGCACGCCCAGCGGACGCAGCGCATCGGCCATCGCGTTCGACAGCGCCGACAGCGATCCGGTGCAACCGGCCTCGCCAACACCCTTGGCGCCGAGCGAGTTGATCTTGCTCGGGATGCAGTTCTCGTCGATCACGATGTGCTTGAGCATGCCAGCGCGCGGCATCGTGTAGTCCATGAAGCTGCCGGTCATCAGCTGGCCGGTCTCTTCGTCGTAGATCGCCTTCTCGGCGAACACCTGGCCGACGCCCTGCAGCACGCCGCCGTGAACCTGCCCTTCGACGATCGTGTGATCGACTGCATGGCCGCAGTCGTCCACCGCAACATAGGACAGGATCTCGGTGGTGCCGGTGAGCGGATCGATCTCGACCTCGGCGATATGGCAGCCGGTCGGGAAGGTGGAACCGATGGACGCCTCGGCCTGGGTCTTCAGGCCTTCCGGACGCCGCGCCAGTTCGGCCAGCGTGGTCGACTTGCCACTGACCCGGTCGGTCAGGGTACCGGCGGCGTAGTCGACCTGCGACGGCTCGGTGTCGAACATCGCAGCGGCGGCCGACTTCGCGACCTCGATCAGCTTCAGGCCGGCGAGCTTGCAGACGCTGCCGGCGCCGACCAGCGAACGCGAACCGCCGGTGTGGTTGCCGATCAGGGTGTGTTCGGGGGAACCTTCATGCAGCAGCACGTTCGCGGTATCGATGCCCATCGCATCGGCGATCACCTGGGTGAAGGTGGTCTCATGCCCCTGCCCCTGCGCATGGGCGACGCTGTAGGCATGCACCATGCCGTTCGCATCGACCTCGATGTCGACCTGGTCTTTCGGGAACACGCCGGCACCGGTGTTCTCGATGAAGGTCGCCATGCCGATGCCGCGCAGCATGCCGCGTGCCTTCGCCTCGGCGCGGCGGGCGGGGAAGCCCTTCCAGTCGGCGAGCCGCACCGCCTTCTCGAGCGAGCCGGGAACGTCGGTGGCTTCGTAGGTCGTGCCGGTGGGCGTCTTGTAGGGGAACTGGCCGAGACCGAGCGCGTTGCGCCGGCGCAGGTCCGCCGGATCCATGCCCAGCTTTGCCGCTGCTTCGTCGACCAGGCGCTCGATCATGTAGTTCACGTCGGGCCGGCCCGCGCCGCGGTAAGGGGCGATCGGCGAGGTATTGGTGAACACCGCGCGCCAGCGGCCATGCATCGCGGGGATGCGGTAGACGCCGGACAACAGGACGACCGGGTTGCGCGTGTGGCTGGCGATGCCGGCCGGGGTGATGAACGCGCCCATGTCGGCGACCCAGTCGAGCTGGATCGCGGTGAAGTGGCCGTCCTTGTCGATCGCGAGCTTGCCGGCGATCTGGTTGCCGCGGCCGTGGTAGTCGCTGGCCAGGCATTCGGAACGGGTTCCGGCCCAGCGCACCGGGCGCCCGAGCACCTTCGCGGCCAGCATCACCGCGCAGTGTTCCGGGTAGTGCGGGCTGCGGTTGCCGAAGCTGCCGCCGACATCCTGTGCATGGATGGTCAGCTTGTTCTCGGGGATGCCGGCGGCGAACGCGATCTGGATGCGCATCGCGTTCACGCCCTGGGTGACCGAGTACACGTGGTAGTGGTCGTTCGCCGCGTCGTAGGTGGCCGCGCAGCAGCGCAGTTCCATCGGGCTGGGGATCACGCGCGTGCTCTCGACCGACAGCTCGATCACGGTCGCGGCAGCCGCCATCGCGGCGTCGACCGCGGCGCGATCGCCCGCCTCGCCGACCCAGCACAGGTTGCCCGGCGCGGCATCGTGGATCACCGGGGCGCCGGCATCGAGCGCGCGGCTGGCATCGACCACGTGCGGCAGTTCGCGGTATTCGACTTCGATCGCCTCGAGCGCATCGAGGCCGGCAGCGACCGAATCGGCCACCACCATCGCCACCGTCTCGCCGACGAAGCGCACGCACCCATCAGCGAAGGCGCTGCGCGCCGGCACCCGCGGCGGCTCGCCGTCGGTGCCCTTGAGCGCCAGCATGCACATCACCTTGACCATGCCGGCGGCCTTGCTGTCCTCGGCGGTGAACACGCCGTGCACGCCGGGCATCGCCTTCGCGGCGTCTGTCTTGATCGACACGATCTGCGCATGTGCGCGATCGCTGCGCAGGAACACTGCGTGCAGTTCCCCGGGGAACGTCCGGTCGGAAGTGTAGAGACCGTGGCCGGTCACCAGGCGCCGGTCTTCCTTGCGCTGGAAAGGGGCGTGGGGCGTGTGCGCGTGATCGGGCATGTGCGTGCTCGTCCGGAGTCGACTGGGAGCCGAATTATCACCCAGTCCGGCCGGTTCGCGCGATGCGCCCCCTGCTGCAGCGGCTATTTCGCCAGGTCGAGAAGCTGTTTCGGGATCGGAACGTCGCCCTGGCCGTCGAAGCGCAGCCGCGTACCGTCCGCGTTCGCCCGACCGACCAGCCGGTAGTCGACCTGCCGCCGGCCGCTGCCGAGTTCCAGCATCTGGCGGATCACCGCGCCGGTGCTGCCGACCGCCGGCAGGTCGACCACCGCCTCGCCGAAGCGCGGCACCACCACCTGCTGGTCGCTCACGCCGCGGGCGAAGGCCCGGCCGTTGAGGGTGAGGTCGTAGACGAAGCCGTCCAGGCTGATCGCCCGGTCGGCAGGATTCTGCAGGCGCACGCGCAGCATGTATTTCTGCTCGAGCAGCGCGGTCTCGACCACCGAAACGCTCGTCAGGCTGGCCCGCAAGGACTCACCGTCGATCGTCGCGCAACCGGCGAGGATCAACGGCGCCGCCAGCACGATCGACAGCATGCTGCGGCGCTTCATCGCTGCCCCGCGCGGAACAGGGCCATCAGCTCGCGCACGTCCGCGAGGTCTTCGAGCCGGTCGACCATCGCGGCCAGGCGTGCGGTGGTGGCCGGATCGAACCAGCCGGCCGCAGCCTCCTGCAGCTTGCCGACGATCTGCGCCCGGCCGAGCGGGTTGCCCGGATCGCCAAGCGCTTCGGTGCGCGTCTCGCGCAGCACGCGACCGTCGGCCATCGTGATCTCCACCGCCGCGGCGTTGCCGGCGAGCGACGGATCGGGCTCGACCTGCACCCGGTTGCGGGTGAACGCATCGACGGCCGGATCGGCATGGCGCGCCGGCAGGAACTGGTCGAGCCAGCAGCAACGGTCGTGCAGGATGATCGAGGCGATGTAGGGCGCGGACAGCAGTGCCTTGAACCGGTCGCTCCAGGGCAGCGTGCCGTGCATGTCGTACACCGTCTTCGACAGCCCGATGCGCACCCGCTCGACACCCGAGGCCTGCACGCCATGGCCCTCGACCAGCGCGAACAGCGCGGTGATCATCGCCTGCAGCGAACTGCCGGCCGGCCAGCGGCGCAGGGCCAGTTCCTCCAGCTTCCAGGCCTCGCCGAGGCCGTCGGTGATCTCCTGCGGCAGGCCGCCGTCCGCATAGGCGTTGAACAGGCCGCCGTCCGGGTGAGCCAGGATCTCGGCACTGGCACGGAAGCCTTCGGCCGCGAGCAGCGCCGCCATCAGGCCGGACAGGCTGCCGCGGGCCTGGTGGAACTTGATCGTCGGCGTGCCCCAGTGGGCGAAGGTGCCGGCGGACTGGCTGCCGGCCAACGCGAACGCGTTGCACTGCCGGCCGGCGTCCAGGCGCAGCAGGCTGCCGGCCGCGGCCGCGCCACCGAACGGGCCGACCACGCCGGGCGAATGCCAGCCGCGGCGCCGGAACGCCGGATAGTCCATCGCACGCGCGACGCGCACCGACACTTCCAGGCCGGCGGCGATGGCGGTGAGCAGTTCGTTGCCGCTGCGGCCCTCGCGCTCGGCGATCGCCAGTGCAGGCGGCACCACCTGCGGCGTGGTGTGGAACAGCGTCGGCCGGTGCACGTCGCAGACGGTGACCGCGGTGACCAGGTAGGCATTGCAGAGCGCCGCGCCGGCGAGCGAACTGCCGCCACCGGCGATCAGGGTCGCCTCGTCGGAGCGGCCGAGCGCGGCAGCGAGTGCGCCGATCTGGGCGATCTCGTCCCCGGCACGGCCGGCGATGGCGCTGGCCAGCGTGTCCAGCAGGATGTCCTTCACCCGCTCGCGCACGCGCAACGGGATCGCGTCGTGCCGCAGGCTGGCGGTGAAGTCCGCCAGCACCGCGGTCGGACCGGGGGGCGGCGCTATCGGCGCGGCGGGCTGGGATACGGGCTGGGATACGGGCTGGGATACGGGCATGCGCGCAGTCTACTCCCCGCACCGGGTCGGGATACAACGGCAGGCACCATGCCCGGGGGCATGCATAATCCACCCAGGCGCGAGCGCTTCCGCCCCGCGCCGACGCCTTGCGGATGCTCTCCGCTCCTCAGGCTTTCCAGGACTCCGCCCTGCCGATGACCCGAACAGATCCGCGACATGGGCCGCTGCCGCAGCGCCGGCCAGCAAGGTCACGGGCACGGGCACGGCCAGCTGCACGTGCTGCACGTGCCGGGCTGCTGGCCCTGCTCGCCATGCTGGCGGCCGTGACGGCCGGGCCGGCGGTCGCGGCCGACCTGGTCGAGGTCCAGCGCCTGGCGCGAGAGAACGACGCACAGTTCGCATCCGCGCGGGCCGCCTGGCAGGCCTCGCGCGAGCGCCTGCCGCAGGCGCGCGCGCTGCTGCTGCCTTCGATCACCCTGAGCGCGAACGCGAACCGCAACGAGACCGACACCACGCTGAGCGGGGCCTCCAACCCGTTCTTCCAGCCCGGGCGACGCAGCTTCGAGACCAGCGCGCTGACCGTGCAGGTGATCCAGCCGGTGTTCCGGCGCGCCAACGCGGTGCAACTGGAGCAGGCTGGCCTGCAGGCCAGCCAGGCCGACCTGCAGCTGATGCTCGCCGCACAGGACCTGACGCTGCGCGCGGCGCAGGCGTTCTTCGACGTGCTCGCCGCCCGGGAATCGCTGTCGGTGCTGGAGGCGCAGAAACATGCGATCGGCGAGCAGCTCGCGCAGGCGAAGGCGAACTTCGAGACCGGTACCTCGACCATCGTCGACTTCAACGAGGCGCGGGCACGGCTCGACCTCGCGACCGCTCAGGAGATCGCCGGACGCAACGACCTCGAAGTGAAGCGACAGGCGCTGCAGCAGATCATCGGCCGGCAGCCCCCGGGGGAACTGCGGCCGCTGCGCGACACGGCCGTGCTCGCGCCGCCCTCGCCCGCGGACATCGAGGGCTGGTCGGAGCAGGCGCGCCGCAACGCACTGGCGGTACGGGTGCAGGAAGCCACCCTTGAACTGGCCGGCCGCGAGATCGAGCGCCAGCGCGCCGGGCACCTGCCGACGCTGGACGCGGTCGGCTCGGCCGGCAGCAACCGCGCCGGCGGCAGCGCGACCTCGCCGATCGGCACCGACATCACGCAACTGGTGCTGGGCCTGCAGCTGAGCGTGCCGCTGTACCAGGGCGGAGCGATCGACTCGCGGGTGCGCGAGGCAGTCGCCAACCGCGAGCGTGCGCTGCAGGATGTCGAGAACGCGCGCCGCTCGGCGGTGCTGGCGGCGCGGCAGGCCTTCCTCGGCGTGACCAGCGGCATCAGCCAGGTCAGCGCCCTTCAGGCCGCCCAGGAGTCCGCGCGCATCTCCCTCGACTCGACGCAGCTGGGGCTGAAGGTCGGGGTGCGCACCCAGGTGGACGTGCTCAATGCCCAGCAGGCCCTGTTCAACGCACGCCGTGACCTGGTGCTGGCCCGCTACACGACGCTGCTGTCGGGCCTGAGGCTGCAGGCGGCGGTCGGCGACCTGCAGGACGATGACCTGCAGCAGATTAACGCCCTGCTGCGCTGAGCCCGGCGGCGGGCTGAACGCAGCCGCTACGGTGGCGCGACCACGGTCGGACGCGCAAAATACGGGGTTGCGAGTTGCGCCACCCACCACTGGCTAGAACCGAAGGATTCCCGATGTCCGCGAAACCGTTGCGCCTCGGCATGTTCATGATGCCGCTCCACCCCGCCCACCGCGCTCCCTCCGTCACGCTCGAGGAAGACCGCGAGGCGGTGATGCTGGCCGACCGGCTCGGCTTCCATGACGCGTTCGTCGGCGAGCACCTGACCGAGAAGAGCGAGAACGTCACCAACAGCTTCATCTTCCTCGCCTCGCTGATCCATTCCACGAAGCAGATCCGCCTGGGCACCGGCACCTCGAACCTCTCGCACAGCCATCCGACGCTGATCGCCTCGCATGCAGCGATGTTCGACCACATGGCGCGCGGCCGGTTCATCTTCGGCATCTCGCCCGGTGCACTGTCTTCCGATGCCGAGGCACTGGGCATGCTGGCCGAAGACCGCAACAAGCTGTTCGCCGAATCGATCGACGTGATCCTCGAGATCTGGAAGCGCAACGCGCCCTACGAGATCGACCTCCCGGACAACCGGTTCAAGGTCACGACCGCGAAGACCTCGGTGGCCGAGATCGAGCGCGGCGAGATGTACAAACCCTACCAGCTGCCGCGTCCCGAGATCGTCGGCACCGTAGTCGCGCCGTTCTCGAAGGGCGTGATCGCGATGGGCCAGCGTGACTTCCATCCGATGTCCGCCAACTTCCTGCTGTCGAAGTACCTGAAGAGCCACTGGACGAACTACGCGCTGGGCAAGAGCAATGTCGGGCAGGTCGCAGACATCGGCGACTGGCGCATCGCGCGCACGATCTTCGTCGCCGATGACGAGGCCACCGCACGCCGCTATGCGATCGAGTCGCCGGACAGCCCGTACCGCTACTACTGGAACCTGCTGCTGAAGAAGATGATGCTGTCCAAGCGGCACGCGATCTTCAAGGAGAACGAGGCCCAGTCGGATGCCGAGCTCACCATCGAGTACATGCTGGACAAGCTGGTGCTCTGGGGCACGCCGGAACGCGTCGCCGAGCGCATCCTCGAGCTGCGCGAGGAAGCCGGTCCGTTCGGCGAGATCGTCTACGCAAACATGGACTGGGTGGACGAGAAGCTCGCGCGGCGTTCGATCGAGCTGATGGCCACCGAAGTGATGCCGCGGGTCAACGCGGCGATCACCGGCTCGACGGTGCTCGCGAAGGCAGCCGCCTGAGCGCAGGAAACCTGCGGGCGGCGGGCAACCGCCGCCCGGTACCGCCCGCGCCCGCCCGACGCGGGCTCAGCCTGCGCTGACCCGGAACCCGGCGAGTTCCTGCGCGTCGAGCTGCTCGATCAGGTGCGTCTCCCAGGCGAGGTACTGCATCGCCGCCTCGCGGTTGCCTTCGTGGCGGTCGTGCACGAAGAACAGGTAGTCGATGCAGTCGGCGTTCGACGGCACCTCCGGCGTCGATTCCACCGGCAGGCCGGCCGCCTGCCAGGCCGCGAACCCGCCGTCGAGCAGCGACAGCGGACCGGCCCCGGCAGCGGCGAGGTCGAGCGCTGCGGCCCGTGCGACCGCCTCTTCATCGGCGAGCAGCACCAGCGGTCGTCCTGCAGCCGCCTTGACCACGGCGTCCAGCCGCGGCCGGATCGCCCACACGGCGCCGCGCGGATGCGACTTGCGGTACGACATGCCCGCTCGCAGGTCGACCAGCAGCGCAGCGCCGACTGCGGCGGGCGCGATCGGATCGAGCGAAGGCAACGCGGCGACTGCCTGCGCGGTGTCGGGCCGGGCGGGGAGCTTCGCCGCCACGCCCTCGCGCAGCACCTGCGCGTCGTGGCCGAGCTGGCGCAGCCACATCGCGACCACCGCCGCACGCACGCCATCGCCGTCGGCGAGGATTACCCGCGCGCCCTTGACGCCCACCCACTGATCGGTCGACTGGATCAGCTGGCCGCCCGGCGCATGCACCGCCCCGGGCAGGCTGCCCGCCGCGAACTCTTCCTCGGTGCGCACGTCGAGCAGGAAGGTGCAGCGCGACGCATCGGCGAGCTGGCGCCCGGCCTCGGCGGCATCGATCACCGGCACGCCAAAGCGCTGAATCAGCGCCTCGGCCTGCGCGCGTTGCGGCGCGAGGTCGGCCGGGGGCGCCGGATAGCGCCGGTCGGCACCGCGTTCGAGTTCCAGCCCGGACAGGAACCAGCCCTGGGTACCGTCCTTGAGCGCCACCACCCGGTTGGGGATACCGAAGTGGCGTAGCGTCTGCGCGCCGATGATCGAGCGGGTACGCCCGGCGCAGTTGACCACCACCGTGGTCGACGGATCGGGCGCGAGCTGCCCGATGCGCAACGCCAGTTCGCCGTTCGGACAGCAGATGCCGCCCGGGATGTTCATCTTGCGATATTCGCTCCACGGCCGGCCGTCGACGATCACGAAGTCGTCGCCGCGCTGCTTCATCGCGACCAGTTCCTCGGCGGTGATGCGCGGGGTGTCGCAGGCATGCTCCACCAGTTCGCCGAAGGTCTTGCTCGGCACGTTCACGCCGGCGAACAGCTGGAAGCCCGCCTGCTTCCACGCCGGTGCGCCACCCTCGAGGACGTGCACCGCCGAATAGCCGAGCGCTTCGGCGCGGGCCGCCGCACGCGGCGCGACACCGTCGCCGTCGTCGAGCAGCACCATGCGCACGGTCGTGCGCGGCGCCAGGCGCTCGAGGTCGAGCTCGAACCGGCTCCAGGGCAGCGGCACGGCGTAGAAAGGATGGCCTTCGCCATACTGGCCGTGCTCGCGCACGTCGAAGAAGGCGATCTCGGCGCCATCGTGCAGCCAGGTCTTGAGGGTCTTCGAATCGATGTTTCGGGTCATGTGTGCACCGTGACAGTGACTGGGGTTCGTCGGAAGCCAGCTAGTCTGCCCGAAACCGCGCTTCGGCGACCACGCGCGCGGCCAGCGCGCGTCGCTTGAGACGGCCCGGGTGCCGGCGTACGCTCGGTGCTCCCTGCAAATGCAATCCACGAGCGAATCCAGATGACCGACCGTACCCATTCCGGAGCAGGAACCAGCGCCCGTGACCGGCGCGGCAGCCGCCATAAGGACACGCTGGTCGGCCATGCGGCACGCGACCCGGTGCGCTTCTCCGGCATGGTCAACCCGCCGGTCTACCGCGGCTCCACCGTGCTGTTCGAGGACACCGCCACCTACGAGGGACGCGACCCCGACGACTACAAGGTGATGCGCTACGGTGTGCACGGCACGCCGACCACGTTCGCGTTCGAGGCGGCGGTCGCCGAACTCGAAGGCGGCCATGCCGCGGTCGCAGTGCCTTCGGGACTGGCCGCGATCACCGCCGCCCTGTCGGCCTACGCAAAGAAGGGCACGCACCTGCTGGTCACCGACACCGCCTACGGACCGACACGCAACTTCTGCGACAAGCGGCTCGCCGCCTGGGGCGTGGACATCGAGTACTACGACCCGGCGATCGGCAGCGGCATCGACTCGCTGATCAGCCCGGAGACCTGCGCGGTGTACTGCGAGGCGCCGGGATCGATGACCTTCGAGATGCAGGACATCCCGGCGATCGCCGCCGCCGCGCATGCGAAGGGCGTACCGGTGCTGGCCGACAACACCTGGGGCACGCCCTACTTCTTCCGTGCGTTCGACCATGGCGTCGACGTGTCGATCCATGCCGGCACGAAGTACATCGCCGGCCACTCCGACACCCTGATCGGCGCGATCGTCACCAATGAAGCGCAGTGGCTGACCGTGCGCCGGAGCGTGGCCGACCTCGGCATGTGCGTGAGCCCGGACGACTGCTGGCTCGCCTTGCGCGGACTGCGAACCATCGGCGTGCGTATGCGCCACCAGATGGAGAGTGCGCTCACGGTCGCACGCTTCCTGGAGGCACATCCGCGGGTGTCGCGCGTTCTGTTCCCAGCACTGGAGAGCGACCCCGGCCATGCGGTGTGGAAGCGCGACTTCGACGGTGCGGCCTCGCTGTTCGGCGTGGTGCTCAAGCCAGCCACCGACGAATCGGTGGTGGCGATGATCGATTCGCTGCAGCTGTTCGGCATCGGCTCGAGCTGGGGCGGCTACGAGAGCCTGGCGATCCGCGCGAAGATGATCACGCGTACCGCGACGCCCTGGAACCCCGAGGGCCCCATGGTTCGCATCCATGTCGGGCTGGAACATCCACAGGACCTGATCGACGACCTCGAACGCGGGCTGTCGCTGCTCTCGATGAAGTAGGCCGACGGCCGTCGCCGCTCGTCATCGCAGGGCGCGCCGGCCACTGGCGTGCTTCCTGCTAGTCTTCAGAACGATCCTTGACCACGACGCCGACCCCATGACCACGCTCGATCCAGCAGGACGCAACCTGCTGTTCAACGAAGCACGCACCCACAATGGCTGGACCGACCAGCCCGTGTCCGACGACACGCTGCGCGAGCTGTTCGACCTGCTGAAGATGGCGCCCACCAGCGCCAACTGCAGCCCGGCGCGCTTCGTGTTCCTGCGCTCCGCGGAGTCGCGCCAGAGGCTCGTGCCGGCCCTGCTGCCAGGCAACCTCGAGAAGACGCTCGCCGCCCCGGTGACGGTGATCGTCGCCTGCGACCTCGCGTTCCACGAGCAGTTGCCGAAGTTGTTCCCGCATGCCGATGCCCGAAGCTGGTTCGCGGGCAACGAAGACCTGATCCGGGAAACCGCCTTCCGCAACGGCACGCTGCAGGGCGCCTACATGATGCTCGCCGCGCGCGCGGTCGGGCTCGACTGCGGACCGATGTCCGGCTTCGACAAGGCGAAGGTCGATGAAGCGTTCTTCGCCGGCACTACGTGGCGCTCGAACTTCCTGTGCAACCTCGGGCATGGCGACCCGTCGAAACTGTTCCCGCGCAGCCCGCGGTTCCAGTTCGAGGACGCCTGCCGCGTACTCTGAACGGATGCCGACCATGGAGAACGGGATGCAACGACTGAAGGGCAAACGCGCACTGGTCACCGGCGGCAACACCGGCATCGGGCGCGCGGTGGCGCTCGCCTACGCCGCCGAGGGCGCCGATGTTGCGATTGCCTGGATCGACCGCGAACCCGAGGCGCGATCGCTGGTAGCCGAGGTCGAAGCGCTCGGCCGGCGCGCGATGGCCCTGCGCTGTGACGTCACCGCCGAAAAGGACGTGGTCGCCGCGTTCGCCGCCGTCGCCACCGTCTGGGGCGGCATCGACATCGTGGTGTCCAACGCGGGCATCCAGCGCCCGCAGCCGATCACCGAGATGTCCCTCGACGACTGGGGCCGGATGATGAGCGTGCACCTGCGCGGCAGCTTCCTGGTCGGGCGCGAGGCGGCACGGCACATGATCCCGGCGAAGCAGGGCCGCATCATCACCGTCTGCTCGCAGCTCGGCTACATCGGGCGCGAGAACTACACCGCCTACTCCACCGCCAAGGGCGGCGTGATCGCGTTCACCCGCGCACTGGCGAAGGAACTCGCACCGCACGGCATCCTGGTCAACGGCGTGTCGCCCGGGCTGGTGGATACCGGCTTCGATCCACTGTCGGAAGACGTGAAGGCAACGCATGCGGCCAGCCTGCCGCTGAAGCGGCTGGGCACCCCCGAGGACATGACGCCCGCGTTCGTGTTCCTCGCGAGCGAAGAGGCGCGCTACTACTGCGGGCAGCTGCTGCATCCGAACGGTGGGGAGATCATGCCGTAGGAGGCATGTCCTGGCCGGCCAGGTGGCTGGCCGTCCGCGTCGAGTCCGCGCAACGCGATCCCGAAACTGGCACCCGCGTTTCGCCGCATGGCGCGCGCTTTCGGCGTTCGACACCGCCGGTCCATCACCGGCAGCATGCCTTGTCCGAACGGGGTATCGTCTTCTCAAGAAGCGGACGCGCTGAAGAAGCTGGCACTGCACCTGTCGTCCATGACACCGGACGCGCTGCGCCGGGCAGCGGACGCGGGTGAACTGATCGAGGTGGACTGCAATGGCCAGGAAGAACTCTCCGATATTGTCGGCTGTTCATGAATCGGCGCGAGGCCTGTACGAGGCGGGCGCGATGGACCAGGTGACGCTGCGCGAGTTCGATCAGCTTTGCCTGCCACCGGTCGAGCCGCTCGCACCTGCGCAGATCAGGCAGATCCGCGAAGCCTCCCGCGTCAGCCAGGCCGTCTTCGCCCGCGTGCTGAACACGAGCGTGTCGACCGTGCAGAAATGGGAGATCGGACAGAAGCGGCCGACCGGTACCGCCCTGAAACTCCTGCACCTGGTTCGCCAGCACGGGCTGCACTGCGTGGCCTGACCAGCGACATCGGACATGTCCACGCTGCAACTGCCGCTCGATCCACACTGTCTCCGCCGCATCGGTATTGCCGACGCCGATGCAGCAGAAGATCAGCCCCGCATTGGTGGTTCGGGTTGGTCTCGGATTCGTCTCAGGCTTGTCTCACGTTCGCGTGACTTCGACCGTGCGCGACGTCTCGACTGACTTCACCGTCGCCTCGAACGAGGCCACGGTGGCGAGCAGGTCCGGGAACGGGATCGGATAGTCGGCCTCGTCGCGCACCGCGCGCGCGAACATCTCGAGCTGGTGGCGCATCGCCTCGCGCGGCGGCAGCGTGGTGCGAACCGGTGCGACGCCGCTGGCATGGCGCACCACCTCGTGCTCGCCGAGTGCCTCGATCGATCCGCGCGAGCCGAACGCATGGATGCGCCAGTACAGCGGAGAGGCGCGAACGCTGGCGAACATGCCGCTGACCTGACGGCCGCCGCCGGCATCGAGCCGGTATAGCGCGGCGATGGTGTCCAGCGGCGCGGGCGGCGGCTTGCGCTCGACCACATGCGCATGCACCGACAGCGCCGGCCCGACCAGCAGCGTGAACGCATCGACGATATGCAGCCCGGCGCCGGTCAGGCCAGCGGCGGGCGACTCCGCGGGAGACTCGCGCCAGCCGCCGACCACGTTGTTCGAATGTTCGTTGCTGAAGTGGCCTTCGACATGCAGCAGCTCGCCGATCTCGCCGGCGACGATCGCCTGCTTCAGTGCCTCGGTCGACGGCCAGAACCGGCGCAGGTGGCCGACGCCCATCGGCACCTTCGCCTGGCGGCAGGCGTCGATCATGGCACGCGCGTCTTCGAGGTTCAGTGCCAGCGGCTTCTCGCAGAACACCGCCTTGCCGGCGCGGGCGCAGGCTTCGACCTGGGGCCGGTGCAGCGAGTGCGGCGTGCACAGCACGATCGCGCGGATCTTCGGATCGGCCAGCGCATCGTCGAGGCTGGCCGACAGTTGCATGCCGTGTTCATCGGCGAATGCACGGTGTGCATCGAGCACCGGGTCGATCGCGCGCACGAAGCGCAGCGGCCTCGCCTCGCCTGCGAGCTGCATGGATTTCACATGACCGCGTCCCCAGCGGCCCAGGCCCACGATGGCCGAGTCGATCATTGCATCAGACCTTTCTGTCGTTCTGTCACAAGCAATAGAGCCGTTTCGCATTGTCGTGGAAGATCGCCTGCCGTTCCAGCGCGTCCAGCGGCGCGAGGCATTCGTCCATCACGCCGACGAGGCGGTCGTAGGTAGTCCACATGCGCTCGATCGGGAAGTTGCTGCCGTAGAGGCAGCGCCCGGCGCCAAACAGCGCGACGGTCTCCTCCACCACCGGTCGCCAGAGTGCCTTCGAGCAGGCACGCTCGAAGGTGCCCAGGCCGGACAGCTTCACATGCACGTTCGGGCAGGCGGCGAGCTGCGCCATGCCGCTTCGCCAGGCGGCCATTCCAGCCGTCGTACGATCTTCGAGCATGCCGGCGTGCAGCAGCACGAAGGTCACACCGGGGAAGTCGCGCGCCAGGGCCGCGGCATCGGCCATCTGCGAGGCGAACACCTGCAGTTCGAACAGCAGGCCACGCGATTCGACTTCGCGCAGGCCGGCACGCCAGGCGGCATCGTTCATGAGATCGGGCCGCGCAGCGAAGCGGTAGGCCGGATTCTCGTGCCAGTGGAGCTGCTGGCGGATGCCGCGCAGGTTGCCGGCCGCCTGCAGGCGGTCGAGCGTGCCGGCCACCTGCGGCGAGGACAGGTCGGCATAACCCACGCTCGCCTGGGGGAAGCGGTGCTCGCGCGCGACCGAAGCGACCCACTCGATCTCGGCCACCTCGTCGCCGGGCCCGACATTGACCTGGATGTAGACTGATGCGACCACGCCCTGTGGCACCACGTCATCGATGAAGTCCTGCGCGAGGTAGTCGCGGCGCAGCGATTGGTAATCGCCGAAGATGCGCGGCAGGGCCGGGCCGTTCAGCCAGGGCGTTTGGGCGTGGCGCCAGATGTGGTGGTGGGCATCGATGATGGTCATGGGCGCTCGGGTCTGGGTATCTGGTGTCTGGGTGCCTGGGGGTGCCCGGCCGGGTGCGCGGGCGCGGCGGTCGGGGCAGGCTGCTCCGGCAGTATCCCCGCTTCCTGGCTCTGCTTCACCCGGCGCGGCACCTCGACGCCGTCATGCCACGATGAATGAATCATCAGGAGACCTGCAATGACCCTTGACGACCTCTACCAGCGCGGGCTGGCGCTGCGGCAAAAGCTGTTCGGCGCCGACACCGTCGCGCGCCGGATGGGCGAACTCGGCACCTTCGGCGAGCCGCTGCAGCACATCATCAATGCCTATTCATACGGCGACATCTGGAGCCGGCCGCAGCTCGACATGAAGGCGCGCAGCCTCGCGATGGTCGGCATCACCGCGACGCTGAACAAGCCGAACGAGCTGAAGGTGCATGTGAACGGCGCGCTGAACAACGGTGCGAGCGCGGAGGAAGTGCGCGAGGTGCTGCTGATGGTCACGCTCTACGCCGGCCTGCCCTGTGGCATCGATGCGCACAAGGCCGCGCTGGAGGTGATCAACGCACGAGCCCAAGCCCCAGCAGCACCGGCAGCGTGAGCCAGAACACGATCGTGCTCCAGCCGATGAACAGCGCCGCCTCGGGCGCATCGAGCTCGAAGCGGTCGGCCAGCATCAGCAGGGTGAGCATGCCCGGCACCGCAGCGAGCACGGTCGCGGAGTACTGTGCATCGCCGGGCGCCTCGAAGAACAGCGGCCCGAGCGCCCAGGCCACGATCGGCACCAGCAGCAGCTTGATCGCGGTGGCCGCCAGCACCTCGCGCTTCGGGGTCAGCGCATGCCAGGGGATGGTGAGGCCGAGCACGAACAGCATCACCGGGATCGTCGGCTGGCCGATCATGCGCGCGGCGTCGACCACCGGCTCGTAGACCAGGCCAGCCTGCTGCAGCGTGGCACCGGCGATGAACGCCCAGATCGGCGGCATCGACATCATCACGGTGAACACGTTCGGGCGCGCGGCCGGCGCGGTGGCGGGCCGGGCTTCGCTGCGCGACGGTCCCGCCGCGCCCGGGGCAGCGCCCGCTGCGGGTTCGTCGACGCCGAGCCGGGTGCAGATCCACACGCCCAGGCTCCAGACCAGCGGCATCACCATCAGCATGTCGTTGAACACCGCGTAGCGCAGCGCCCCCTCGCCATGCAGGAACAGCAGCACCGGCACGCCGATGTTGAAGGTGTTGCCGAACATCGCGCCGATTACCAGCACCGCGCGCGTGCGCCGCGGCAGGCGCGCGCCGAAGCGGGTGCGGTAGAGCAGTGCCCAGGCGCACAGGCCGCCGGCTGCCGCGGCCAGCGCGGTGACCACCGGTACTGCGAGCAGTTCGCGGCTGATCGGCGTGACCATCGCAACCGAGAACAGGATCGCCGGGTAGAACAGGTACATGGTGAGCCGCGACAGCTGGTTGCGCAGCCACTCGACATCGGTGTCGGGGAACCAGCGCGGCCAGAGGCCGCCGGCTGCGACCAGCAGCGACAGCGGCAGCATCACCTCGACCGCCAGCGCGCCGATACGGGCGAGGTCGATCACCGCGCAGGCTCCGGTGATACCGGCCGGCCAGGCGGTTGCTGCGCTTGCTGCGGAGGGCGTGTCGGCTGGGCCATCGTCGCGCAGACTGTAGCCGAAACGGCTGCAGCCGGGGCCCCGCGCGGTACCCTCGCGGCATGAAGTCCGCACTCTGGCTGGCCGTCGCCGGCCTGCTCGTCAACTCCACGGTCTGGGGCCTGTCGTGGATACCGTTCCGCTCGCTGTCCGGTTCGGGCATCCATCCGCTCTGGGCGACCGGGATCATCTATGCCGTCGCCGCAGTCGCACTGGCTGCCGCGCGTCCGGCCGCGCTGCGCGAATGCCTGCAGGGTACGGGCCTGCTCTGGCTCGCGCTGGCCTCCGGCCTCACCAATGCACTGTTCAACAGTGCGGTGGCGATCGGCGACGTCGTTCGCGTGGTGCTGCTGTTCTACCTGATGCCGATCTGGGCGGTGCTGCTCGCGCGCTGGCTGCTCGGCGAGCCGTTCACCGGACGCGCGTTCGCACGCATCGCCACCGGCTTCGCCGGTGCGATGCTGGTGCTGTACGAGCCCGGGATGGGCTTGCCCCTGCCACGCAGCCTGGCCGACTGGATGGCGATCGCCGGTGGGGCGGCCTTTGCGCTCAACAACGTGGTGCTGCGCAAACTCTCCACCAATGGCGAGGCCGCACGCACGCTGTCCATGCTGTGCGGCGCGGTGGTGCTGCCGGTGGCGGCGGCATCGATACTCTCCGCCGGCGGCGCCATCGGCTGGCCGGCGTTCGGGGCGGGCGGCGCGCTGGCCACCCTTGCGCTCTGGTCGGCGCTGTTCCTCATCGCCAACCTCGGGCTGCAGTACGGTGCGGCGCGCCTGCCCGCGAACGTGACGGCGGTGATCATGCTCACCGAGGTGCTGGTGGCCGCCGGCTCGTCATGGCTGGCCGGTGCGGCCGAACTGCGCGTGCCGGACCTGGTCGGCGGTGCGCTGATCCTGGCCGCGCCCTGGGTGTTCGCCGACCGGACGGCGCACCGGTCGGATACGGCCGGGCCGGTCGCCTCCGGGCCCCGGGATGCCTGAGCCAGAGGACGATCTGGACGATCTGAACGACCCGGACGATCCGGACGGCCCGGACCGCGCCGGCTCGCAAGGCAGCGCCGTGCTGGCGCCACGGGTGGTCGCCCACCTCGACATGGACGCGTTCTATGCGTCGGTCGAACTGCTGCGCCGCCCCGACCTGCGCGGCCGGCCGGTGGTGGTCGGTGGCCGCCGGCGCATCGCACCGGACGCGGACGGCAGCGCAGCCGATCCGGCGGAGACCGGCCCGATACCGGTGCTGCGCGACTATGCCGGCCGGGGCGTGATCACCACCGCGACTTATGAGGCACGCGCGCTGGGCGTGCACTCGGGGATGGGATTGATGAAGGCGGCGCAGCTGGCGCCCGACGCGCTGCTGCTGCCGGCGGACTTCGACCGCTACCGGCTCTACTCGCGCCGCTTCAAGGATGCGGTGCGCACGCTCGCGCCGCAGGTCGAGGACCGCGGCATCGACGAGATCTACATCGACTTCACGCCGCTGCTGGCCACGGCAGCGGACCCGTGGGCGGCAGCCCGCAGCCTGGCTATCGAGATTCAGGCGGCGGTGCGCTCGGCCACCGGCCTGTCCTGTTCGCTCGGTGTCACGCCGAACAAGCTGCTGTCGAAGATCGCCTCCGACCTGGAGAAGCCGGGTGGTATCACGGTGCTCACTGCCGAGGAGATCCCCGCACGCATCTGGCCGCTGGCGGTGCGCAAGGTGAACGGCATCGGACCCAAGGCCGGGGCGAAGCTCGACGCGCTGGACATCCGGACCATCGGCGAACTGGCGGCCGCAGACCCGCAGTGGCTGGTGGAACACTTCGGCACCAGCTTCGGCCGCTGGATGCACGAGGCGGCGCACGGGCGTGACCCGCGGCCGGTGGTCACCTTCAGCGAACCCAAGTCGATCAGCCGCGAGACCACCTTCGAACGCGACCTGCACCCGGTGCGCGACCGCGCCACGCTGTCGTCCCTGTTCACCGGGCTGTGCGAGAAGGTGGCCGAAGACCTGCGGCGCAAGGGCTATGCCGGCCGCACGATCGGGATCAAGCTGCGCTACGACGACTTCAGCCAGGTCACCCGCGACCGTACGATCGATGCGCCGACACAGGACGCCCGGCTCATCCGGCGCGCCGCCGGCGAATGCCTGAAGCGCGTGCCGCTGGAACGACGGCTGCGCCTGCTGGGCGTGCGCATCGGCGGGCTCTCGCCGGCAGGCGTGGCCGGTGCCGCAGCCGTGGGCCTGTTGGACGGAGCCGGTCTCAATCGCACGCTGTTCGACTGAACGCGGCACCGCTGCGACGGCGCGCTCGGCGGGCGGGAACGAAGCATGCGCAGCTACCGGTGCCCTGCGCGGTACGCGTAGCCCCGGTCGGGCCACCGCAGCCGCCCATCCAACGGAGAGAAGAACATGAACCACACCTCGCTTCGTCAGCCCGCTTCGCGCCGCCGCCACGCCAGGTACGGGGCTGCCGCTGGAGCCGCCCTGCTGTTCGCCGCCGGCTGTGCAAGCACCGGTTCCGGCGAGGCCATGCCGGAGCGCGTGATCGCGGTCACCGCAGGGAACCAGATCATCGAGTTCGTCGCCGGCCGGCCGGAACACATAGTGACGCGCCGCTCGCTCAGCGGCATCCAGGACGGCGAGCGCATCGTCGGCATGGATTTCCGACCCTCGAACGGACGGCTGTACGCGGTCGGCAATGCCGGCCAGCTCTACATGATCGACCTGTCCACCGGCATCGCCGAGGCGATCGGCAACGGGGGTTTCCGCACGCTCGCCACTGGCGACCTCGGCGTCGACTTCAACCCCACGGTCGACCGCCTGCGGCTGGTGAACGCCAAGGGCGCGAACCTGCGCATCCATCCGGACACCGGCGCGGTGGTCGATGCCGACCCGCAGTCCGAAGGCGTGCAGGTGGACGGCGAACTGATGTACGCACCGGGCGATGCCCACGCCGGCCACACGCCGCGCCTGGCGGGTGCCGCGTATACCAACAACCAGGCCGGCGCGACCACCACGACGAACTATGCGATCGACGCGGCCAACGGGACCCTGGTGACGCAGGGCTCGGGAGAACGCGCGGCGACGCCTGTGTCGCCGAACACCGGGCGGCTGTTCACCGTCGGCTCGCTCGGCGTGAACCTCGGTGGCGGTCCGGTGACCTTCGACATCGGGGCGGGCAACGTGGCGCTGGTGACGGCGACGATACCGTCAGGACACAGCGAGCTCTACCGGATCAACCTGATGACCGGTGCGGCCAGCCGGATCGGCCGGATCGGCATCGGCGAGGCGATCAACGCGATGGCGATCGTGCCGGTCGCAGGCCGCAGTACGGGCCGCGGCGCAGGCAACTGAGCAGGTAACTGAGCAGGTCGTGGCATCCGGTGGGCGCTGCGGCACCCATCCATCGTGCAGGACGGATACCTGACGTCCCGGACGAACTCGGCGTATCGTTACGCGTCGATTCCGTCAGGAAAACTTCATGGCATCTTTCGCACGAAATGCATTGATGGCTGCGCTGCTTGCAGGCGCAAGCCTGCTGTCCGGCTGTTCCACGTTCGAGGCTGCAAGCCTGGAACCGGAGACGGTGTTCGCGACCACACAGTCCAACCGGCTGGTCCGGTTCTCGGCAGGCGCACCGGCACGGCTGGCCGGCGGCCGCGCGATCAGTGGCATGCACCCCGGAGAGCAGGTCGTCGGACTGGATTTCCGGCCGGCCGACGGCCGGCTCTATGCGATGGGCACCGCGGGGCAGCTGTACGTGGTCGACCCGGTCACCGCCATCGCCGAGTCGGTCGGCCCGGGCGGCCTGCGCACGCTGGTGATGGACGAAGTGGGCTTCGCCTTCGACCCGGCCACCGATCGGATCCGCATGGTCACCACCACCGGCTACAGCCTGCGCCTGCACCCGGACACCGGCGCGCTGGTCGACGGCGACCCGACCGCTGCCGGGTTGCAGGCCGACGCCCCGCTTGAATACGGTCCCACCGAGTTCGAGCGAGGCGTGGCGCCCCGGCTGGCAGCTGCGGCGATCGTGCACCTGCCAGCCAGCGGAGCCCGCCCGGCGCTCACCACGCAGTATGCGATCGATCGCGGCACGCGCACGCTGGTCACCCAGGGGTCGCGCGAGCACACCCATCCCCGGCCGCCGCTGCAGAGCGGACAGCTGTTCACCGTCGGGCGGCTGGCCATCGATCTCGGCGACGGTCCATTGTCGTTCGATGCGAAGGACCCGCGGCTCGCGCTGCTCTGCGTGTCGCGCGGCGCGCGCAGCGAACTCTACCGGGTCGACCTGCGTACCGCGGCGGTGGAGTCGCTGGGCAGGATCGCACTGGATGAACCGGTGACCGCGATCGCGATGGCGCCACGACCGCGCGGCGCCGGCACGACTACGACGAAGACGACGGCGGCGGCCACGGCGGCGGGCACGCGCTGACGCGCACGGCGGGCGTGCCGCACGCTGGAAATCGGGAGCCGCCCCGGCGCTACAATCCTCGCATCACCATTGGAAGAGCCTGCCTGCCACCATGCCCTCATTCGACATCGTTTCGGAAGTGAACCAGGTCGAGGTGAACAACGCCCTCGACCAGGCCAACAAGGAAATCACCAACCGCTTCGACTTCAAGGGTTCGGACGCCCGGGTCGAGTGGAACGAGAAGGAGAAGACGCTCACCCTGTTCGCCGACGACGAGTTCAAGGTCGAGCAGGTGCGCGACGTGCTGATCGGCAAGCTCACCAAGCGCGGCGTCGACATCCGCTGCCTGGAGAACGGCGACCTGCAGAAGGTGAGCGGCAACAAGTCGAAGCAGGTGGTGAAGGTGCGCACCGGCATCGAGGCCCCGCGGGCGAAGGAGATCATCAAGCTGCTCAAGGACAGCAAGATGAAGGTGCAGGGCAGCATCCAGGGCGATGCGGTGCGGGTCTCCGGCGCCAAGCGCGACACGCTGCAGGAGGCGATCGCGCTGGTGAAGAAGAGCATCACCGACTATCCGGTGCAGTTCGAGAACTTCCGCGAATGAACGCCGTCCGCAGGACCCGGCAGGCGTAGCGCCGCGCCTGCTACGGCTTCAGGCCGGTGATCCAGCGGGCGTAGAGTCCGTCGGCCACCTCGTGCAACGCGGCGACCCTCGCTTCCAGGTCGACCTGCATTTCCTGGCCCGACATCACCGAGGGCACCGGGTTGTCGGCGATCTCGCGCCAGCCACCCCGCGCCCAGACGCGCACCATCTGTTCGGTCATCTCGACATGGCACTGCATGCCCAGGTGGGGCCCGAGCGCATAGACCTGGTTCGGGCACCACTGGCTGGAGGCCAGCCGGGTGGCGCCGGGCGGGATGGTGAAGGTATCGCCGTGCCAGTGGAACGACAGGAACGAAGAGCGGTTGCCGAACCAGTGTGCCGCCGCCGGCACAGGCTCGATCGACACCTCGCCCCAGCCGATCTCCTTCACCGGATTGCGGCTGACCACGCCGCCCAGCGCGCGCGAGATCAACTGCCCGCCCAGGCAATGGCCGATCACCGGGATGTCCGTATCCACGGCCCGGCGGATGAGTTCGAGCGCGGATGCGATCCACGGCAGAGGATCGTTGACGCTCATCGGACCGCCCATGAACGCGAGGCCGCAGAAGGCCGCGGGATCCGCGGGCATCGCCTCCGACGCGTCGGTGGCGATGATCTGCCAGGGGATCCGGTGGGCATCGAGGAACGTGGCAAAATGCCCCGGCCCTTCGGTCCGGGCGTGTCTGAAAATCGCGACTGGTTTCATGCAGCACTCTCGCAGCAGCCCTCGGAAGAAACCATGTTAGACGATCAATCCCGATGCGTCGTCTGCCTGCACGCTGACGGGCCAGGCCTGTGCAGGGCGCAGACGCCTGCCGCCGCGCCGGTCCGCGATCAGCTGCGCAGCATATGGCAGGCTGGGCTGCTGTCCCTGCTGCTGTTGTTGCTGCTGCCAGGGGTCTGCGTGCCGGCGTGGGCGCAGCCGGCCCGCCTGGACGTGAACGTGATTGGCCTGTTCTCCGACAGCGCAGTGCTGGTGATCAATGGCGGCAATCCGCGCACGCTCAAGGCCGGGCAGGCAACGCCCGAGGGCGTGCGCCTGGTCTCGGCCAACAGCCAGCAGGCGGTGGTCGAGGTCAACGGCCGCCGAGAGACGCTGTCGCTCGGGCAGTCGATCGCCGCGCAGCGCTCCACCGCCGGCCGGCAGCAGGCCATCCTGCTCTCCGACGGCCGTGGACATTTCTGGGCGAATGCAGAGATCAACGGTTCGACCGCGAAGGTGCTGGTCGACACCGGCGCGAGCTTGATCTCGATGTCGAACAGCACCGCGCGGCAGCTCGGCATCAACTTCCTGCAGGGGCAGCGTGGATTCACCTCGACCGCCAACGGCACCGTTCCGGTCTACCGGGTCACGCTGGCCAGCGTGCGCATCGGCGAGATCACGCTGTCGAACGTCGATGCCTCGGTGCACGAAGGCGACAACCTCCCGGTGATCCTGCTCGGGATGAGCTTCCTCAACCGCGTCGAGATGCAGCGCGACGGCGAACGGATGACGCTGATCCGCCGGTTCTGAGCGGCCTGCCGTACCCGTCGGGCAACGGCGGGCCGGTCCGCTGCCTGTCCCGGTCGGCTGGTCAGTCGCGATCGTTTGACTTCAAACAGTTGTTTGAATAAGGTTCAAACAACTGTTTGAACTTGATCCGGAGTCGATCGTGTCCCCACCGACCGTAGCCGCCCGTTCCGACGGCGCACAGGCCCGCGAAAGGCTGCTGTACGCCGCGCTGCGCCTGTTCGCGGCCAGCGGCTTCGAACGCACCAGCGTGCGCGACATCGCCCAGGCGGCAGGTGCGAACGTCTCCGCCGTCGGCTACTACTTCGGCGACAAGGCGGGCCTGTACCGTGCGGCCTTCTTCGAACCACTGGGCGATCACTGCCAGGGCGAGATGCCGGCGCCGGGTACGGTTCCGTTGCCGGACCTGATGCACGGCTTCTTCCGGGACCTGCTCAAGCCGCTGAAGCAGGGCGAGGCGGTGCAGCAGGTGATCCGCCTGCATTTCCGCGAGATCGTCGAGCCGACCGGGCTCTGGAAGGAGATGATCGAGAACGAGCTACGGCCCCAGCACGAGGGCCTGGTACGCGTCCTGTGCGCCGAGTTCGGCCTGCGCAAGGCCGACATGGAACTGCAGCGGCTGACCTTCGCGATCATCGGCATGGGCATCCATTTCTTCGTGGCGCAGGACATCGTGCAGGCGCTCGCACCGGAAGTGATGGAAGGACCCGGTGCGATCGATGCGCTTGCCGACAGGCTCGCAGAGGGCGCCCTGGCGATGATCGAAGCCGAACGCCGGCGGCGCGCGGCACAGCCACGTCCCGCGCGCCGCCGGAGCACGCGATGAAGGCGGGTCCGTATCGGTCATGCGCGATGCTGCTGCTGGCGGCCCTGGCGACTGGGTGCGCGGCGCCCTTCCCGGTCGGCCCCGACTACCGGGGTCCGTCGGCCGAGGCCGCCCCGCCCGCGCGCTGGCAGGTGCGCTGGCTGCCGCAGCCGGTACCGGCTGCAGCCGGTGCCCCGGCGCTGCCGGCCGTGTCGGCACCGCCGGCCGAGGTGCGCGCGGCGAATGGCAAACTGCTGCGCGGCTGGTGGCAGCAGTTCGACGACCCGCTGCTGGCGGAACTGATCGGTTCCGCCCAGGGCGCGAGCAGCTCGCTTGCCCAGGCTGCGCTGCGCATCGCGCAGGCGCGCAGCGAGCTGTCGGAGGCCCAGGCGCGGCTGCTGCCTGGCGCCGACGCGAACCTCGCCGCGACGCGCAGTGCGCTCAGCTTCGCCGGGCCGGTGATCATACGCACGCTGCTGCAGGCACAGGCGCAGTCGAGCTGGGAGATCGACCTGTTCGGTGCGATCGCGCGCAGCCGCGAGGGCGCGGTAGCGCGCCTGCTCGCCCGCGAAGCGCAGTGGCAGGATGCGCAGGTCGCGCTCGCCGCCGAGGTGGGCAATGCCTATGTCGGGCTGCGTCACTGCGAACGCCAGCTCGAACTCACCGAAGACGATGCACGCTCGCGTGCAGAGACCGCCCGGCTCACGGCCATCACTGGCAGCGCCGGACTGGAGGCACCCTCGGCCGTTGCGCTGGCGCGCGCGAGCGCCGCGGATGCGGCGAACCGTCTTTCGCGGCAACGCACTGAATGCGAGGTGCTGCTCAAGTCACTGGTCGTGCTGACCGCACGCGACGAGCCCGCGCTGCGTACGCAGCTCGCCCCGGCGAGCGCGCGCCTGCCGCAGCCGCAGCGCTTCCAGGTGGACCGCCTGCCGGCCGAGGTCCTGCGCCAGCGACCGGACCTGGCCGCCCTGGAGCGCGAGCTCGCGGCCGCCAGCGCCGACATCGGCAAGGCCGAGGCCGCGCGCTACCCGAGCCTGTCGCTCGCCGGCAGCATCGGCCCGCTGCGTTCGGAGGCGGCCGGTTTGACCGTCAACGCGACCACCTGGTCGATCGGCCCGACGCTGAACATCCCGCTGTTCGATGCAGGCCGACGCGCGGCGAACGTCGAAGCGGCACGCGCGGCTTACGCTGCAGCCGAGGCCGCCTACCGCGAGCGGGTCCGCGTCGCGGTGCGAGAAGTGGAAGAAGCACTGCTGCGCCTCGCCGATGCGGACGAGCGGGAACAGTCGGCACAGGTCGCCTCGGCCGGCTACCGGCAGGCGTTCGATGCGGCCGGCGTGCGCTATCGGGCCGGCCTGGGCAACCTGGTCGAACTCGAGGATGCACGCCGCACCGCCGTACAGGCCGACACCGCACTCGCCGAGCTGCGCCGCGACCGCCTGCTGGCATGGATTTCCCTTTACCGGGCGGCAGGGGGTGGCTGGGAATCCCAGCCGCTGCCAGTCCGCCCGTCCTCCGGAGCTTCGCGATGAGCAGCCCTCTCCCCGTTCCAGGCACCGTCCCCGGCAGCCGGGCGCAATCATCCGGGCGCAGCAGGCTGCTGCGCAACGCCGGCACGGTCCTCGCCCTGTGTGCAGCCGTCCTTGCCGCATCGGCCATGGCACCGGGCGAAGCCGCCGAGAAGGCGCCGGGCAAGGCAGCCGGGCAACGCCCGTCGCTGACCGTCGAGACGGTGCTGCCCGAGGTACGTGAGCTGCCGATGCGCATCGGTGCCAACGGCAACGTCGCGGCCTGGCAGGAAGCGGTGATCGGCACCGAGGTGAGCGGACTGCGGCTGACCGAGGTACGGGTCAACGTCGGCGATGTCGTGCGCCGCGGCATGCTGCTGGCGGCCTTCTCCGCCGACACGGTGCAGGCGGAACTCGCGCTGCAGCGCGCGACGCTGGCCGAGGCGGAGGCGTCCTTTGCCGAAGCGAAGGCCAATGCCGACCGCGCACGCCAGGTGCAGGCAAGCGGTGCCCTGTCGGGGCAGCAGGTGGGTCAGTTCCTGACCGCAGAGGCTACCGCGAAGGCACGGGTGGACGCAGCCCACGCCCAGGTGCAGTCGCAGGAGCTGCGGCTCAGGCACACGCGCATCGAAGCCCCGGACGATGGCATCGTTTCCTCGCGTACCGCCACGGTCGGCGCCGTGGCGGCGCCAGGGCAGGAACTGTTCCGGCTGATACGCCAGGGCCGCCTGGAATGGCGCGGCGAGGTGCCGGCCGCGCAACTGCACCGGGTACGCGCGGGCCAGGCGGTGAAGGTGGTGACGCCGGCCGGCGATCCGGTCGAGGGCCGGGTACGCATGGTCGGGCCGACGGTCGACGGTACCTCGCGCAATGCGCTGGTGTACGTCGACCTCAAGGCCGCGCCGACGCTGCTGCGGCCCGGGATGTTCGTGCGCGGCGAGATCGACATGGGTGCCAGCCGTGCGTTGACCCTGCCGCAGTCGGCGGTGCTGCTGCGCGAAGGCTTCACCTATGCCTACCGTGTCGGCGACGATGGCCGGGTGGTGCAGCTGAAGATCGACACCGGGCGGCGCGAAGGCGACCGGATCGAGGTGCTGCGCGGGCTGGCCGAGGGCGTGCGTGTCGTGCGCAGCGGCGTGGCCTTCCTCGCCGACGGCGACCTGGTGCGTATCGTCGACGGGCCGGCGAAGGACGCTGCGAAGGCAGGTGCCGCGACCGGAGCACCCAAATGAACGTGTCCGCATGGTCGATCCGCAATCCCATCCCGACGGTGATGCTGTTCGTGCTGCTCACCCTCGCCGGGCTGGTCGGCTTCACGGCAATGAAGATCCAGAACTTCCCGGACATCGAGCTGCCGACGATCATCGTCAGCGCCTCGCTGCCGGGCGCCGGCCCCGGCCAGCTCGAGACCGAGGTCGCGCGCAAGATCGAGAACTCGGTCGCCAGCGTGCAGGGCGTGAAGCACATCTATTCGACGCTGCAGGATGGCACCGTCACCATCAGCGTCGAGTTCCGCCTGGAGAAGCCGGTGCAGGAGGCGCTCGACGAGACGCGCGACGCGGTGAACCGGATACGCGCCGACCTGCCCGCCGACCTGCGCGATCCGGTGATCTCGAAGCTGAACATCTCGGGCATGCCGATCCTCACCTACACCGTGGCATCGTCGCGCATGGACGAGGAGGCGCTGTCCTGGTTCGTCGAGAACGAAGCCTCGAAGGCCCTGCTCGCGGTGCGCGGCGTGGGCGGCGTCGCAAGGGTCGGCGGCGTGGCGCGCGAGGTACGCGTGGAACTCGACCCGGCCCGGCTGACCGCCCTGGACGCGACGGCGGCGGAGGTGTCGCGCGGGCTGCGCCAGTTGCAACGCGAGCTGTCCGGCGGCCGCATCGACCTGGGCGGCGGCGAGCAGGCGGTGCGCACGCTCGCCACCGTGCGCTCGGCCGAAGAGCTGGCGGCGATCGAGATCTCCCTGGCAGGCGGGCGCCGGGTGCGCCTGGACCAGCTGGCGAAGGTCAGCGACACGATCGGCGAGCGCCGCTCGGCCGCGCTGCTGGACGGGCGCCCGGTGGTGGGCTTCGAGGTGACGAAGGCGCGCGGCGAGAGCGAGGTCGGGGTCGCCCGCGGCGTGCGCGAACGCATCGAACAGCTCAAGGCGGCCCACCCGGACATCACGGTCACCGAGTCATTCAACTTCGTCGACTTCGTTCAGGAGAGCTACGAAGGCTCGATGTGGCTGCTGATGGAAGGCGCCCTGCTGGCGGTCATCGTGGTCTGGCTGTTCCTGCGCGACTGGCGCGCGACCTTCGTCTCGGCGGTGGCCCTTCCGATGTCGGCCATCCCGACCTTCCTCGGCATGTGGTGGCTCGGCTTCACGATCAACACCGTCACGCTGCTCAGCCTGTCGCTGGTAGTGGGCGTGCTGGTCGACGATGCGATCGTCGAGATCGAGAACATCATGCGCCACCTGCGCATGGGCAAGACGCCATACCAGGCGGCGATGGAAGCCGCCGACGAGATCGGCCTGGCGGTGATCGCGACCACCTTCACGCTGGTCGCGGTGTTCCTGCCCACCGCCTTCATGAGTGGCGTCGCCGGCAAGTTCTTCAAGCAGTTCGGCTGGACCGCCGCGCTGGCGGTGTTCGCCTCGCTGGTCGTCGCGCGCATGCTCACGCCCATGATGGCCGCGTACATGCTGCGCACGCCGGACCAGGCGCCCCCTGAAGGCCGCATGATGCGCACCTACCTGCGCGCGGCTGCCTGGTGCGTGCGCCACCGGCTATCGACCACCGTCGCCGCGGCGCTGTTCTTCGCAGGCTCGATCGCGCTGATCCCGCTGCTGCCCACCGGCTTCATCCCGCCGGACGACCTGTCGCAGACGCAGGTGCAGGTCGAGCTGCCGCCCGGCTCGCGCTTCGAGGACACCTTCGCTGCGGCGGAGCGCGCGCGGCTGCTGGTCTCCGGCAACACGCACGTGAAGACCGTCTACACCACGATCGGCGGCGGCAGCGCCGGCGGCGATCCGTTCGCACCGGCAGGCGCCGCCGAGGCGCGCAAGGCGACGCTGAACATCAACATCACGCCGCGGCGCGAGCGCCACGGCACCAGCAAGCAGTCGATCGAGGCGGACCTGCGCGACCGGCTGTCGGCACTGCCGGGCGCGCGGGTCACCGTCGGCCTCGGTGGCTCAGGCGAGAAGTACGTGCTGGTGCTGGCCGGCGACGATGGCGCCGCGCTGCTGGCAGCGGCACGGGAGGTCGAGCGCGACATCCGGTCCATCCCGGGCATCGGCGGCGTCACCTCCAGTTCCAACCTGATCCGCCCGGAGCTCGTGGTGCGGCCCGACTTCGCCCGGGCGGCCGACGCCGGCGTCGACTCGACCACGATCGCCGACACGCTGCGCATAGCGACCCTTGGCGACTACGACCTCGCGCTGCCGAAGATGAACCTGTCGCAGCGGCAGGTACCGATCGTGGTGCGGCTGCCGGACGCGGCGCGCCAGGACCTGGCGCTGCTGTCGCAGCTGACCGTACCCGGCCGGGGCGGCCCGGTGCGCATCGATGCCATCGCGGACCTCTCGCTGGAGAGCGGCCCGGCGATAATCAACCGCTACGACCGCCTGCGCAACATCAACCTGTCGATCGAACTGAACAACGTGCCGCTCGGCGACGTGGTGGCCGCGGTGCAGAAGCTGCCCAGCCTGGCTGCGCTACCGCCTGGCGTGACGCAGGCGACCATCGGCGACGCGGAAGTGATGGCCGAGCTGTTCGCGAGCTTCGGCGTGGCGATGCTCACCGGGGTGCTCTGCATCTACATCGTGCTGGTGCTGCTGTTCAAGGATTTCTTCCAGCCGGTGACCATCCTGGCCGCGCTGCCGCTGTCCATCGGTGGCGCATTCGTCGCGCTGCTCGCGGCCAACAGCAGCTTCTCGATGCCCAGCCTGATCGGACTGGTGATGCTGATGGGCATCACGACGAAGAACTCGATCCTGCTGATCGACTACGCGATCATCGCGCGCAGGGACCATGGGCTCGGCCGCTTCGAGGCGCTGATGGACGCCTGCCGCAAGCGCGCGCGGCCGATCGTGATGACCACGATCGCGATGGGCGCCGGCATGCTGCCGATCGCGATCGGCCTGGGCGTGGATCCGAGCTTCCGGTCACCGATGGCGATCGCGGTGATCGGCGGTCTGGTCACCGGCACGCTGCTGTCGCTGCTGGTGATCCCGGTGGTGTTCACCTACGTGGACGACGCCGTGCAGTGGATGGTTCGCCTGTGGCGCGGCGGCAAGGCTGCGCCTCAGCGCAGCCCGCCCGTGTAGGCGCCGCGGATGTAGGACTCGAGTTGCTGGATCAGGTAGCGCTGCTGCTTCAGCGTCTCTTTCACCACGTCGCCGATCGAGATCATCCCGACCACGCGTCCGTCTTCCATCACCGGCAGGTGGCGGATGTCGCGTTCGGTCATCAGCTGCATGCAGTCTTCCAGGGGCTGCGTCGGCGCCACCGTGATCACGGTGTGCGTCATGATCTCGCTGACGCGCGTTTCTTCGGCGCGGCGGCCGGGCAGCGCCACCTTCAGCGCGCAGTCGCGCTCGGACATGATGCCCTTCAGCGATTCGCCGTCCATCACCAACAGCGCGCCGATACGCCGGGCCGAGAGGATCGCCAGCGCCGTGGTCACCGTGTCATCGGCCGAGATGGTGAAGAGCTCCGACGACTTGGAGGCGAGCAACTGTTGTATGGTGATCATGGGTACATCCTTCCGGGCCGGTGCGGCCATCTGCAATTCGCAGCCTGCGCCCGTGCGCAGGGTCTCGACGAGACCCAAATTATAGCCACCGGTCACGCGCGCGACGACTGCCTGCTGCATCAACAGCAGGCGAACCCGTCAGCGTCGAGTCAGCAGGCAGGGCGCAGCCCCGCGGCCCAGGGCTACTCCGGGCTACCGGTACCCTTGGGATCGTTGCCTTCGCCAACCATCGACAGCAGGTGCCCGAACTTGGTCTGCTTGGTCTCCATGTACCGGCGGTTGGCCGGTCGAGGCGGGACTTCGAGCTGCCGGCGTTCGGTCACGATCAGGCCCTGCTCCTCGGCCGAGCGCACCTTGTCGGGGTTGTTCGTCATCAGCTTCAGGCGACGCACGCCAAGGTCGAACAGGATGCGTGCACCGACCGTGTAGTCGCGCAGGTCGGCGGCGAAGCCCAGCTTGTGGTTCGCCTCGACCGTGTCGTAACCCTGGTCCTGCAGCGCATAGGCGCGGATCTTGTTGGCGAGCCCGATGCCGCGGCCCTCGTCGAACATGTAGACGATGGCGCCGCGGCCTTCGCGGTCGATCTCCTGCATGGCCAGTTCGAGCTGCTCGCCACAGTCGCAGCGGGTGGAGCCGAACACGTCGCCGGTCAGGCACTGCGAATGCAGCCGGACCAGCACCGGCTCGTCGGTCGCGACCTCGCCCTTCTTCATCACGACGTACAGGCTGGTCTCGAGTTCGTCCGTGTAGACCATCAGTTCGAACTCGCCGAAATACCGCGTCGGCAGCACGGTCTCGGACTTGCGCCGGATCTGCCGCTGCGCGCGCCGCCAACCCACCAGGTCGCTGATGCGCAGGATCGGGATGCCGTGGCGCTTCGAGAACGCCTCGAGCTGGGGCAGCCGGGCCATGCTGCCATCTTCGTTCATGATCTCGCAGATCACCCCGGCTGGCGGCAGGCCGGCCAGTCGTGCGAGGTCGACGGCAGCCTCTGTGTGGCCGGCGCGGGCGAGCACGCCACCGACCTGCGAACGCAGCGTCTGCAGCCGCCCCGGCCGGATCAGGTCGGAGGGCTTGCTCGCCGGGTCGAGGACGACCTGGATCGTGCGCGCACGATCGTGCGCCGACATGCCGGAACCGACGCCCTCGCGCGCATCGATCGGCGTTGCGAACGCGGTACGGAACTTGGTGGTGTTCGCCTCGTCGGCGGTGATCAGTGCGAGGCCGAGTTCACGCAGCCGGTCTTCGGTGAGCGCCAGCGACACCAGGCCGCGCGCCTCCCGCGCCATGAAGTTGATGGCCTCGGGGGTCGCATGGCTCGCCGCGACGTAGAGATCCCCTTCGTTCTCGCGCTCTTCGTCATCGACCAGGATCACCATCTTCCCGTCGCGTACACCGGGGATGATCTCGTTGACGAGGCGTTGGGCAGTCGGCATGGCCTGTTCAGTCTGGTTCATCTTTTCTCGGTCAGGCGGTACGGTGGCATCAGCGCGACATCACGAGGCGCAGGAATTCAGAGCGGGTGGTGTCCTGCTCGAACGCGCCCGTGAAGGCGGAACTGGTTGTGGTGGAATTCTGTTTCTGGACGCCGCGCATCACCATGCACATGTGCGTGGCCTCGATCACCACGGCCACGCCGGCGGGATTGAGGGTGTCCTGGATCGAATCGCGGATCTGCATGGTCAGCCGTTCCTGCACCTGCAGCCGGCGTGCGAACACGTCGACGATGCGCGGCAACTTCGACAGCCCGACTATATGACCATTCGGGATGTACGCGATGTGCGCCTTGCCGAAGAACGGCAGCATGTGGTGCTCGCACAGCGAATACAGCTCGATGTCCTTCACGATCAGCATCTCGCGATAGTCTTCCTTGAACATCGCGGAGCGCAGGATCTTCGCCGCGTCCAGACCGTAGCCGTGGGTGAGGAACTGCAGCGCCTTGCCTGCGCGCTCGGGCGTCTTGAGCAGGCCCTCACGCTGAGGGTCTTCCCCGATCAGGCCGAGCGCGTCGCGGAAGTGCAGCGCGAGTTCGGCGGTGGTCGACGCATCGTAGCGATCGACCTTCTCGTAGCCGCCCTCGACTTCATCGTCCAGGTCGGACGTGGGCCTTGGCGTGTTCGGCAGGTGGTCTTTCATCTGGGCCCGTTCTTTGCGTCAAGCTGCTGGATTTTCGCGAGGTGCGCGAGGCTACATCCGGGCGCGTACCTGCCCAAGGATGCCTTCGCTGTCCAACCCGCACTCCTTCAGCAGCCCGGCAGGGTCGCCGTGCTCGACGAAGCCGTCAGGCAGCCCGAGCTGGATCACCTTGCCGGCCCAGCCGATCGCGGCCAGCGCCTCGAGTACCGCGCTGCCGGCCCCGCCCATCACCACGTTCTCCTCGACGGTGACCAGCACGCCATGGCTCGCCGCCAGTTCGCGCACCAGCTCGAGGTCGAGCGGCTTCACGAAGCGCATGTTGGCGACGGTCGCGTCGAGCGCCTCGGCCGCCTTCAGGCAGGGTGCCACCATCGATCCGAACGCGAGGAAGGCCACGCCGGTGCCGCGGCGCTTCACCTCGCCCTTGCCCATCGGCAGGGCGGTCATCTTCGCCTCGACCGGGACGCCCGGCCCGGTGCCGCGCGGATAGCGCACGGCAGCCGGCGTGCCCAGCGAGTAGGCGGTGAACAGCATCTGCCGCGTCTCGTTCTCGTCCGAAGGCACCATCACCGCCAGGTTGGGCACACAGCGCAGGTACGACAGGTCGAGCGCGCCGTGGTGGGTCGGGCCGTCGGCCCCGACCAGGCCGCCGCGGTCGATCGCGAACACCACCGGCAGGTTCTGGATCGCCACGTCGTGGATCAGCTGGTCATAGCCGCGCTGTAGGAAGGTCGAGTAGATCGCGACCACCGGCTTCATGCCGTCGCAGGCGAGCCCGGCGCCGAACGTCACCGCATGCTGCTCGGCGATGCCCACGTCGAAGTAGCGATCCGGGTACTCGCGGGAGAAACGCACCAGACCGGAACCCTCGCGCATCGCCGGCGTGATGCCGACCACGCGCGGATCGTTCGCCGCCATGTCGCACAGCCAGTCGCCGAACACCTGCGTGTAGCCCGGCACCGGAGGCGGGACCGGGGCGGCCTTCACGACGATACCGGCGCCCGGGTCGAACTTCGACACGCCGTGATACTGGATCGGATCGGCCTCGGCAGGGGCGTAGCCCTTCCCCTTGCGCGTCACCACGTGCAGGAACTGCAGGCCGCGCAGGTTGCGCAGGTTTTGCAGGGTGGTGGTGAGGTTGTCGACGTCGTGTCCGTCCACCGGGCCCAGGTAGTTGAAGCCGAATTCCTCGAACAGCGTACCAGGCAGCAGCATGCCCTTCACATGTTCCTCGGCGCGCTTGGCCAGTTCGAGCATGCCCGGCGCGGCCGACAGCACCCTCTCGCCAGCGCGCCGCGCCGCGGTGTAGAAGCGACCGGACATCAGGCGCGCCAGGTAGTTGTGCAGGGCACCAACCGGCGGCGAGATCGACATGTCGTTGTCGTTCAGAATCACCAGCAGGTCGCAGTCGGCCGACTCGGCGTTGTTCAGGGCCTCGAAAGCAAGGCCCGCCGACATCGCGCCATCGCCGATGATGGCTACCACCCGGCGCGGGTGGTCCATGCGCCGCGCCGCCACCGCCATGCCCAGCGCGGCGCTGATCGAGGTCGAGGAATGCGCGACGCCGAAGGTGTCGTACTCGCTCTCGTCGCGGCGCGGGAAGCCGGCGATGCCGCCGCGCATGCGCAGCCGGTCCATGCCTTCGCGGCGGCCGGTCAGTACCTTGTGCGCATAGGTCTGGTGGCCCACGTCCCAGACCAGCCGGTCATCGGGCGTGTTGAACACATAGTGCAGCGCGACCGTCAGTTCGACCGTGCCGAGGTTGGAAGAGAGGTGCCCCCCGGTACGCGACACCGACTGCAGCAGGAACTCGCGCAGTTCATTGCACAGTTGCGGCAGGTCGCGGCGCTCGAGCGCGCGCAGGTCGGCCGGACTGGCGATGCGGCCGAGCAGTTCGAAGACTTCGTGGGGCTTGTTCAAAATTGTCTCTTCACGATGAAATCGGCTAGTTGTCCGAGCCTGGCAGCGCGCGGCCCGAGCGGCACGAGCGCGGCGTCTGCCTGCGCGCGCAGGTCGCGCGCCCATTCCTTCGCTGCCCGCAATCCGAGCACCGTCACATAGGTGGGCTTGTTCGCCTCCGCATCCTTGCCCGCCGTCTTGCCCAGGGTCGCCGTGCTGGCCTCGGCATCGAGGAGATCGTCGACGACCTGGAACGCGAGCCCGATCGCCTTGGCGAAACGATCGAGGTGGGCGCGCTCGGACTCGTCCAGCGGACGGCCGCACAGCGCCCCCAACAGTGTCGCACATCGGATCAGCGCACCGGTCTTGTGCACGTGCATGAACTCGAGTTCCGCCACGTCCAGGCTCTGTCCGACCGAGGCCAGGTCGATCGCCTGTCCGCCGGCCATTCCGCGCGAGCCGGACGCCTGCGCCAGCAGGCGGACCATTTCCAGCTGGCACGCCGGATCATCGGCGAGCGACGGCTCCGACAGCACCTGGAAGGCGAGGCTCTGCAAGGCATCGCCGACCAGCAGCGCGGTGGCCTCGTCGTACTGCACATGCACCGTGGGCTTGCCGCGGCGCAGCGTGTCGTCGTCCATGCACGGCATGTCGTCGTGAACCAGCGAATAGGCATGGATCAGTTCGACCGCGGCACCGGCCAGGGCGACGCGCGAGACCGGCGCCTGCACCACTTCCGCGGCGGCGAACGCGAGCAGCGGCCGGACGCGCTTGCCGCCGCCGGACGCGGCGTAGCGCATGGCCGCATGCAGCCGGGCAGGCGCATGCTCGGCCGCAGGCAGCACCTGCTCGAGCGTCTGCTCGGCGAGTGCCTGATGGGCGCGCATCCACGCCTCGAAACCCGCCGCATCGACAGACATCGGCTCGGTCACCTCATGCGCAGGCTGACAGGAACATCCGCCGAAGATACCTGAGCGCTTCCCTCGCGGCAAACGACCGGTGGCACCCGCCCTGCGCGCTCAATCGCGCCCGTCGTCATCGTCGTCGTCATCGGAATCAGCGTCGTCGCCGTCGAGACCGGCCGATCGGCCGCCAGGACGCACCCGGGCACCGGCGGCATCGAGGGTGAAGTCCTTCAGCAGGCCATCCTCCAGCACCTTGACCTGGTCCTGCACCGCCTGCAGTTGGCCCTGGCACAAGGTGAGCAGCTCCGCACCGCGGCGGTAGTTCTCGAGCGAGGCTTCCAGCGAAAGCTGGCCAGCCTCCATCGAAGCGACGATCCTCTCGAGCTCGGCCATCGCGGCCTCGAACGTGGCCGGGGCGGGGGAATCCTTTGCAGCGGTCTTGGCCATCGGGTCCTTGGTGGTTCTGGCCTGGCGCGATCGATGCAGCGCACGGTCGCTCCACGGGCCTGCGAGGCTAGCCGAGCGGGTCGGTCCCGGTCAACCGGAGTGGGAACCTGAACCTGCCTTCGTTGCCCGCCCCCCTGATTCAGGGGACAATCCCGACGCTTCAAGGCTGGGGAACGGACGTCGCGGCATCCATGTGCAAGCGGTTCGCTCGCACGCGCGTCAGGAGGACTGAGTGACGGATCTTGCAGGCGTCCAGAGGCTCGACCACCCGCTGGTCGAGCACTGAAGGCGGCACGGGAGATGGCAGCCCTGTGGATGCTGGTCTCGGGGCTGTTCTTCACCGCCCACGGGATCTTCGTCAAGCTCGCCGCCGGCCGGTTCGGTATCGGCGAACTGATGCTCTACCGCAGCCTGTTCATCGTCGTGGCGATCGTACTGTTCGCGCGCGCGGCGGGCTGGACGCTCGCCACCCCGCACTGGCGCGCCCACCTGGTGCGCAGCATCGCCGGGGTGGTGTCCATGCTGCTGTTCTTCGCCTGCCTCGCGCATGCGCCCCTGGCCACCGCCGTCACGCTCAACTACACCTCGCCGCTGTTCCTGGCGCTGATCACCGGCCTGCTCCTGCGCGAACGGGTGGGCGTGCTCAGCGCGGCCGCGGTGGCCACGGGGTTCGCCGGCGTGGTGGCGTTGCTGCAGCCCTGGGCGGACGCAGCTCCGATAGGCGCGGGTCTGTTGGGCCTCGCCGGCGGTGCAATCGCCGCCGTGGCCTACCTCGGCATCCGCCGACTCGGTGCAGCCGGCGAGCCGGAATGGCGCACGGTGTTCTATTTCGCGCTGCTCGGCCTGCTGGCCGGTGTCGCCGCGCTGCCGTTCACCGGCGCCACGCCGGTGCGCATCGCCGACCTGCCTGTGCTGGTAGCCATCGGCGCCTGCGCCCTGACCGCGCAGCTGGCGATGACCTTCGCCTACTCGCGCGGCGCGACCCTGGCGGTGGCGACGCTGTCCTACAGCGGCGTGCTGTTCGCGGGGCTGTACGACCTGCTTGCAGCGGGCGAGGCCCCGTCGGCCGCCGGCTGGCTGGGCATGTCGCTGATTGCCGGCGCCGGAGTGATGACGGTCGTGGCGCGCCGCACTCAGGCGGCGAGGACTACACTCGTGCACCCGGATGCGAGCCAGCCTCACGACGCATCCACCCGCCCCCATGGACCGAGAACGACTACACCCCGATGAACCAGCACACCCTGATCAGCACCGAGGCGCTCGCCGCGCGCCTGTCCGATCCCGATCTCGTCGTGTTCGACTGCCGCCACGACCTGATGGACGTCGAGGCCGGCCGAAAGGCGCATGCGGTCGACCACATCCCGGGCGCACGCTTCGCCCACCTCGACGAGAACCTGTCCGGCCCCAAGACCGGCCAGTCGGGACGCCATCCGCTGCCCGACGTGGTCGCGTTCTCGGCCTGGCTGGGCGCGCAGGGCGTCGACGTGCGCAGGCAGGTCGTTGCCTATGACGCAAGCGGTGGGTTCTTCGCCGCACGGCTCTGGTGGATGCTGCGCTGGCTGGGCCACGACACGGTTGCGGTGCTCGACGGCGGCCTGCCGAAATGGAAGCTGGAAGGCCGCCCCCTGACCCAGGCGGCGCCGCGTTTCGAACCGACCACCTTCACCCCGCGCCGGCGCGATGCGCTGAAGGTGGACGTATCGACCGTGATGGCAAACCTGCGCTCGCCCAGCATGCTGATCGTCGACGCGCGCACGCCGGAACGGTTCGCCGGCATCAATGAGACGATGGATCCGGTCGGGGGCCACATCCCGGGCGCGGTCAACCGCTTCTTCCAGTCGAACCTCGACAACTCCGGCACTTTCAAGTCGCCGAACGTGCTGCGCCGTGAGTTCATCGACCTGATGACCGGGCATACGCCGGAGCAGATCGTGCACCAGTGCGGCTCCGGCGTGACCGCCTGCCACAATGTGCTGGCGATGGAAGTGGCCGGGCTGAAGGGCTCCCGGCTGTACCCTGGGTCATGGAGCGAGTGGTGCTCGGACCCTTCGCGGCCGATGGAACCGCGTCCGGTGAAGACCGCGCCGGGCTGACCGCCAGGCGGGGCGGCCGGCGGATGCCGGCTCGCCCCTGAGGGCTTGCCGGCACCGCGCGCGGCGGTGCCAGTCGCTACTCGATCGCCTTGACGATGTCCTCGACGACCTTCTTCGCGTCGCCGAACACCATCATCGTCTTGTCCATGTAGAACAGCTCGTTGTCGAGGCCGGCATATCCGGCGGCCATCGACCGCTTGTTCACGATGATGGTGCGCGCCTTGTAGGCATCGAGGATCGGCATGCCGTAGATCGGCGTGCCTTTCACCAGGGCCGCCGGGTTCACCACGTCGTTGGCGCCGAGCACCATCACCACGTCGGTCTGCCCGAAGTCGCTGTTGATGTCCTCCATCTCGACCACCTGGTCGTACGGCACTTCGGCTTCGGCCAGCAGCACGTTCATGTGCCCCGGCATGCGCCCGGCGACCGGATGGATCGCGTAGCGTACCTGGATGCCCTTGGCCTGCAGCTTGTGCGCCATTTCCTTCACCGCATGCTGGGCACGCGCCACCGCCAGGCCATAGCCCGGGACGATGATCACGCTGTCGGCGTTGGACAGCATGAACGCGACGTCGTCGGCGCTGCCGCTCTTCACCGAGCGCTGCTCGGCGGCACCCGCCACGGCGCTGCCTTCCTGGCCGAAGCCGCCCAGGATCACGTTGAAGAACGACCGGTTCATCGCCTTGCACATGATGTAGGACAGGATCGCGCCGCTCGATCCGACCAGCGAGCCGGCGATGATCAGCATCGAGTTGTTCAGCGAGAAGCCGATGCCGGCCGCCGCCCAGCCGGAGTAGCTGTTGAGCATCGACACCACCACCGGCATGTCCGCGCCACCGATCGGGATGATGATCAGCACGCCGAGCACGAAGGCGATCGCCAGCATCGCCCAGAACGGCGTCCAGTCCTGGGTGACCACGAACGCGATGCCGAAACCGAACATGGCGATCGCCAGCACCAGGTTGAGCATGTGCTGGCCCTTGAACTGCACCGGCGCACCCTGGAACAACCGGAACTTGTACTTGCCCGACAGCTTGCCGAACGCGATCACCGAACCCGAGAAGGTGATGGCCCCGACGAAGGCACCGATGAACAGTTCGATGCGGTTGCCGATCGGGATCGGCTCGCCGCGGTTGACCAGGCCCAGCGCCCACGGCTCGGCGACAGTCGCCACCGCGATGAACACCGCTGCAAGGCCGATCATGGAGTGCATGAAGGCGACCAGTTCCGGCATCTTGGTCATCTCGACGCGCTTGGCCATCACCGCGCCGAGCGTGCCGCCGACCGCCACGCCGCCGATCACGTACATCATGCCGGTGGTGGCCGACTGGCCGGCGAGCTTGTAGATCAGCCCTACGGTGGTCAACGCGGCGATCGCCATGCCGACCATGCCGAACAGGTTACCCAGCCGCGACGTGGTCGGGTGGGACAGGCCCTTGAGCGCCTGGATGAAGCAGACCGAGGCGACCAGGTAAAGGAGTACGACGAGGTTCATGCTCATGCGTGGTCACCTGCTGCCTTCTTCGGCTCTTTTTTCTTGAACATCTCGAGCATCCGGCGCGTCACCAGGAAGCCGCCGAACACGTTCACCGCAGCCAGCGCGACGGCGAGCACGCCCATCGTCTTGCCCAGCGGCGTCTCGGTCAGCGCGGCCGCCAGCATCGCACCGACGATGACGATCGCGGAGATCGCGTTGGTCACCGCCATCAGCGGCGTATGCAGCGCGGGGGTCACGTTCCACACCACGTGGAAACCCACGTAGATGGCGAGCACGAAGATGATGAGGTTTGTGATGGTCGGGTCGACGAGTTCCATGGCCGCCTTCTCTTTCGAGGTTATTGCTTGCGCACGAGTTCACCGCCATGGCACACCAGGGTGCCGGCGACGAGGTCGTCTTCGCGGTTGAGGTTGAACTGCCCGGTCTTGTTGTCGAGCATCAGCGCCAGGAAGGTCATCAGGTTTCGGGCGTAGAGCGCGCTCGAGTCGGTCGGCACCAGCGCCGGCAGGTTGGTCTGGCCGACCAGCCGCACGCCGTGCGAGACGACCGTCTCGCCCGGCCTGGAACCCTCGACGTTGCCGCCCTGCTCGACCGCCATGTCGACGATCACGGAGCCCGGCTTCATCGACTTCACCATCGCCTCGGTGACCAGCACCGGTGCCTTGCGGCCCGGGATCAGCGCGGTGGTGATCACCATGTCGGCGAGCGCGATCCGCTTGGCCACCTCGGCCGCCTGGCGGCTCATCCAGGACGCCGGCATCGGCCGGGCGTAGCCGCCCACGCCCTGAGCGATCTCGCGCTCTTCGTCGGTCTCGTAGGGCACGTCGATGAACTTGGCACCGAGCGATTCGATCTGTTCCTTCACCGCCGGGCGTACGTCGGAGGCCTCGATCACCGCGCCCAGCCGCTTTGCGGTCGCGATCGCCTGCAGGCCGGCCACGCCGGCGCCCAGGATGACCACCCGTGCAGCCTTAAGGGTGCCGGCAGCGGTCATCAGCATCGGCATGATCCGGCCATAGGTATCGGCACCCAGCACGACGGCCTTGTAGCCGGCGATGTTGGCCTGAGAGGACAGCACGTCCATCGACTGTGCGCGCGAGGTGCGCGGCAGCAGTTCCATCGCGAACGCGGTCAGGCCCTGCTTCGCCAGAGCCTCGATGCCAGCCGCGTCGTAGGGCGACAGCAGACCGATCAGCACGGTGCCGGACTTCATCGCCGCCACTTCTTCCGGCAGCGGGTTGCGCACCTTCAGGACCAGTTCGGCCTGGCCGTAGACCGACGCGGCGTCGGCCACGACGGTGGCCCCCGCTGCGGCGTAGTCGGCGTCCGGGAAATTGGCACCAGCGCCAGCCCCCGCCTGCACGAACACGGTGTTCTGGCCGCCCGCACAGTACTTCTTGACGGTCTCGGGAGTCGCAGCGACCCTGGTCTCGCCGGGCTGGACTTCAGTGGGAATGCCGATCTTCATCTAAAGAGGTCCCTGTTCCCTGTTCATACGATGCCCTGATGGCCGAACCCGGCCAAAAAGCCTGCAATTATATTCAAAACCGGCGTCCAGACCAGATTTTCGTTGCAATGCACGGTGCCGGGAACCGGGCCGCAGTGCCCCTGCCCCCCCTGCACCCCCATGCACCCCTATAATCCCCGGTCATGTCCCCTATGGATCCAGCGGCAAAGCCCGTGGTGCGCATCCATGCACTGCCCGACCTGCTGATCAGCCAGATCGCGGCCGGCGAAGTCATCGAGCGCCCCGCATCAGCCCTGAAAGAGCTGCTCGAGAACGCGATCGACGCCGGCGCGACCGAACTGGTGGTCGAACTGGACGCCGGCGGCACGCGCCGGATCGCGGTGACCGACAACGGCCATGGCATCGACAAGGACGACCTCACGCTCGCCCTCACCCGGCACGCGACCAGCAAGATCGCCGCACTCGAGGACCTGGAGTCGGTCGCAAGCCTCGGCTTCCGGGGCGAGGCGCTGGCCTCGATCGCATCGGTGGCAGACCTCACGCTGGCCAGCCGCACCCCGGACGCCCGCCATGGCTGGCGTATCGGCCACATGGGCGCGACCGGCGCCGGCAGCGAGGCTGGCGCCCGCATCGGCCCGGCGGCGATCTCGCCCGGGACGCGCATCGAGGCGCTGGACCTGTTCTTCAACACCCCGGCGCGCAAGCGTTTCCTCAAGTCCGAGCAGACCGAGTTCGCGCACTGCGAGGAGGCGGTGCACCGGATCGCGCTCGCCCATCCCTCGGTCGGATTCCGCCTGTCGCACAACGGCAAGCCGGTGCTGCGCCTGCCGCCGCAGGATCGCGCCGCACGCATCGTCGCGCTGCTGGGCAGCGATTTCGCCGACGCGGTGCTGCCGGTCGAGGAGACCACGGCACACCTGTCGATCAGCGGCGCAATCGCACAACCGGCCTACTCGCGCGCCTCGCGCGATGCACAGTACCTGTTCGTGAACGGCCGCTTCGTGCGCGACAAGCTGCTCGCACATGCGGTGCGGGCCGCCTATCGCGACGTGCTGCACCACCAGCGGCACCCGGCCTTCGCGCTCTACCTCACGATCGACCCGCGCGCGGTCGACGTGAACGTGCACCCGACGAAGATCGAGGTGCGCTTCCGCGAATCGCAGGCGGTGCACCAGTTCGTGCTGCACGCGCTGGAGAAGGCGCTGGCCACCACGCGCGCCGGCAGCACCGGCGGCAGCCTCGCCGGCCAGGACGACGCCCCTGAGACGCTGGCCGTGGGCGGCACCACCGGCCCGGCCCGGCCGTCCTGGAAGGCACCGGCCGGCTGGGGCCGCGACGCCGGTACGCGCAGTGCCGGCCCGGCGCAGGCGCCGCTCGGGCTGCGCTCGTCGGAGCCGGCGGCGCTCTACGACGCCCTGTTCGGCCGCTCCAGGCCTGACGGCATGCCCGCCGCCGGCGCCTCTTTGCCACGTGCACCGGGCACCGTCCAGGACTACGCTGCGGCGCCCCCTTCCAGCACCGGCCCGATGCCGGCCGATACGGCAGTGCCGCCGCTGGGCTTCGCACTGGGACAGCTGTCCGGGGTCTACGTGCTGGCGCAGAATGCGCACGGCCTGATCGTCGTCGACATGCATGCGGCGCACGAGCGCATCGTGTTCGAGCGCCTGAAGCAGGGTGTCGACACCGGTACCGTGCCGCGCCAGCCGCTGCTGCTGCCGGTCTCCTTCGCCGCCTCGTCCCTGGACATCGCAGCGATCGCCGAGCACCGGGATACGCTCGAGCAGCTCGGCTTCGACCTGGCAGCCCTGTCGCAGGGCACGATCGCCGTGCGTGCCGTGCCCGCGACGCTGGAGCGGGCCGACCCGGTCGAGCTCGCCCGCGCGGTGCTGGCGGAACTGCACGAATCCGGCGAAGTGGACACGATCGCCGCGCGGCGCGAGCAGCTGCTGTCGACGATGGCCTGCCACGGCGCGGTGCGCGCGAACCGGGCGCTCACGCTGCAGGAGATGAACGCGCTGCTGCGCGAGATGGAAGCGACCGAACGCTCCGGCCAGTGCAACCACGGGCGGCCGACCTGGTGCCAGGTGACCCTGGCCGAGCTCGACCGGATGTTCCTGCGCGGCCGATGATGGGCGCCAACCACGACCCGCGCGAACTGCCACCGGCGCTGGTGCTTACCGGCCCGACCGCCAGCGGCAAGAGCGGCATCGCGGTCGCACTCGCGCGCTGCCTGCCGTGCGAGATCGTGAGCATGGACTCGGCGCTGGTCTACCGCGGCATGGACATCGGGACAGCCAAGCCCGACGCCGCCACCCGCGCCGGCGTGCCGCACCATCTCGTCGACCTGCTCGAACCGACCGAACGCTACAGCGCGGCCCGTTTCGTGGACGATGCGCTGGCCGCGATGGCGGCGGTCACCGCCCGCGGCAAACTGCCGCTGCTCACCGGCGGCACCATGCTGTACCTGAAGGCACTTGCCTCGGGCATCTCGGACCTGCCGCAGGCCGACCCGGCCACGCGCAGCGTGATCGATGCGATGGCAGCCGACAGCGGCTGGCCGGCGCTGCACGAGGAACTGTCGCGCTGCGACCCGGATACCGCCGAGCGGCTCGACCCGAACGATTCGCAGCGCATCCAGCGTGCCCTCGAGGTCTACTACCTCACCGGCGAACCGATGTCCAAACTGCTGCGCGAGCGCCCGCCCCATCCACTGCCCTACCGGCTGGTGCAGGCGGCGCTGGTGCCCTCGGATCGCAGCGTGCTGCACCGACGCATCGAGAAACGTTTCGACGAGATGCTCGAACTCGGCCTGATCGGCGAGCTGCGCCAGCTGCGCGAAGCCCATGCGCTCGACCCGGAGCTGCCGTCGATGCGCTGCGTCGGCTACCGGCAGGCCTGGGCCTACCTGGACGGGCGAACCTCGCTCGGGCAGTTGCGCAGCACAGGCATCGCAGCCACGCGCCAGCTCGCCAAGCGCCAGCTCACCTGGCTGCGATCGATGCCTGACGTGGCGACCTTCGACTGCCTCGCCCCCGATCCGATGGCGCAGGTGCTCGACTTCTTCGCCGGCATGCTCGCAGCCTGAGGCGCGGCCTCAGGCCACGTTCGAGCGTACGGTGCCGCGCGCCAGCGTGGTCTCGATCTCGGTGCCCGGCGGTGCCTGCGCAGCGTCTTGCAGCACCTTCCCGCCGGGCAGGCGGGTGATGCTGTAGCCGCGCTCGAGCACGGCCTCGGGATTGAGGTGGACCAGGCTCGCGCGCAAGGCGTCGAGGCGGGCATGGCTGCGCTCGATGCGCCGGCTGCCGGCGCCAGCCAGCCGTGCGGCCAGGCGCGCGAGTTCGGCGCCCCTGGCAGCCGCGTCCGGACGCATGCGCACCAGGCGCGCGGCCGCGCGCGCAGTACGCCCGGCCGCGGCATCGAGCAGCCGTGCCTGGGCCTGTGCCAGCCTGCGCTGGAGGTGTCCGAGGGCGACCGCCTGATCGCGCGCCCGGGCACCCGGATGGGCGAGGCGGCGCGACAGGTGGTCGAGCGTCTGCATCCGCTGTTCGAGCAGGCGCCACTGGGCGCGGCCGAGCAGCGCCGCCAGCCCCTGCAACTGCTGGTGCAGCCGTGCCGCATCCGGGGCGACCAGAACCGCCGCCGCCGTAGGCGTGGTCGCACGGGCATCGGCGACGAAATCGGCGATGGTGAAATCGGTTTCGTGGCCGACCGCGCTCACCGTCGGGATCGGGCTTTCAGCCAGCGCACGCGCGACCACTTCCTCGTTGAACGACCAGAGGTCCTCGATGCTGCCACCACCGCGCCCGACGATCAGCACCTCGCACTCGGCCCGCTCGCCCGCCAGCGCGATCGCCCGCGCGATCTGGCGGCCGGCGCCCTCGCCCTGCACCGGCGTCGGGTACACGATCACGCGCAGGCCGGGCGCGCGCCGGCGCAGCGTGGTGAGCATGTCGCGCAGCGCCGCGGCGGAGGTGGAGGTGACGATGCCGACGGTGCGCGGGAAGGCCGGCAGCGGCCGCTTGCGCTCCTCGGCGAACAGTCCCTCGGCGGAGAGCTTCGCCTTCAGGCGCTCGAACGCCGCGAACAGTGCGCCACGGCCAGCCCGGCGCATGGTCTCGACGTTGAGCTGGAAGTCGCCGCGCGCCTCGTAGAGCGACGGCACGCCGCGCAGTTCCACCTCGCTGCCGTCGCTCGGCTGCCAGCCGAGCAGCGAAGCACGGTGCCGGAACATCACGCAGCGCACCTGGGCCTGCGCGTCCTTTAGCACGAAATAGCAGTGGCCGGAATCGTAGCGGCGGAAGTTCGAGATCTCCCCGGCCACCCAGAGTGCCGGCAGGGCCTGCTCGATCGCATCGCGCGCCGCACGGTTCAGTTCCGCCACGGTCAGGATGTCGGGGCGGGTGGTCAGGTCGCGCATCGCCCGATTCTAGTCCCGGCCGGGCCAGTGCAGGGTGCTGCGGCGCGTCAACGTGGCGCGCGAGCAGAAATCACGCAACGACGGGGCCTGGCGCGGCGAAACGGCCCTGCAGGCCCCGAAAACCGGAGCATTCGGGGTAACTTCTCCACAACGTCCGGGGAAGCCGCTTCCTGACGCGGAAAACCGGGCGCTCTCCTAGGACGATGTTCGCAAGTCACTGATTCCATTACGCTTGTATACTGCTCAAAAAAGCAGCAAGTCAAACCGGAGCACGGCTGGACAACGGTTTCAGCCTGTTTCCGGAACTCTATTCACAAACTTATCCACAGATCGTGTGGAAAATGGAAAATTCCTCGCTGCGTTAGGCGCTTAGCGTCGAACATGCCGAACGGATGCCGGCTTCTGCTTGCCCTCCGCCCGCCCTGTCGATAGAGTCGGGGCGCTTCCCAACAAGACCCCTCCCCTATCCGTGTTCGCGATCATCCAAGGTGCCGGCTGGCCCATCTGGCCGCTGATCCTCGCTTCGATCATTGCCTTGGCCATCATCGGCGAACGCGGCTGGTCCCTGCGGCGCGCGCTGGTCGCCCCGGCCGACCTGCTGCCGAAGGTCGTGGCCGAGTTCCGCCAGAACGGCGCATCGGCCGAGATGGTCGACCGCGTGGCCGCCCATTCGCCGCTGGGCGAAGTGCTGGCTGCCGGGCTGCGCAACGTGCGCAGTTCGCGCGAGGTGATGAAAGGGTCGATAGAGGAGACCGGCCGCGGCGTCGCGATGCAACTCGAGCGCTACCTGACCACCCTGGGCACGATCGCGGGCATGGCGCCACTGCTCGGCCTGTTCGGTACGGTGATCGGCATGATCGAGATCTTCGGTGCGCAGTCGGCCGCAGGCACGCCAGCGCAGCTCGCACAGGGCATTTCCATCGCGCTCTACAACACCGCGTTCGGACTGATCGTCGCCATCCCCAGCATGATCGCCTACCGCCATTACCGCGCTCAGGTCGACGCCTACGTGGTCGACATGGAACTGCAGGCGGTGAAGCTGGTCGAGGTCGTGCACGGTGAGCGCCTTGCCTGACGGCACGCGGGGCGCCGCATGAACTTCCGGCGCGGCCGCACGCGCGACGAGCCGGAGATCAACCTCGTGCCGATGATCGACGTGTTCCTGGTCATCCTGATCTTCCTGGCCACCTCGACCACCTTCTCCCGCTTCGCCGAACTGCAGATCAACCTGCCGCAGGCGTCCGCCGAAACGCCGCCCGACAGGCCGGTGCAGATCAGCGTCGCGATCGATGCCACCGGTCGCTACCTGGTCAACCGCGAGCCGGTGGTGTTCGGCAACCCGGAACAGTTCAGCCAGGCGCTGCGCAAGGCCGGTGGCGACGCGAAGGAACCGGTGATCGTCATCAGCGCCGATGCCGCGACCACGCATCAGGCCGTAGTCAACGTGATGGAGGCTGCGCGGCTGGCCGGTTATCCGCAGATCACCTTTACCACGCAGGGCTCCGGCGCGCGCTGACCGGCCTGCCGCCCGTCCCGCGCGCCGAACGGCGATGCCACGCTTCAATACCGACCGCCACTGGGCCAGACTGAGCGCGCGCAGCGCCCTGCTGCTGCCGGTGTCCTGGCTGTTCCGGCTGGCCGTGGAGTTGCGCCGGCTGGCGTTCCGGGCCGGCTGGGCGAGACGGCACCGGGTCGGCGTGCCGGTGATCGTGGTCGGCAACGTGACCGTCGGCGGCACGGGCAAGACGCCGCTGACCATCTGGCTGGTGCTCTACCTGATCACCCGCGGCTGGCACCCGGGCGTGGTCAGCCGCGGCTACGGCGGCAGTGCCAGCGACGACCGGGTCAGCGAACCGGTCGGCCCACACAGCGATCCGGCGCGCGTCGGCGACGAGCCGGTGCTGATTGCCCGCCGTACACCGGCGCCGGTCTGGATCGGCGTCGACCGGGTGTTCGCCGCCCATGCACTGCTGCGCGAGAACCCGGAGTGCGACGTGCTGGTCGCGGATGACGGGTTGCAGCACTATCGGCTGGCGCGCGACGTCGAGGTGGCAGTGGTCGACGCCGGACTCGGCTTCGGCAACGGGCACATGCTGCCCTCCGGCCCGCTGCGCGAGCCGGTGCGACGGCTTGGCGTGGTGGATGCGCTGGTGGTCAACGGAGCGGCGTCGGTGGATGCACCGGTGGCGCGCGAGGCCCAGTTCGAGATGCGCATCGCCGCGTCGCGCGTGTACCGGCTGGACGACCCGGCCGTGGTCGCCACGCCCGAATCGCTGCGCGGCCAGCGCCTGCACGCGGTGGCCGGCATCGGCTATCCGGACCGCTTCTTCAGCCTGCTCTCCTCGCTCGGGCTGACCTTCGAAGAACATCCGTTCCCGGACCATCACCAGTTCGAAGCGGCGGACCTGGACTTCAATGGCGAGCCGGTCATCCTGACAGAGAAGGATGCCGTAAAATGCGTCCGCTTCGGCGCATCGCACCACTGGGTGCTGTCGGTCGAGGCGCAGCTCGATCCCGGATTCGGGGAACACCTGGTGCGCTGCCTGGAACGCCGGGCCGCGCAGCAATAGCCTCCGCCATATCCACCCGCCCCTGCGCAACCACCGCTGAAAACGACCCCATGGATTCGAAACTGCTCGAGATACTGGTCTGCCCGGTCACCAAGGGAAACCTGACCTACGACCGCAACCGGCAGGAGCTGCTGTCCCAGGGGGCGGGGCTCGCCTACCCGATCCGCGACGGTATCCCGATCATGCTCGAGGACGAGGCGCGCAAGCTGTCGCCGGAAGAACTCGAAGCGCTGCGTCGCGCGTGACGGCTTTCGTCGCGGCGATCCCGGCCCGGCTCGCGTCGACCCGGCTGCCCGGCAAGCCGCTGGCGGACATCGGTGGCCGGCCGATGGTGGTGCGCGTCGCCGAGCGTGCCGCGGCAAGCGGGGCGAGCGAAGTCTGGATCGCCACTGACGACCCGTCCATCCTGGCCGCGGCGGCGGCACACGGCGTGCCGGCCTCGCTCACCCGTGGCGACCACCCGTCCGGCACCGACCGCATCGCCGAGCTGTCCGTCCAGCGCGGCTGGCCCGACGACATGATCGTGGTCAACGTGCAGGGCGACGAGCCGCTGATCGATCCGGCGCTGATCGCCGCGGTGGCCCGCCGCCTGCACGAATCGCCAGGGGCCTCGATCGCGACGGCCTGCCATGCGCTGCAGTCCACCCGGGAGATGTTCGACCCGAACGTGGTCAAGGTAGTGCTCGACCGGCGCGGCTTCGCCCTCTACTTCAGCCGCGCGCCGATTCCCTGGGCGCGCGACGCCTTCGCCGGCACGGCGCCGCCGATCGCCCCGGCAGCGGACAGCCGCGGCGACGACCTGGCGCTGCCGCCCGGCCTGCCCGTCTACCGCCACGTGGGCCTCTATGCCTATCGCGCCGGGGCACTGCGCAGGCTGTCGGCCCTGCCGCCAGCAGCACTGGAACAGTTCGAATCGCTCGAGCAGCTGCGTGCGCTGTGGCACGGGGAGGCGATCGTGGTCGAGTCCACGCCTGGCGTGCCGGCAGCCGGCGTCGATACCCCGGCCGACCTCGAGCGGGTGCGCCAGGCGGTGTCACGGGAAGTGCCCCGGGGCGGTACCGGCTGAGGTCGGCGACAGGGGCTGAGGGGACCGGTGCCGGGCCCGGACTCGCCGCGGTGGGGGGGGTTGCGTATAATCGGGGCTGAAACAATACTGCAACCTGCAATATCGATCCAGGCTTGCCTGGACAGACACGTCCACCATCGGCACCACCGCCCGCAGCACTGCGCGGGCACCGACCAAAGGAGTCGCTCCGACCGGCGCTCGTCGCCTGCGGAGACTTTTCGACCATGCGCATTCTGCTTCTAGGGCCCCCGGGGGCAGGCAAGGGAACCCAGGCCGCATTCCTGCGCGACCGGTTCCATATTCCGCAGATCTCCACTGGCGACATGCTGCGTGCAGCGGTCAAGGCCGGCACGCCGCTCGGGCTGGCCGCGAAGAAGGTGATGGACGCGGGCGAGCTGGTTTCCGACGAGATCATCATCGGCCTGGTGAAGGATCGCCTGTCGGCCGACGACTGCAGGGGCGGCTACCTGTTCGACGGCTTCCCGCGCACCATTCCACAGGCCGACTCGATGCGCGCAGCGGCCGTGGCGATCGACCACGTGCTCGAGATCGCGGTGGACGACGTCGAGATCATCAGCCGCGTCAGCGGACGGCGGGTGCACCCGGCCTCGGGACGCACCTACCACGAGGTTTACGCACCGCCAAAGGTCGCGGGCAAGGACGACGCCACCGGCGAGCCGCTGATCCAGCGCGACGACGACCGGGAGGATACCGTGCGCAACCGGCTCGATGTCTATCGCCGGCAGACCCGGCCACTGGTCGACTACTACCAGCGCTGGGCGCAATCCGGCGAGGCGGGCGCCCCCCGCTATGCCTGCATTCCCGGTGTCGGCGCGGTCGACGAGATCGGCCGCAGGCTGCTCGCCGCGATGGGTGCTGGCGGAGGCGATGCCGGCTAACGCCATCTACGCCCAGTCCGGGGGCGTGACAGCCGTCATCAACGCCTCCGCTGCGGGCGTCATCGAAACCGCGCGCCGCCATCCCGGCAGGATCGGCAAGGTCTTCGCCGGGCGCGACGGCATCCTCGGCGCGCTGAACGAAGACCTGATCGACACCAGCCGCGAGCGCGCGTCGGACATCGCGGCTCTGGTGCGCACGCCCGGCGGCGCCTTCGGCTCCTGCCGCTACAAGCTGAAGGGCACCGACGAGCATCGGGCGCAGTACACCCGGCTGGTCGAGGTGTTCCGTGCGCACGATATCCGCTACTTCTTCTACAACGGCGGCAACGATTCGGCGGACACCTGCCTGAAGATCGCGCAGGTGTCTTCGAAGATGGGCTACCCGCTTGCCTGCGTGCATGTGCCGAAGACGATCGACAACGATCTCGCCGGCACCGACAACTGCCCGGGCTTCGGCTCGGTGGCCAAGTACGTGGCGACCTCGATGCGCGAGGCAGCCTTCGATGTCGCTTCGATGGCCAGCAACTCGACACGGGTCTTCGTGTTCGAGGTGATGGGCCGCCATGCCGGATGGATCACCGCGGCGATCGGCCTGGCCGACGACGAAGAGCATCCGATCCCGCTGGTGCTCCTGTTCCCGGAAGTACCCTTCGACGAAGCGCGCTTCCTTGCGCGGGTCGACCATCTCGTCAAGACCCGCGGCTATTGCTGCATCGGGGTATCCGAAGGCCTGCGCGATGGCACGGGCAAGTTCCTGTCCGAGTCGGGCCTGCGCGATTCGTTTGGCCATGCCCAGCTCGGCGGTGCCGGCGAACTGGTCGCCCGACTGGTGCGCGACCGGCTCGGCCACAAGTACCACTTCGCGCTGGCCGACTACCTGCAGCGCGCCGCGCGGCACATCGCCTCGAAGACCGATGTCGAGCAGGCCTATGCCGTGGGCAGGGCCGCGGTGCAGGCAGCCCTGCGCGGCGAGAGCGGGGTGATGGTGTCGATCGAGCGCACCTCCGACCATCCGTACCGCTGGTCGCTCGGCCTGGTGCCGCTGTCCCGGGTCGCGAACCGCGAGCACACACTGCCGCGCGGCTTCATCAGCCGCGACGGGTTCGGGATCACCGCGCGCGCGCGCGCGTACCTGCAACCGCTGATCCGCGGCGAGGCTGGTCTCAGGTTCAGCAACGGCCTGCCCACCTACGTGCGGCTCAAGAACATTTCCATCAAAAAGAAACTCGCGCCGTTCGAAGTATGAGCGAGCGCGGGACAGTAGTGCGTCGGAAGCACCGCGCAACATCCGTTGTTCCAGGCAGTTCGAATCGAGAACAGACGAGGGGGAGTTACAGATGGCCGCAGCATTGTGGTTTGCATTGGCATGTTCGATCGCCGCGATCCTTTACGGGATCGTGTCGACCCAGTGGATCCTCAGGCAACCGACCGGCAACGATCGAATGCGAGAGATCGCCGCCGCAGTCCAGGCGGGAGCCGCCGCCTATCTGAACCGGCAGTACACGACGATCGCCGTCGTGGGCGTGGTGCTGTTCATCCTGATCGGCGTCGCGCTGTCCTGGCTGACCGCCTTCGGCTTCCTGGTCGGCGCGGTGTTCTCCGGTGCCGCTGGCTACATCGGCATGAACGTCTCGGTGCGCGCGAACGTGCGCACCGCCGAGGCGGCGCGTACCGGCCTCAACGAGGCGCTGGCCGTTGCCTTCCGCGGTGGCGCGATCACCGGCATGCTGGTGGTCGGGCTGGGCCTGCTGTCGGTGGCTGGCTACTACGCGATCCTGGTCGGCATGGGCTACGACGTGAACACCACCGTGCTCAACGCGATGATCGGGCTGGCCTTCGGCAGTTCGCTGATCTCGATCTTCGCGCGTCTCGGCGGCGGCATCTTCACCAAGGGGGCGGACGTCGGCGCCGACCTCGTCGGCAAGGTTGAAGCAGGCATCCCGGAAGACGACCCGCGCAATCCGGCGGTGATCGCGGACAACGTCGGCGACAACGTCGGCGACTGCGCCGGCATGGCGGCCGACCTGTTCGAGACCTATGCGGTGACCGTGATCGCGACGATGCTGGTGGGCGCGATGTTCGCCGCGGACCTCGGCCCGAACGCGGTGCTCTACCCGCTGGTACTCGGCGGTGCGTCGATCATCGCGTCGATCATCGGTTGCTTCTTCGTGAAGGCCTCGCCCGGCGGCAAGATCATGAACGCGCTCTACAAGGGCGTGATCGTCGCCGGCGTGCTGTCGGCGATCGCGTTCTATCCGATCACCACGTCGATGATGTCGGAGGCCACCGGCGGCGCGATGTCGCTCTACCTGTGCGCGCTGATCGGCCTGGCACTGACCGCGGCGATGGTGGTGATCACCGAGTACTACACCGCCACCGAGTACGCGCCGGTGCGCCACGTGGCCCAGGCCTGCACCACCGGCCATGCGACCAACATCATCGCCGGCATCGGCATCTCGATGAAGTCGACCGCGGCTCCGGTGCTGGCGGTGTGCCTGGCAATCTGGGGCGCCTACGCCCTGGGCGGCCTGTACGGTATCGCGATCTCGGCCACAGCCATGCTGTCGATGACTGGCGTGATCGTCGCGCTGGACGCCTACGGCCCGATCACCGACAACGCCGGCGGCATCGCAGAGATGTCCGAGATGCCGGCCTCGGTACGCGCCATCACCGATCCGCTGGACGCGGTGGGCAACACCACCAAGGCGGTGACCAAGGGCTACGCGATCGGTTCGGCCGGCCTCGCCGCGCTGGTGCTTTTCGCCGACTACACCCACAAGCTCGAGATCACCAACCCGGGGGTGACCTTCACCTTCAGCCTGTCCGACCCGATGGTGATCATCGGGCTGTTCATCGGCGGCCTGATCCCGTTCCTGTTCGGGGCGATGGCGATGGAGGCGGTCGGGCGTTCGGCCAGTTCGGTGGTGGTCGAGGTCCGGCGCCAGTTCAAGGAGATCCCGGGCATCATGGAAGGCACCGCGAAGCCCGACTACTCGCGGGCGGTGGACATGCTCACCCGCGCGGCGATCAAGGAGATGATGGTCCCCTCGCTGCTGCCGGTACTGGTGCCGATCGCGGTCGGCTTCCTGCTCGGCCCGATCGCCCTCGGCGGCCTGCTGATGGGTTGCATCGTCACCGGCCTGTTCGTCGCGATCTCGATGACCACCGGCGGCGGCGCATGGGACAACGCCAAGAAGTACATCGAAGAGGGCAACCACGGCGGCAAGGGCTCCGACGCACACAAGGCGGCGGTCACCGGCGACACCGTGGGCGATCCGTACAAGGACACGGCCGGCCCGGCGGTCAACCCGCTGATCAAGATCATCAACATCGTCGCGCTGCTGATCGTGCCGCTGCTGCCGGTGACGCAGCCGGTCGCGAAGGTGGAAGCGCCGGCTGCGGTGGCGATCGTGGCTGCGCCGGCGACGGCGGTGGTGGCCGAGGTGTCGGTCGGGCGTTGATGCTTGCTGTTTCGGGATCGAGGTTCTGGGCCACCTGGCTCCGCTCGTGTCCCCCGCCTCCGGGCGCTGCCGCGCCCGGAGGCTCCTCCTTTACCTCGCTCCGCCAGGTAGCCCAGAGCCTCGATCCGCGCAGGTGCTGTGGTGAGAGAGGAACCGTGCAGCCGTCCGGCGGCAAGGACAGGCACTACCTTCGCACCAGCCCATCCTCCCCTTTCAACAAGGCACGGTGGTGGAGGAGACGCGCGCACCGGGCTGCCGGTGGAGCGAGGTAAAGGAGGAGCCGCCGGGCGCACCCGCGCCCGGCGGCGGGGGACACGAGCGGAACCGGTAGCCCGGTGCGCGCGTCCAGGCACCAACGTCGACCAGCCCGGTGCGCGTATCGAGGCACCAGCGTGCAATTAGCCACGGCCAGACCCGTCCCGCTCGGGTTATCCTAGCGCCCGGCAGCCCCCCCGGCACGCCGGACGCAACCCGCAAGGGTCGGCGTCAGGTCGCCTGCGGGCGCCCGTTCCACCGATGTCAGAGGGTGTCCAATGCTCTATCGCCTGGGTGATCGCCGAGTAACGCTGGAAGGCAACGCCTTCGTCGCGGCCAACGCGACCGTGATCGGCAGCGTCGTGCTGAAGAACCAGTCTTCGGTCTGGTTCGGCTCGATCGTGCGCGGCGACAGCGACCTCATCACCATCGGCGAGGGGTCCAACGTGCAGGACGGCTGCGTGCTGCACACCGACGCAGGCATCCAGTTGACGCTCGGGCGACGGGTGAGCGTCGGCCATATGGTGATGCTGCATGGCTGCACCGTGGGCGACAACAGCCTGATCGGTATTGGCAGCGTGGTGATGAACCATGCGGTGATCGGACGCAACTGCCTGGTCGGTGCCAGAACGCTGATCCCGGAGGGCAAGACCTATCCGGACGGGGTACTCATCCTCGGCACACCGGGGCGGGTGGTGCGCCAGCTCACACCCGAGGAGATCGAGCGCCTGGAGCACACCGCCGAACATTACATCGAGCGCGTGCAGCAGTACCGCTCCGGCTTCGTTGCAGACGGTTCGGCCGACTGAGCACACGATGGCCGCCCCGAAGACACCCCCTGTCCCCCCGGCGCCACCTCAGATCACACAGGGTAGCGTGCCGCTGCTCGGCGAATCGACGCTGCTGCGGCGCAACCGCAAGGCGCGCCCGGTGCCAGGCATCCTTGGCGCGACGGTCCTGAAGGTCTACGAACTGGTGGGCGAGGAAATCGCAGCGCCGGACCTGTGCAAGTCCAGCGACATGGACGAAGCGGCGCTGGGTGCGGCATTGGCCGAGCTGGTCGAGCGCGGGCTGATCATCGCCGAGCTGGAGAGGTCCAAAGACGCGCGCAACCTGGACTTCACCTCACCCGAAGTGCTCGAAAAGCTGCGCGTCGAATCCGAGCAGGTGAAGCAGTCCGAGGAAGAGGCGCGCCGGCGGGTCGAGGTCGAACGCAAGGCCAAGCTGCAGGCCGAGGCGAACGTGCGCTCGGAAGCCGAGGCGAAGGCCCGCGCCGATGCGGACGCCAAGGCCAATGCAGGAGCGCTGGCCCGCCTGAAGGCAGAGAAGGTCGCGCGTAGCCAGTCCGACAGCGAGATCAACGCCCGACAGGGTGCACTCGACCGCGCCGAGAACGAGGCGCGCATGCGGGCCGATACGCTGGCACGGGCCGAAGCCGAGGCACGGGTGCGTGCCGATTCGATGCGCAAGGCGGAAGCGGAAGCGGCCTTGCGCCTGGCGGCCGTGCGCCGCATGGAAATCCAGCTCAAGGGCAAGATAGCCGCGCTGGCACGGCTCGATGCCGAGCGTCAGCGGAAGGCCGCAGCGGATGCGAAGGCGCGCGAGGAAGCCGAAGCCCGCGCCGAGCAGGAGCGCCGGGCACGCGAAGAGGCCGACGCCCGCGCCGCGCAGGAGCAGGCCGCGCGCGAGACCGCCGCGGAGGCGGCCCGGCAGGATGCCCTCGCGCTGGCCGAGACAGAGCACAAGGCACGCCTGGCGGCCGAGGCACGGGCAGAGCAGGAAAGGGCAGCCCGCGAGGCGGCCGAAGAGGCTGCACGGCAGGAAGCACTGGCCATCGCGGACAAGGAACGCCGGGCGCGGGTCGAGTTGGAAGCCCGCGCGCAGGCGGAACGCCAGGCTGCCGAACAGGCCGCCGCCGCGGCACGTGCGGAAGCCACGGCCCTCGCCGAGGAGGAGCGCCGGGCGCGCGAAGCCGCCGAGCAGCGTGCCGAGGCCGAGCGCCAGTTGCGCGAACAGGCCGAGGCCAATGCTGCGGCACAGGTCAAGGCGAAGGCGAGCGCGGAAGAACACGCCCGCCAGGATGCACTCGCCCTCGCCCGCGAAGTACAGGCCACGCAGGAGCGGCTGCGCGCCGAGGCCAGCGAGCGTGCGCTGGCAGAACAGGCGGCACGTGAAGCGGTACAAGCCGAGCGCCGGGCGCGCGAACAGGCCGAAGCGATGGTCGCCGCCGAACGCAGTGCACGCGAGGAAGTCGAACGCCGTGCACGCGAGCAGGCCGATGCCGAACGCCGCGCCCGCGAGCAGGCGCAGGCCCTGGCAGAGGCTGAACGCAAGCTGCGCGAAGAGGCGGAGGCACGGATGCGCGCGCTGTCGTCCACCGAGCGCGAGGCCCGCGAGAAGACCGAGGCGCAGTTGAGGGCACAGATCGACGCCCTGACTACCGCCGAAAAACAGGCCCGGACGGAAGCGCAGGCAGCCGGAGAGGCGCGCCGTGCGGCCGAGGCGCGCGCCGCAGCCGAAAGCCAGCCGCAGCCCCTTGCCGGACTGCAACCAGCGGCGCGCCCGGCAGCGACCCAGGTACCTCCTGCGGCGACCGCGCCGGCGACTGCAGGCGAGGGCGACAGCTTCGAGGAGATGCTCTCTGCAGCCGCGCTGTTCGGTGCCTCGGATGACGCTGCGGCTTCGTCGCAGCCTGCGCACGCCTCGCTGGACCGTCTGTCGCCGCGCCGCAGCGCCACCCCGACAGCGCCCGCGGCCCCAGCTGCGGCGCAGCCGCTGGCTGCCGAACCATCGCTGCTCGTCGACGCCGAAGTGCTGGCACACGCAGCCCGCCAGGCCATCGAGGATGCCGAGGCGCAGTCGAGGCTGGAAAAGGAACGCTTCGCCCGCGAGCTCGAGGAACAGATGGCTCGCGTCAGCGCCGAGCAGGCGCCTGCGCCCGCATCCCCAGCGCCCGACAAACCGCTCACGCTCGACGAAGAGATCAAGGCAATCCGCGAAAACGAGGCGCGCGAGCGTGCCGAAGCGTTCGCGCGCCAGCAGATGGCCGACATACTCCAGCTCGAAGAGAAGCGGACCCGGGAGGAAGAGCAGCGACGCTTGCTGGGCGAGGAGGAAGGCAAGCGCCGAGCCCGCGAAGCAGCCGAGATCGCCAGCCGGGCCCGGGCCGAGCGCGAGAAGTTCGAACGTGAGCGCGAGCGGCAGCGCAGACTAGCCGAGGCGGAAGCGCAGGCGCTGGCGCGGGCGAAGGCGCGCGCCGAGCAGCCGCCCGAGTCGCGCTGGAGGCTCTACACCGGTGGTGCGGTGCTGCTGGTCGCCGTCATCATCGGCCTGTTCGAGGTGCTGCCGTTCAACTTCTACCTGGGACGCGTCGAACAGGCGATGAGCAACGCCCTGGGCGAGCGGGTGGTCGTAAAGTCCATGCATGTATCGCTGATCCCGCGCCCGAACATCCGGCTCACCGAGGTGACCATCGGCGCGAGCGGCAGCGGTGCAAAGGTCGCCGCGGTCCACGCCGTGCCGACGGTGTCATCACTGTTCTGGGGGCCGCTCACGTTCAAGTCGGTGCAACTCGAAACGGTGAGCGTCGCCCAGGAGTTCATCCCGAAGCTGCCCGATGTCATCGGCATGGACGGCAAGGAGACGCTCGGCTTCGAACGCCTCTCGATCCGCAACCTGCGCCTGGCCCTGCCCAACCTCGAGTTGCCGCCGGCCGAGGTCGAGATCGCCTGGAAAAGTGACGGTACATTCGACCGCGCCAGCATCCTGACCTACAGCCGCCGGGTTGCGATCGAACTCACCCGCGCTGGCGACGAGGTCGCTTTCCGGATGTCGGCGACGAACTGGCAGCCCCTGGTCGGCAGTACCGCGACCATCGACCAGATGAAGGCGAACGGCACCGCCACGCGCAACGGGCTGGTCGCCAGCGAGGTCGATGCCGACCTCTATGGCGGCAAGGCGCAGGGCTCGTTCACGATCGCCTGGGGACCGGATACGCCGAATGCCACCGCCAGCGGCGAATTCCTCATGCGCCGGTTCGATGTCGCGAAGTTGCTGCCGGCGATGACCGCCAATGCCTCGGCGACCGGGCTGATGGACGGGAACATGAAGTTCTCCCTGCAGGCCCCTACCCTGCGCCGCCTGCTCGATGCACCGCAGGTGTCCGCCGCCTTCACGATCCGCCGCGGATGGCTCGGCGGCATCGACGTGGTGCGGCTGCTGCGCAACGCGACCAACAGCGGCGGCCGGACCGTGTTCGACGAGTGGACCGGCGTGTTCGCGGTCGCCGGCACCAACTACTCGCTGCGCCAGATGCGCCTGACCTCAGGACCGATGACCGCCGTCGGGGTGGTGGACATCAAGGCAGACAGCGTGCTCACCGGTCGCATCGATGCCCAGCTGTCCACCGGCGGCGGTACCGCCGTACGCTCGAGCTTCGTGCTCGGCGGCACGCTGCAGAGCATCGAAGTCGGGAACTGACGCCTGTCCGGTCGCTCGCGGGCGCTCACGCACGACGACTCAGGGGCTGCCGCGCACCCGTGCCACCGCCCGTTTCCAGCGGTCGATGCGCTGGCCAGCCTCGTCGCGGGACATGCGCGGCTCGAAGCAGCGGTCGAGCTTCCAGTGCGCATCCAGTGCCGATGCATCCGGCCACAAGCCAGTACCCAGCCCGGCGAGCAGCGCAGCGCCGAGCGCGGTGCATTCGGTGACGGCCGGGCGCAGCACCGGCACGCCAAGCAGGTCAGCCTGGAACTGCATCAACGCATCATTGCCGGTCGCGCCGCCATCGACGCGCAGTTCGGCCAGCGGCACCCCGGCATCGGCCTGCATCGCGAACAGCAGTTCTGCACTCTGGAATGCGATCGATTCGACCGCCGCGCGCGCGATGTGCGCCGCGCCGGTGCCCCGGCTCAGCCCGAGGATCGCGCCGCGCGCATCCGGGTCCCAGTACGGCGCACCCAGCCCGGTGAAAGCCGGCACGAACACGACACCGCCGGCATCATCGACGCTGGCGGCGAGCGCCTCTACCTCGTGCGACTGGCGGATCACGCCCAGCGCATCGCGCAGCCATTGCACGACGGCGCCGGCGATGAACACGCTGCCCTCCAGCGCGTACTCGCTGTGCCCGCCGTTGCGCCAGGCCAGCGTCGACAACAGCCGGTGCGAAGAAGCAACCGGTGCGTCGCCGGTGTGCATGAGCATGAAGCAGCCCGTGCCGTAGGTGTTCTTCGCCATGCCGGCGCGCGTGCAGCGCTGGCCGAACAGCGCGGCCTGCTGGTCACCCGCGATGCCTGCGATCGGGATCGCCGCGCCGAGCAGGTCTGCTGCGGCATGCCCGATCACGCCGGAGGAATCGACGACCTCCGGCAGCAGCGCGCGCGGCACGCCGAACAGCCTGCACAGTTCGTCGCTCCAGGTACCGGCATGCAGGTCGAACAGCAGCGTGCGCGAAGCGTTACCCGCGTCGGTGACATGCAACGCGCCGCGTGTGAGCTTCCACACCAGCCAGGTATCGATCGTGCCGCAGGCAAGTTCCCCCGCCTCGGCCTTCGCGCGTGCACCCGGCAGGTGCTCGAGCAGCCAGGCGAGCTTGGTCGCCGAAAAATACGGGTCTAGCACCAGCCCGGTGAGCGCACGCACCCGATCCTCCGCGCCCGCCTCGCGCAGACGCGTGCAGTGCCCGCTGGTGCGGCGATCCTGCCAGACGATCGCCGGGGCGAGCGGCCGGCCGGTGGCGCGGTCCCAGAGCACGACGGTCTCGCGCTGGTTGGTCACGCCGAGGCCGGCCACCTGGTCGGGCGCGATGCCGGCGCGGGCCATCGCCTCGGTGGCGGTGGCGAGCTGGGTTGCCCAGATCTCCTCCGCGTCATGCTCGACCCAGCCAGGCCGGGGGTAATGCTGGACAATCTCGCGCTGCGCGCTGGCGACCACACTGCCATCGGCCGCGACCACCAAGGCCCGGGAACTCGTCGTGCCCTGGTCGAGCGCCAGAATGTACCGACTCACCAGCCCGCTTCCTTCGTCCAGGATTCGATCGATGCGCGCAGCAGGGTCGCCGCGTCCATTCTCGGCTCCGGCTCCGCCGTCCGGCCAACGCCGGCGGGCACCTCGCCGGCCGCAGGACTGCCGGTGGCTGCATCGCCCGCGGCCGTTGCCCCGCGCAGCTCTGGCGGCACGAGGTCAGCCCGGTCGGTGATGAGCGCATCGATGCCATGGCGCGCGAGCAGCCGCATCGAGTCGGCATCGTCCACGCCGCGCACGTAGTTCGCCCAGCGCGCGGCCTGCGCCTGGCGCAGCAGTGTCGGCCTGAGGATACGCTGCTCCCAGACGAGGGTCCGCAGCCAGGTGCTGGCGGCATGGCCGGCGAGCAGCGCGGGCAGGTCGGGCGGCGTGTAGGTGAGCAGCAGCCCGGCCGGCACCGGCGCGACGCCGGCACAGCGCGCGACGAGTTCATGGTGCGCGGAGGTCACGACCATGCGCCGGGTCGCCGCGAACGCAGACACCGTCTGCATCACCGCGCCGATCGCTGCCGGCGCCCTGATCTCGATGTTCCAGACCGACTTCGGGAAGCGCAGCAGCGCCTCGTTCAGCGTGGGTACCTCATGGCCGACGATGCGCGCGATGTCGCGGCGCGACAGATCCGCCACCGGACGACCACGTACATGGTCATCGCTGAACAGCACGGCGACACCGTCGCCCGACAGGCGTACGTCGGTCTGGATGCCGTCCACACCGAGGCGCACGGCTGCATCGAATGCCTGCAGCGTGTTGCCTGGGAAGACCGCGTGGTGACCGCGCCGTGCGAAGACGAGCATTCAGGCAAGCGCCAGTGAGGGAGGACCGGGACAGTTGGAAAGTGGCGGGCATGCGACTGCGCGCCCAAAAGCGGGAAAACAACCTGCCGATTCCGTAAAATACGCGTTCCGGTCCGTTTCCGACAAGGTCACAGGGCCGACACCCCGTTCGTACGGCAGTCGCCGCAGGCGGCACCTGCCGGGCAACATCGATCAATGCAGCACTCACCAACGGAGTGAAATGAGCGAATACATCCGGTACGCGGCATTCAAGGGCCGCATGCTGATCGTGGGCTTCGGCAGCATCGGACAGGGATCGCTTCCCTTGTTGATGCGACATGTGGACATTGCCCCCGAGCAGATAACCATCGTCACGGCAAACGAGAGCGGTCGCGAGATCGCTGAAGGCCTGGGCGTCCGATTCATCAACGAGCCGATCACGCGCGAGAACTATCGCGCGATCTACGCACGCCATCTCGGACGGGGCGACTTCCTGGTAAATGCGGCGGTCGACGTCGGGTCCGTCGACTCGATCGAATGGTGCCAGCGCCATGGCGTGCTCTACCTCGACGCCTGCATCGAACCGTGGATCGGCGGCCATACCGACACCGCGATCGGTATCGAGCATCGCACCAACTACGCGCATCGCGAAACCGCGCTGTCGATGCGGGGCGACGACCCCAGGGCGCCCACGGCTGTGGTCATGCACGGTGCCAATCCCGGCCTCGTCTCGCATTTCGTCAAGCAGGCCCTGCTGGAACTGGCTTCGACCAGCGGCATCCGCCTGCCGGCGCGTCCCGCCACGCAAGACGGATGGGCAGCCCTCGCCCATCGGCTGGGCATCAAGGTCATCCAGATATCGGAGCGCGACCACCAGACCACCGACCGGCGCAAGCAACCCGAGGAGTTCTGCAATACCTGGTCATCGGAGGCCCTGGCTGGCGAGTCCCTGCAACCGGCCGAGATGGGCTGGGGCACGCACGAGGCGCACTTCCCGCACGACGGACGGCGCTTCGACTTCGGCTGCGGCAGCAGCATCTTCCTCGACCGTACCGGATGCACCACGCGGGTGCGCTCATGGGCGCCGCAGGCGGGTCCCTTCCACGGCTACCTGATCTCGCATGGCGAGGCGCATTCGATCGCCGATTTTCTTACCGTCAGGGACGGCGATGCGGTGCGCTACCGGCCGACCTGCTATTACGCCTACCACCCCTGCAACGACGCGGTTGCATCGCTCGAGCAGTTCGTCGAGCGCAGCTACCGGTTCCAGCCATCGCACCGGCTGCTGCGCGACGAACTCACGGGTGGTGTGGACGAACTCGGCGTGCTGCTGTGCGGGCACGAGCGCGGTGCGTACTGGTACGGATCGCAGTTGTCGGTGGAGGAGGCGCGCAGCCTCGCGCCTTACAACAATGCGACCGGCATGCAGGTGAACATCGGCTTCGTCGGCGCGATCATCTGGACGATCCGCAATCCGTCGGTGGGCATCGTCGAGCCGGATCACCTGGACGACCAGTTGCTGATGGAGATCGCGCGGCCCTACCTGGGTCGGCTCGGCGGCACGTTCACCGACTGGACGCCGCTGGCGTATCGGGAGGAACTGTATCCGGAAGTGCTCGATCGCAGCGATCCGTGGCAGTTCCTGAACTTTCGCATCGTGGGGTGAGGGGAGCGCTGTGCAGGATCGAGGCGAGGGGCTACCTGGCTCCGCTCGTGTCCCCCGCCTCCGGGCGCTGCCGCACCCGAAGGCTCCTCCTTTACCTCGCTCCGCCAGGTAGCCCCTCGCCTCGATCCACGCAGGTGCTGTGGTGAGAGAGGAACCGTGCAGCCGTCCGGCGGCAAGGACAGGCACTACCTTCGCACCAGCCCATCCTCCCCTCTCAACAAGGCACGGTG
>CANGYF010000015.1 GCA_947458265.1 Betaproteobacteria bacterium
GAACGTGCAGTGCCGGTCGCAGCCATTGCACGGCTGGCCGGACGCACTGGAGCGCCCGCCGAACACCATCGGGCCAGTCGCACCGTCGATCTCCGGGATCGCGACCATCATCGTATTCTCGACCGGCATCAGCCCGCGATCGGACACCGCCCACTGCTCGAGGGTCTGGAACTCGACCGGGTGCGCGGCGACATACGGGATGTCCAGCTGCGCCAGGATGTCCTCGGCGGCACGCGAGTCGTTGTAGGCCGGGCCGCCGACCAGCGAGAAGCCTGTGAGCGAGACCAGCGCGTCGATCGTCGGGCGCCCATCCTGCATGAAGAAGGCTTCGATCGCCGGGCGCGCGTCCAGACCGCTGGCGAAAGCCGGAACCACGCGCAGGCCCTGTGCCTCCAGCGCGGCGATCACGCCGTCATAGTGGCCAGCGTTGCCGGCCAGCACGTAGGACCGCATGATCAGCACGCCGACCGTGCCCGCCTTGCCGCCCGCCCTGGGCAGGCCAGCCGTCGAATCGGAGATACGCCCCTTCATCCGCGGATGGTAGACACCGGTCTCCGGGTACTCGCAGGGGGCGAGTGGCTTCACTCGGCCGCGCAGGATGGTGCGCGGCCCCTCGGCGTAGCGGTCGACCAGGTACCGCACCATGTTCACGACGTTGTCGTCGGAACCGGCGAGCCAGTACTGCAGGGTCAGGAAGTACGCGCGAACGTCCTGGGCCGTGCCCGGGATGAAGCGCAGGATCTTCGGCAGCCGGCGCAGCATCTTCATCTGCTGCGCACCGCGTCCACCGGCGTTGGCGCGGTTGGTGTCGCCATCCTTGCCCGCGCTCGATCCGCGCAGCTTCTTCAGCAGGGCCATCGGGCCGCTGGCCGGCTGGCTCATGTCGAAGCGTCCCACCCGGGTGAGCTTCATCACCTCGCCGGCAGACATGCAGACGATCATCGCGTCGCAGCTGTCGCGGCGCGCGGCGAGCGCCGGCATCACCATCCTGATATGGTCTTCCAGGAACATCATCGTCACGACGACGATGTCGCCCTGCGCGATGTCCGCGTTGCAGCGCTCCAGCGCCTGTGGGTCGTCGCCCCACTCGGAGGCTGCGTGCAGCGACAGTGCCAGCCCGGGCAGTTCCCGGCGCAGGATGTGCTGCGCGCGCTCGGTGACGCTGGCGAGGTGGCTGTCGAGCGTGACGATCACGACGCGCACCGGCACCGCGGCACTGGTGCGCTGCTCGGCCGAGGCACGCGCGTTGGCGCGGCCTTCGGCGATCAGTGACGGACGCGAGGCGCGCCCTTCAGCGACCAAAGTGGGATTTAGCTTCATAGAGCGTCTCGACCGTGATCTGGGCCAGCCCGCGCTCGCGCGCGAAGCGTTCGGTGTTCCGGCGTGCCTTGCCGCGCACGAAGAACGGGATCTTCTTCAATTCGAGTTCACCGGCACCGGTCCAGACCGGTTCGGCTTCGGCCTGGGCGACCGCGACGCCCTCGTCGACCCGTGCTTCGAGTGCTTCGACCGAGGCGGGAGCAACGTTGAGTACTGGAGCTGCAATGGGTGTTTCTGCCGGTGCTGCTGCCGGCATGGGTGCCGGCCGCGCAACCGCCGGCAGGTGCGACGGCTTCGCGCCGTCGTTGAATTCGAAATCGTCGCGGAACATCTGCAGCAGGTGTTCCTCGAGGCCCATCACCAGCGGATGGACCCAGCTGTCGAACAGCACATTGGCGCCTTCGAAGCCGTACACCGGGCTGTAGCGGGCCGGCACGTCCTGGACGTGGATGGGCACCGAGATCACCGAGCAGGCGATGCCCAGCCGCTTGGCGATGTGGCGTTCCATCTGCGTACCGAGCACCAGCTCGGGTGCGCACTCGCTGATCGCCTTCTCGACTTCCAGGTAGTCGTCGGTGATCAGTGCTTCGACACCGTAGAGCTTCGCCGCCTCGCGCACCTCGCGCGCGAACTCGCGGCAGAAGGTGCCGAGGCCGACCACGGTGAAACCCATCTCTTCCGACGCGATGCGCGCCGCTGCCACGACATGGGTCGCATCGCCGAAGACGAACACCCGCTTGCCGGTCAGGTAGGTCGAGTCGACCGAACGGGCATACCACGCCATGCGCGACTGCGAGCCGGCGAGCGAAGCCACGCCCGGGTGTTCGCGCGACAGCACCGGGTCGGCGCTGACGCCTGCCAGCGCGGCCACTTCGGCGACAAAGGCGCGGGTGCCGTTGATGCCCATCGGCGTGGCCTTGGAATACGGCATGCCGAAGGTGCGCTGCAGCCAGGACGACAGCGTGCGCGACACTTCCGGATACAGGCAGACATTGAAGTCGGCGTCCGGCAGGCGCTTGAGATCGTCCGGCGAGGCGCCGAGCGGCGCAACCACGTTGACGTCGATGCCAAGTTCGCCGAGCAACCGCGTGATCTCGACCACGTCGTCGCGGCAGCGGAAGCCGAGCACCGTCGGCCCGAGCAGGTTGGCCTTCGGCCGCACGCCTTCCGCACGCGCTTCGCGCGTCGTGCCCGGTGCGGGAATGCGGTCCGCGAGCAGCGTTCGTGCAAGCTGGTAGAAGGTCTCTGCCGCGCCCCAGTGCTCCTTCTTCGAGTAGGCGGGCAGTTCCAGAGGCACCACCGGCACCGGCAGGCCGAGCGTCTGGCCGAGGTGGCCGGCCTGGTCCTGCAGCAGTTCGGCGGTGCACGACTCGCCGACCAGCATCGCCGTCGGCTGGTATCGCTCAAAGGCTTCGGCGACGGCGGACTTGACCATGTCGGCGGTGCTGCCGCCGAGGTCGCGCGCCTGGAAGGTGGTGTAGCTCACCGGCGGGCGCTTGTCCTGCCGTTCGATCATCGTGAACAGCAGGTCGGCGTAGGTGTCGCCCTGCGGTGCATGCAATACGTAGTGCACGTCGCGCATCGAGGTCGCGACGCGCATCGCGCCGACATGCGGGGGGCCTTCATAGGTCCAGAGGGTCAGTTGCATTGCGGGCTCAGACAGTCAGTCGGCTGCGCCGCTCGAGCGGGCGCACGAACACTTCAGCGAGGTCCGCAGCCTGGTCATAGCCGTGGATCGGGGTGAACACCAGTTCGATCGACCATTTCGTGCTCAGGCCTTCGGCCTCGAGCGGGTTGGCGAGGCCCAGGCCGCAGACGGTGATGTCAGGGCGTGCGGCACGGACACGCTCGAGCTGCAGGTCGAGGTGCTGGCCTTCGGACAGCATGACGTCCTCGGGCAGCAGGTCGAGCTCGGCGGCGACCATCTGCCGGTCGAGGTAGGGCGTGCCGACCTCGATCAGCGTCATGCCCATCTCGCGCGACAGGAAGCGTGCGATCGGAATCTCGAGCTGGGAGTCGGGCATCAGGAACACCGATTTCCCGGCCAGGCGCGGACGATAGCGTTCAAGCGCGCGGTTGGAGCGTTCGATCAGTGGCCGGGTGACCTCGTCGAACCGGTCCTTCGCGACACCCCAGGCAGCGGCAGCCGCGGCGAGCCAGGCGGTCGTACCTTCGGCACCCAGCGGATACGGCGCCTGGATCAACTCGGCACCGCGCGCCACCAGCGCACGCACCGTGTCGCCATTGAACGGCTGCGCCAGGAGGAGCCGCGTGCCGGCACCCACCGACGGCAGGTCCGCGGCGCGACGGGCCGGGAAGAAGGCGACCGGGCCGATGCCCAGCTGGTCGAACACCCGCCGGAACTGGTCCTCGACCACGTCGGCGACGCAGCCTACGACCAGCAGCTGCGAAGCGTCGTCCTTGGGCAGCACCGGAACCATCGCGCGCAATGCAGCGTCTTCACCTTGGGTGAAGGTGGTCTCGATGCCGGAGCCGGAGTAGTTCAGGACCCGCACCTTCGGGAACAACTGCGCGTTCAGGCGCTCGGCGGCCTTCGCCAGGTCGAGCTTGATCACCTCCGACGGGCAGGAGCCGACCAGAAAAAGCGTGCCGATGTCGGGCCGGCGGGACAGCAACTCGACGCAGATGCGGTCGAGTTCGTCGTTGGCGTCGGCCAGGCCAGCCAGATCGCGGTCGCTCAGGATCGCGGTACCGAAGCGCGGCTCGGCGAAGATCATCACGCCGGCGGCGGACTGGATCAGGTGCGCGCAGGTGCGCGACCCGACCACCAGGAAGAAGGCATCCTGCATCTTCCGGTGCAGCCACACGATGCCGGTGAGCCCGCAGAAGACCTCGCGCTGGCCGCGCTCGCGCAGCACCGGGATCGTGCGTTTCGCCGGCGCAGCGGAGGCGCATCCGGCCGGCGACACGGGCAGGGCGCTCAGGTCTGTCATTTCGCCAGAGCTCCCGCCGCAGTCATCGATGCGTGCTGAGTAAGCGATCGCTCACCTTCCTTCGCAGCCTGCAGGCGGGCGGCGCGCAGTTTCAGCACAAACTGGCCGGCATTGATCAAGTAGGTCACGTAGGCTGCGAGCGCCAGCAGCATCAGGTCGCGCGGGCCGAGCGCGCCGGTAGCCAGCGCGACCAGGTAGGCCGTGTGCAGGGCCAGGACGGCCATGCTGAACACGTCTTCCCAGAAGAACGGGCGGGCAAACAGGTACACGCCGAAGACGACCTTTTCCCAGATCGCGCCGGTGACCATGATCGCGTAGAGGGTCAGGGTCTTCACGACGATCGAGACCACGGCGATCTCGTAGCCCTCGCCATTGGCCAGGTAGCGCAGCACCAGGCCGAGGCTGACCAGAAACACCAGGAACTGGACCGGGGCGAGCACGCCCTGCACCAGCGTCCACGGCGACGCATCACGGCGACGGCGCTCCTCGGCGGTATACAGACCGGCGGTCGTGTGGACGCGTTCGTTCATGCTTCGATCCGCCCCCCGTCACCTGCTCGCCACATCTGGTTTCTCCGGCTCTGGATGCCCGTGCACGGGCGCTGCTTGACGACAATCTAGACGCCTCGGAATCTGATGTCAACTTTTTGTTACGTCTAAAGTGCTTGACAAGTGTAAAGCCGATTTGTTCTCATTTGACCTCTCGCGCCACTGGCGTATCGTGTGGGCTCCGGATCCAGCAGTTGTCCGGCCCGAACGTCGGGAAGCAACCCGTTCGCTCGACAGAATAATCAGCTCGAACAGGCAGCGTCTCGTGAACTGGACACTGTCGGTATCGACGCTGAAACATCGTCGGAAGTGGGATTCCCATGGTGGGAATGGGTCAATACCGTAGCGCGGCCTTCATCGGACTGCGCAGGTGCGAGAGACGGAGGGGTCGATGACAGGCGCTCGAAGTGACGACAATGATCTGGGCTACGATGGCGAGCAGGTGCAGGAGCAGCCCCATGCGGGCGAGGCGTTCGACGTCCTGTCCCGCCGCGGGTCGCGATCGACCGATGACACCGAACGGCGGATCGCCGGGCTGGTGCGAACGATCGAAGGGGAGATCATTCCCCGCCTGATGCTTGCCCACTCCGCGCGCGGCCACGAACTGGTCTCGGCATCGGGCTCGCCTGGGCGCCAGGTGGAACCCGAGCACATCGACGCGATGGTCAGCGCCGTCATGGCGGAAGACACGACCGCCGCGCTGCTGCTGGTGCGCTCGCTCACCTTGTCCGGCGTGTCGCTCGAGGCGATCTACCTCGACCTGCTGAGCCCGGCGGCGCGCAAGCTCGGCGACCGGTGGGAGGCCGACTTTTGCTCGTTCACCGACGTGACGGTCGGCCTTTGGCGGCTGCAGGAAGTCATGCACGAAGTGGGCATGGCGAATGCGATCCCGCCGCGTACGGCCGAGCCACCGCACCGGGTCCTGCTTCGGCAGACTCCAGGCGAACAGCACAGCTTCGGCCTCAATATGGTGGCAGAATTCTTCCGTCGGGCGGGCTGGCAGGTCCACGACGATTCGACCGAGGCAGGTACCGATCCGGTCGCAAATGTCCGTGGCCGCTGGTTCGACGTGGTCGGGCTTTCACTGTCGGGGGAACGTCATCTCGACGTGCTGGCCACAACCATCTACGCGATCCGCAAGGCGTCGCGTAACCGGGGTGTCGGCGTCATGGTCGGCGGCCCGTTGTTCATCGAGCATCCCGACTGGGTTGCTCGCGTAGGCGCAGATACCACTGCCATTGACGGGCGCCAGGCAGTGCTTCAGGCACATAACATGATCGGTTTGCTTGCCCGCTGCGGATAGCGCGGCAGGACGGCAACTCCAGGGAGACTTGAACTTGGCAGTCGAGGCAGCACGGCAGTTCCGGTCTCCGAAACGTTCCCTGGGCGAACTCGACGCCGAGGCGGCGGCGACGCTCATCGCGGTAGCGACCGATGTCGCGCTGGTCATCGACGCCAGTGGCGTGATCCGCGACCTGGCCGTGGGCAGCGACGAGCTCGCGGTGGAAGGCTATGCCGACTGGATCGGTCAGCCATGGGTCGACACGGTCACCGTCGAGAGCCGGCGCAAGGTCGAGGAGATGCTCCGCGACGCGGGCAACAAGTCGCCGGCGCGGTGGCGCCAGGTCAACCATCCGTCGAGCCGCGGCAACGACATACCGATGCTCTACTCGGCGGTCCAGGTGGGCAGCAAGGGTCGGGTGGTCGCCATCGGACGCAACCTGCGGTCCATCGCCACGCTGCAGCAGAAGCTGCTCGACGTCCAGCAGTCGATGGAGCGCGACTACCTGCGCCTGCGCCATGCCGAGACTCGCTACCGGCTGCTGTTCCAGATGGCTGCCGAGGCCGTCCTGATCGTCGACGCCGGCACGCAGCGGGTAGTCGAGGCCAATCCGGCCGCGGCGCAACTGCTCGAGGAGACCGCGCGTCGGCTGGTCGGGCGCCCGTTCCCGGAAGGTTTCGATGCGCCCAGCACGCAGACACTGCAGTCGCTCCTGGCGGCAGTACGCGCGGCGGGCAGCGCAGACGAGGTTCGCGTGCGGCTGCTGGAAGGCCGGCGCGAGTTCATGGTCAGCACGTCGATGTTCCGCCAGGACAATGCGTCGCTGTTCCTGATCCGTCTGTCACCCATTGCCACCGAAGCGGGAGCTGGTCCGATGCCACGCGCACAAACCCGGCTGTCCGACATCGTCGACAGTCTTCCCGACGGATTCGTGGTCACGGACACCGAGGGCCGCATCCTCACCGCGAACCGCGCATTCCTCGACGTGGTACAGCTCGCCACCGAAGAGCAGGCACGCGGCGAGTCGATCGAGCGATGGCTGGGGCGCCCCGGCGTCGACCTCAACGTTCTGCTCGCCAACCTGAAGCAGCATGGTTCGGTACGCATGTTCGCGACCACGCTGCGCGGCGAGTACGGCACGAACACCGAGATCGAGATCTCGGCCGTCTCGGCACCGAACACGGAACCGCCCTGCCTGGGCTTCACTGTGCGGAACATCATGCGTCGCCCGGTGGCGGAGAACCGGAGCAATAACGCCCTGCCGCGCTCGGTCGAGCAGCTCACGGAGCTGGTCGGTCGGGTATCCCTCAAGGAACTGGTGCGCGAGACCACCGACGTGATCGAGCGACTGTGCATCGAAGCTGCGCTCGAGCTCACCGGCGACAACCGTGCCTCGGCTGCGGAGATGCTCGGCCTGAGCCGACAGAGTCTCTATGTGAAGCTCCGTCGCTACGGACTGGGTGACCTGGCACCGGACGCCTGATTTTCCAGAACGTCGGGATTTCGCCACTTTCTGCATGTGTCAATCGAGTTTACAGCGCAACTGTAACTTTAAGTTGACTACTTGAGCCGCCCCCAGTAGTGTGGGGGCGATGAATGCCCCCGCGCCAAGAGCGGTCCTGGAACTGCTCAAACCGATCACCTGGTTCCCGCCGATGTGGGCCTTCGGCTGTGGTGCCGTGTCTTCGGGAATGCCCGCATCCGGCCAATGGCTCACGGTCGCCGCCGGCATCCTTCTGGCCGGTCCGCTGGTCTGCGCGACCAGCCAGGCGGTGAACGACTGGTTCGACCGCCATGTCGACGCGATCAACGAGCCGAACCGCCCGATTCCGTCCGGCCGCATCCCCGGCCAGTGGGGCCTGTACATCGCGATCGTCTGGACCCTGCTGTCGCTGCTGCTCGCCTGGTGGCTCGGCCCGCTGGTGCTTGCAGCCGCCTCGATCGGGCTGGTGCTGGCATGGATGTACAGCGCGCCGCCGTTCCGGCTGAAGCAGAACGGCTGGTGGGGCAACAGTGCGGTGGCCTTGAGCTACGAAGGCCTGCCGTGGGTCACCGGGGCTGCCGTGATGCTCGCCGGCGCCACGCCCGACCTGCGGATCTTCGTGCTGGCTGCGCTCTACAGCGTCGGCGCACACGGCATCATGACCCTGAACGACTTCAAGTCGGTCGAGGGCGACCGCCAGATGAAGCTCGGCTCGCTGCCGGTGCGCCTGGGGCCGGAACGCGCGGCGCGCCTCGCCTGCGTCGTGATGGCGCTGCCGCAGTTCGTCGTCGTCGCGCTGCTTTTCTCCGGATGGGGCCAGCTGCACCATGCCGTGATCGTGTCGATCTTCCTGGTGGTGCAACTCGCGCTGATGGTCCGCCTGCTGAAGGATCCCCGCAAACTGGCACCCTGGTACAACGCGACCGGGGTCAGCCTCTATGTCCTGGGCATGCTGGTCAGCGCCTTCGCGCTGCGCCAGGGGCTCGCATCCGCATGAACACGACTGTCGACAACGGACTCGGCTGGCTGGGCATCGTCCGCCTCGGACTGGTGCAGACCGCCCTCGGGGCGATCGTGGTGCTCACCACGTCGACGATGAACCGGGTGATGGTGGTCGAACTGGCGCTGCCGGCGATGCTGCCCGGGGCGCTGGTGGCAATGCACTACGCGATCCAGATGCTTCGACCGAGGCTGGGCTACGGGTCCGACGTCGGAGGCCGCCGCACGCCCTGGATCATCGGCGGGATGGCTGTGCTGGCGCTGGGCGGCATCTGCGCCTCGATGGCCACCGCGCTGATGGCAAGCCACCTGGGTGCGGGGATCGCCCTCGCCGTGGTGTCCTTCCTGATGATCGGAGTCGGCGTCGGGGCGGCAGGTACCTCGCTGCTCACGCTGCTCGCCAAGCAGGTCGCGCCTGGACGGCGCGGTGCCGCGGCCACCATCGTCTGGATGATGATGATCGTCGGCTTCATCATCACCGCCGCCACCGTAGGCCATTTCCTGGATCCGTTCACGCCAATGCGCCTGGTGGCGATCACCAGCTGCGTGGCGACGATCGCCTTCGTGCTGACGCTGCTCGCGGTGCGCGGCGTCGAGTCGCGTCCCGGCGCGATCGCCTCGGCTGCCGCTGCAGCCGCGCCGGGCGACCCGCGCAACGCGCAGGCGTTCCGCGATGCGCTGGCCGAGGTGTGGGGCGATCCCAGGGCGCGCCGCTTCACCATCTTCGTGTTCATCTCGATGCTTGCGTTCAGCGCCCAGGACCTGATCCTGGAACCCTTCGCCGGCATGGTGTTCGGCTACTCGGTAGGCGAATCGACGAAGCTCGCCGGCGTCCAGAACGGCGGCGTTCTGCTTGGCATGATGCTGGTCGCGGTGGCCACCACCCTGGGAAGGCGCGGCCGGCGCTTCGGTTCGCTCGCGGCCTGGACGGTGGGCGGCTGCATCAGCTCGGCCATCGCGCTGTCGCTGCTGGTGGTCGCAGGCCATGTCGGCGGCGAATGGCCGCTCAAGCCGACGGTGTTCTTCCTCGGCGCCAGCAATGGCGCGTTCGCGGTCGCGGCGATCGGCTCGATGATGGCGCTGGCTGGCGACGGCCCGCCGTCGCGCGAAGGCATCCGCATGGGCCTGTGGGGCGCATCGCAGGCCATCGCCTTCGGCGCCGGCGGTTTCGCCGGCGCCATGCTCTGCGACCTGATCCGCGCCGCCACCGGATCGGTGGTCACCGGCTACACCACGGTGTTCGCGATCGAGGCCGTGCTGTTCATCGTGGCGGCGGTGCTTGCCGCGCGCATCGGCATGACGGCGACTGCAGCAGCGCGCCAGGGTGCGCACTGCGACACCGCTGACGCAGGCAACGGCTTCAAGGCTGGACTCGATGGTGGCTTCGCCCCCGGACTGAACGGTCGCTGAACCGGTAGTCCTCTTCCTTTTCTCATTGATCGAATGAATATCCCGAGGGGAGTTCCAAGATGATTGGCTCGCACGAGACGGCAACCAGTACAGCGCGCAGCGCGCCGGCGACAGCCTGGGCAGTGGCGCCGCAGCATGCGGAATACGATGTGGTGGTGGTCGGCGGCGGACCTTCGGGCGCCACCGCGGCCACCGACCTCGCGCGCAAGGGCCGATCGGTGCTCCTGATCGACCGCGCCGGGCGCATCAAGCCCTGTGGCGGCGCGGTGCCGCCAGCACTGATCCGCGAGTTCGAGATTCCCGACGCACTGCTGGTGGCCCATGTCACCTCGGCACGCATGGTGTCGCCGAGCAACCAGGAAGTGGACATGCCGATCGAGGACGGCTACGTCGGCATGGTCGACCGCGACGTGTTCGATGAATGGCTGCGCGAGCGCGCCCGCGCCTGCGGTGCCGAGCGCGTAACCGGCACCTTCGACCGGATCGACCGCGGCGCCGATGGCGTGGCGGTCGTGCACTTCCGCACCAAGGGCGACGACAGCAGCGCGCCGACCCATACCGTGCGCGCGCGCGCGGTGATCGGCGCCGACGGCGCACAGTCGGTGGTGGCGCGCACCGCGCTGCCGGACGTCGCACCGGCACCGTATGTCTACGCGTACCACGAGATCGTCCGTTCGCCGGTCGGCGCGGACGCGGCCAACGCGCCCAAGTTCGATCCGGCGCGCTGCGACGTCTACTACCAGGGCAAGCTGTCCCCGGACTTCTACGGCTGGGTGTTCCCGCATGGCGAAACGACCAGCATCGGTACCGGCACCGCGCTGCGCGGCTTCTCGCTACGCAATGCGACCAGCGCGCTGCGCGATGCAGCCGGGCTGGGCGGTGCGCTGACCGTGCGCCGCGAAGGTGCACCGATCCCGATGAAGCCGATGAAGCGCTGGGACAACCAGCGCGACGTGCTGCTCGCCGGAGACGCCGCTGGCGTGGTCGCCCCCGCCTCTGGCGAAGGTATCTACTACGCCATGGTCGGCGGCCGCTTCGCCGCCGACGCAGTGCAGGCCTTCCTCGAGACCGGCCGCGCCTCCGAACTGGCCGGTGCACGCAAGCGCTTCATGAAGGCGCACGGCAAGGTGTTCTGGGTACTCGGCATCATGCAGAAGTTCTGGTACAGCTCCGACCGCCGGCGCGAGCGCTTCGTGTCGATCTGCCGGGACAAGGACGTGCAGAAGCTGACCTGGGAGTCGTACATGAACAAGAAGCTCACGCGCAAGAAGCCGATGGCGCACGTGCGCATCTTCTTCAAGGACCTGGCGCACCTGCTGGGCCTGGTGCGCGCCTGAGCACCGGCATCGCCTGGCTCGACCGCTGGATCGCCAGCGGCGGCGCGATCGACTGGATCCTCGGGGCGATGGTGCTCGAGGTAGCTGTCCTCCTGGCGTACCGGTCGTACACCGGCCGAGGCCTGCCGACCGCACAGGTGTTCACCGCGGTCGGTGCCGGCGCCGGGCTGTTCCTGGCGCTGCGCTTCGCGCTGGCCGATCCGGCGCAGACCGGGCCGATCGCACTGTTCCTGATGATCGCACTGGTCGCGCACCTGATCGACCTGCGCGCGCGCTGGAGCAGCCGGCCGTAAGCCTCGGCGTTGCGCCGCGTCGATCGCCAGCCAGGTCAGCCGAAGCCGTAGCTGAACATCATCTTCAACGCCAACCCTGTCAGCAGCACCGCGAACATGCGCCGCAGCAGCACCACCGGCAGCCGGTGCATCAGGCGCGCACCGATCGGGGCAAAGACCATGCTCGCCGCCACCAGGGCCGCCAGTGCAGGCAGGTAGACGAACCCCAGCGAGCCGGGTGGCAATCCCGGTACCGTCCAGCCACTGATCACATAGCCGATCGTGCCGAACACCGCGACAGGCCAGCCGATCGCGGCGCCAGTGCCGATCGCCGACCGGACGGCTACGCCGCAATAGATCATGAACGGGACGGTCAGGAACGCGCCGCCTGCCGACATCAGTCCACAGACGATACCGACGCAGAACATCCAGGTCGTGAGCCAGCCGACGCTCGGCAGCGTACGCGCCGCCTGCGGCCTGGAACTGCGCAGCAACTGGGCGGCTCCGGCTATCGCGATCACGCCGTAGGCGACGGCCAGCGTGCGCTGGCTGAACCAGCCACTGGCCGCGCTGGCTGCGAACGAGCCGAGCAGCATGCCCGGGACCATGCGCTTCGCCACTCCCCAGTCGACCGAGCCCAGCTTGTGATGTGCGCGCACGCTCGCAAAGGACGTGAACACCATCGAGGCCATGCCGGTCCCGAGCGCCAGGTGCACGATGTAGCTGGACGACAGCGACTGCGCCGAGAACAGCGCGGACAGGATCGGGACCAGCGTCATGCCGCCCCCCAGCCCCAGCAGTCCGGCGAGTAATCCCACTACCGCACCGGACAGCAGGTAGGAGGCGATCCAGATCATCGTCGACCGCCGGCGGTGGGCGCAGCGTCGTCCACGGCAATCGGACCGGCGGAGGCACCGGCGGGGCGGTCCGCCGCCGCACGCAGCAGGCGGTCGTGCACCGCGCTCCACTGCACCCCGGGCGGCGGCTGCTCGACCACGATCACCTCGGTGCCAGGTACATCGAGCGAGCGCAGCACGGCGTAGAGGTCGTGCGCGTACGCCGCCGCATCGGCCGGTGCGCGATGCCAGCGGGGCACGATGCGCACCGCATCGAGCAGGGGTTCGCCTGCCGTGCGCGCCAGCACCGCGACCGACTTGCCGTCGCCGGCCAGGAAACGCACGACCTCGGCCACGAGGTCGGCCTCGACCAGCATCACCTGCGCCTGCGGTGCATAGTGCGAGTCGAGGGTACCCGAGGCACGCGGCGACCGGGCATCGCGCGCCGCCGGCAGTTCGCCGAGCGCCTCGGCGATACGGTCGACGCCGATCGCCCCCGGACGCAGCAGCACGGCATGACCGCTTGATACATCGATGATCGTCGACTCGATGCCCACATCGCTGTCGCCGCCGTCGATCACCAGCGGCAGCGCGTCACCGAACTCGTCGACCACATGGGCTGCACGGGTCGCGCTCAGCCGGCCGAACCGGTTGGCGGACGGTGCGGCGATGGCACCGCTGCCGACGCGGGCGAACGCCTGCAACAGCGCCAGCGCGACCGGGTGCGACGGCACGCGCAGGCCGATCGTGTCCTGCCCACCGGTGACCGCGGTATCCACGCCCGGTGCCCGCCGCAGCACCAGCGTCAGCGGCCCCGGCCAGAAGCGCTCGGCGAGGCGCCGGGCGAGCGGCGGCATCTCCGCAGCCCAGGCAGCGGCAGCCTCGGCCGAAGCGAGGTGCACGATCAGCGGATGATCGGCGGGCCGCTGCTTCAGCGCGAACACGCGGCCGACCGCCCGTGGATTCGCCGCATCCGCCCCGAGGCCATAGACCGTCTCGGTGGGGAAGGCAACCACGTCCCCGGCGGCCAGCGCTCGCGCTGCCCGCTCCAGTTCCTCGGGCGTGGCCGGGACGATCATCAGGCCGTGAGCAGGCGCAGCGCCTCGCGGTACTTCTCCGCCGTCTTGGCGAGGATCTCCGGCGGCAGCTTCGGTGCGGGCGGGCGCTTGTCCCAGTTCACGCTCTCCAGCCAGTCGCGCACGAACTGCTTGTCGAACGCGGGCGGGCTGATGCCGGTGCGGTACTCGGCCACCGGCCAGAAGCGCGACGAGTCGGGCGTGAGCGCCTCGTCGATCAACCACAGGCCGCCGCCGGCATCGGTGCCGAACTCGAACTTGGTGTCGGCGATGATGATGCCCCGGGCCAGCGCATGATCGGCGGCCGCCCGGTACAGCGCGAGCGAAACCTCGCGTACCTTCGCCGCCATCGGCGCGCCGATGGTGCGCTCGACCTCATCAAACGGGATGTTCTCGTCGTGCTCGCCCTTCGGGGCCTTGCTGGCCGGGGTGAAGATCGGCTCGGGCAGCTTCTCGGCCTGGGCCAGCCCGGCAGGCAGCTTCACGCCGCAGATGGAACCGGTGGCCTGGTAGTCCTTCCAGCCGGAGCCGGCGACATAGCCGCGCACCACCGCCTCGACCAGCAGCGGCGTCAGCCGGCGCACCACCATCGCGCGGCCGGCAACCTGGTCGCGCTCGGACGGCGCGACCACCGACAGCGGATCATCCGGCAGCAGGTGGTTGCGGATCACCGGCGCGAGCCGATGGAACCAGAACGCCGACAGTTCGGTCAGCACCTGGCCCTTGTCCGGGATCGGGTCGGGCAGGATCACGTCGAAGGCCGACAGGCGGTCGGTCTGCACTACCAGCAGGCGATCGGCATCGATCGCATAGAGATCGCGCACCTTGCCGCGATGAAGGAATTCGAGGCTCTTCAGCGACGATTCGGCCAGGGGTGTGCTCATCTGTTTCAGGCCTTCAGGGCTCGGGGGTTCTTGGTCGGCGGCGGGGTCGGCAGCGGGGTTGGCAGAGATCGGCGGCTTGGCGCTCAGGCCAGCGCCTCAGGCGGGATCGACTGCGCCGGTTGCGCCAGCGGCCGGAGCCGCTCGCGGATCTGCAGCGCCTGGGCGAGGGCCTCGTCGAGCGTGTCTGCGAGTACGGTGTAGTGTCCCATCTTCCGTCCGGCGCGTGCTTCGCGCTTGCCGTACAGGTGCAGCTTAGCGCGCGGATGCGCGAACACAGCCGACCAGTCGGGCTCGCCACCGGCATGCATCCAGGCTTCGCCGAGGATGTTCACCATCACCGCCGGTGAATGCAGGGCGGTGTCGCCGAGCGGCACGCCGGCCAGCACCCGCACCTGCTGCTCGAACTGCGAGGTGACACACGCATCGATCGTGTAGTGGCCGCTGTTGTGCGGCCGGGGCGCGATCTCGTTCACCAGCAACCGTCGGTCGTCGAGCACGAAGAACTCGACGCACAGCACGCCGCGGTAGTCCAGCTTCTCGGCGAGCGCGACCGCGTTCGCCCGCGCCTGTGCCGCGAGCGCATCGGGGACGCGCGCCGGCACGATGCTCACGTCCAGGATGCCGTGCTGATGGTGGTTCTCCGCGACAGGGAAGGTGCGCACCTCGCCGTCGAAGCCGCGCGCAACCACCACCGACAGCTCGCGCGCGAGCGGCAGCCAGCGCTCGAGCACGCAGGGCTCGCCGCCGAGGGAAGTCCATGCCGCGCGCGCCTCGTCGAGGCTGCGCACCCGCGCCTGTCCCTTGCCGTCGTAGCCGAAGCGGCTGACCTTCAGTATCCCGGGCACCAGCGCACCCCCCTCCGGGCCGTCGAGGTCGGCGAGCGAGCGCACCACCCGGAACGGCGCGACGGGGAAGCCGTTGTCGCGCAGGAACGACTTCTCCGCGATCCGGTCCTGCGCGACCGCGACGCTCTCGGCGGCCGGACTCACCACGCAGTGCCGCGCCAGGAAGCGCAGGCTGTCCGCTGGCACGTTCTCGAACTCGGTGGTCGCGCCGGCACAGGTGTCCGCAAGCTCGCGCAGCCTTGCGTCATCGAGGTAGTCGCCCCGCAGGTGGCTGTCGGCGACGGTACCGGCCGGGCTGTCCGCACCGGGATCGAGCACGGTCACGCGATAGCCCATCGACTGCGCGGCCATCACGAACATGCGGCCGAGCTGGCCGCCGCCGAGCAGGCCGAGCGATTGCCCCGGGGCGATCATTGCTTCGACGGCGGAAGCATCATCGCCTCGACCTTGCGCCTGAGACCTTCGCGGTAGGCATCCAGCTTCGCGCACAGTGCGGGGTCTCCTCCAGCCAGCAGCGACACCGCGAACAGGCCGGCGTTCACCGCGCCGGCCTCCCCGATCGCGAAGGTCGCCACCGGGATGCCGCGCGGCATCTGCACGATAGACAGCAGGGAATCCTGACCCTGCAGGTGGCGCGAGGGCACCGGCACGCCGAGCACGGGGACGGTGGTCTTGGCGGCCAGCATCCCGGGCAGGTGTGCCGCACCCCCGGCGCCGGCGATGATGCAGGCCAGGCCGCGGCCACGGGCGCCCGCGGCGTAATCGAACATCGCATCGGGCGTGCGGTGGGCGGAGACGACCTTCGCCTCGTGCGGCACGCCGAACTCGGCGAGCACGGCCACTGCATGCTGCATCACGTCCCAGTCGCTGTCGCTACCCATCACGACGCCGACCAGCGGAGGAACCTTCATCCCGGGGTCTTTCGGCAAAAGGCGGATTCTAGTCCTGCAGCGGGCAGAGGGGATAGGCAAAGTGCCTTCGATCTGCCGGCCAACCGCCCATCGACTGCAGGCCTGCGCGGATCGACGATAATCAGGCCGATCCGCACCCATCGAGGCGACCATCGTTGCGTAGCCTGAGGATGGCATCGACGACCGCCGCGAGCCTCAGAACATGAGCCAGAAGTCGACCCCCCGCAAGCCGGTTGCCAGCTTTCGACTGCGCATCAGCGCGGGCGAGCGCGTCGCCATCGGTCCGGGAAAGATCGCACTGCTCGAGGCAATCGGCGATACCGGATCGCTCACCGCGGCGGCGAGGCAACTCGACATGTCCTACCGGCGTGCATGGCTGCTTCTGGACGAGCTGAACCGGTCTCTGAAGAAGCCCGCCGTCGAATCCGCGATCGGGGGCGCTAATGGGGGTGGCAGCCAGTTGACCGACACGGGACGCGCGCTGGTGGCCCACTACCGGGGCGTGGAGGTGGCTGCAGCCAAGGCATGTGCGGGAGAGCTCGGGAAGCTGTTCGCATTGCTCGCCCGCTGAACGCGAAGTGCTACCTCGTTCGATCCGGGCTCCAGTGGGTCGGCGGCCTGCGGCATGCCGGCCAGCGCCGCACGGCATCCCACCGCTATATCTTGCGGTATATTGCGGGCCATTCGTCTTCATCGGCTTCGACCGATGCCATCGCCATGACTGCTTCCCGGTTTTCCGTACGCCCGCGCATGCTGCGCGCAGCCCGGCACATGCTGGCTTGCGCCATGCTCGGCGTGCTTGCCGCCGCGCCAGCGCTGGCGGCGGACCTCACCGTGTCGGCGGCGGCAAGCCTGAGCAACGCGTTCCGCGGGATCGCGCCGCTGTTCGAGTCGCGCAATCCCGGTACGCGTATCGTGTTCAACTTCGCCGCATCGGACGCTCTGCTGGCCCAGGTTTCGCGCGGTGCACCGGTCGATGTCTTCGCCTCGGCCGACGAGGAGACGATGGATCGCGCGGGCAACCAGAAGCTTCTGGCCGCAGGTTCCCGCCGAACCTTCGCGCGTAACGCACTGGTGGTGGTCATCCCGTCGGATGCGAAGGTACGTCCGTCCGCGCTCGCCGACCTGCAGCAGCCCGCGTTCCGCCGGATCACCCTCGGCAGCCCGGCCAGCGTGCCAGCCGGCCGCTATGCACGCTCGGCGCTGGAAGCGGCAAAGCTCTGGCCCGCGGTCGAACCGCGCGCAGTTTTCGCGCAGAACGTGCGCCAGGCACTCGATTACGTTGCCCGCGGAGAAGCCGAAGCCGGCTTCGTCTACGCGACCGATGCGATGATCATGAAGGACCGGGTCCAGGTCGCGTTCAGCGTACCGACGACGCCGATCCTCTACCCCGCCGCGGCGATCGCCGGCAGCGCACACATCGATGCCGCACGCCGCTTCGTCGACTTCCTGCTGTCGCCGGAGGCGCAGGCCGTACTGGCACGCCAGGGCTTCCAGAAGCCATGAACTGTGCACGAGGGATGGCGACCTGATCACCGCACCCGACCCCGCCGTCTGGATCACCCTCGGCCTCACGCTGAAGGTGGCCGCATGGGCGACCGGCATCAACCTGGTGCTGGGCACGGCCGTGGGCTGGCTGCTCGCGCGCAAGGCCTTCCCCGGCCGCGAACTGGTGGACGCGATCCTCACGCTGCCGTTCGTGCTGCCACCGACCGTGCTCGGCTACTACCTGCTGGTGCTGATCGGCCGGCGCGGCTGGCTCGGCGGCTGGCTGCACGACACCTTCGGCATCAACCTGATCTTCACCTGGCAGGGTGCGGTGATCGCAGCGTCCCTGGTGGCCTTCCCGCTGGTGCTGAAGGCGGCACGCACCGCGTTCGAAGCGGTCGATCCGCAGCTCGAACAGGCCGCGCGGGTACTCGGCCTGGGCGAATGGGCGGTGTTCTTCCGGGTGACCGTCCCCCTGGCCTGGCCGGGCATCCTTGCCGGCACGCTGCTGGTGTTCGCCCGCTCGATGGGCGAGTTTGGCGCGACGCTGATGGTCGCGGGCAGCATCCCGGGCAAGACGCAGACCCTGTCGATCGCGGTGTACGAGGCGGTGCAGGCCGGGCAGGACTCGATTGCCAACACGCTGGTGCTGATCACCTCGGTGACCTGCATCATCGTGCTGCTGGTCGCAGGCCGGCTCTCGCCGCCGGGGACCCGGCGATGAGCTTCTCGGTCGACATCGCGAAGTCGGTCGGTGGTTCCCGCCGCCGCTTCGACCTGCACGTGACGTTCGAGACCACCGCGCGGCGCACCGTGATCTATGGGCCGTCCGGCGCGGGCAAGAGCCTCACGCTGCAGGCGATCGCAGGCCTGCTCGCGCCCGACCGCGGGCGCATCATGTTCGCGGGCGAGACCCTGTTCGATCGGGAGGCCCGCGTGAACGTGCCGGCGCGGGCACGGCGCTTCGGCTACCTGTTCCAGGACTATGCGCTGTTCCCCGGCCTGAACGTGCGGCAGAACGTCGCGTTCGGACTGTCGAGCGGACTGCGCAATCCGCCCAGGGACGCTACCGGCGTCGCGGTCGAGCACTGGCTCGATGCATTGGAGCTACGCGAGGTCGCGCTGCAGCGGCCCGGCGAACTTTCAGGCGGCCAGCGGCAGCGCGTCGCGCTCGCCCGCGCGCTGGTGAACGACCCACGCGCGCTGCTGCTGGACGAACCCTTCTCCGCCCTCGACCCGGCGCTGCGCCGGCGCACGCGCGGCGAACTCGACCGGCTGCTCACCCGCATCGGAATCCCGATCGTGATGATCACCCACGATCCGGAGGACATCGATTGGTTCGGGGAGCGCACGCTGTACCTGCGCGAGGGCGGCATCCGCGAGGTGGACGACGGCGGCATGGACGGCGGCGCGGCAGGAAACAAGCGCGGATAATCCCGGCATGCAGATCCATGCCGACCTCAACCGGCGCGTCGCGATCGACACCCATGCCGTCGAATGGGTCGACTCGCCATCGCCCGGCGTACAACGCAAGATGCTCGACCGGGACGGCGCAGAGGTCGCGCGCGCCACGTCCATCGTCCGCTATGCACCGGGGTCGCGCTTCCCGACGCATCGGCACGAACTCGGCGAGGAGATCTTCGTGCTCGACGGAGACTTCCACGACGAGGCGGGCTCGCACGGCCCAGGCACGTTCATCCGCAACCCGCCCGGCTCGAGCCATGCGCCCGGCTCGGTCAACGGCTGCACGCTGTTCGTGAAGCTGCGCCATGTGCATACCGACGACCTGCAGCAGGTTGCGATCGACACCACCACCGCGCCGTGGCGTCCGGGCCTGGTCGACGGGCTGGGCGTGCTGCCGCTCTGCGAGTTCCGTACCCAGCACACCGCCCTGGTGCGCTGGGCACCGGGCACCCGCTTCCAGGCTCACCGGCACTGGGGCGGCGAGGAGGTGTACGTGATCGACGGCACGTTCGAGGACGAGTACGGGCGCTATCCCGCCGGCTACTGGATACGCAGCCCGCACCTGAGCCAGCACCGGCCCTTCAGCCGCGAGGGGTGCACGATCCTGGTCAAGACCGGGCATCTGTTCAGCTCGCTGGACGGCAACGCAGCGGGATAGCGATGACCGCGTGGGCCTCGTCGGGGCCTCGTCGGGGCCTTGTCGGTGCCTCGTCGGCGCCCATTCGGTGCCCATTGCGCACTGCCAGTGGCGACGGCATCATGCTTCGGCATGCCGAGCGACCCTGGACCGGCCAACGCCCGGCGTTAAACCGACAGAAAGGAAAAACATGCCCGCAGCAACCGTCTCATTCGATCACACCCACGTGATCAGCCCCGATCCGACGGGCACCGCCGACTGGTATGTCGACCGCCTCGGCGGGAAAATCGAGCGTTCGGTGACGATCGCTGGCGCGCCGCAGATCTACGTGTCGTTCGGCGATGGCGCGATGGTGATCGTGCGCGGCGAGCGTCCGGGCGAGAAAGCCGCGGGCAAAACCGACCTGCAGTGGGGCATCGACCACTTCGGCATGCGCGTGACGGGCGACTTTGACGCGCTGTGCAGCGAGCTGCGTACCAAGGACGTGAAGTTCCTGATGGAACCGACCGTGATCAACCCGACCACGCGCATCTGCTTCATCGAGGCACCCGATGGCGTGAGCGTCGAACTGCTCGAACGCAAGGACTGATGCCATGACCGTAGAAGTCAAACCCACGCTGCGGGTGATCAGCGAAGCCGACTTCCCCGGCAAACGGGGCGTCACCGATGGCCAGACCTACCAGCGCCTGATCGGCTGGCCCGGCGTGCAGGATACCGACCGCGTCCGCGTAGGCCGCGCCACCTACAAGCCCGGCACCTACGAACAGCTGCACTGGCATCCGATCGAGGCCTGCTACTACGTCATTGCCGGTCATGCGACGGTGCGCAACTTCAACGGCGAAGAGTTCGAGGTGGGGCCGGGCTCGATGATCTACGCGCCCGCAGGCATCGCCGGTGCGCACGAGTGGGAGGTCAAGGAATACCTCGAGCTGCTCGATATCCGTGCGACCAACGAGACCGACCGGAAGATCCAGTACACGGTCGACAAGGAAACCAAGCGCTCGTACATCGACCTGGAAGACCTGCAGTATCGGGAAGCGATCAGCTTCAAGTCGCACTACTAGCCAGGCCGTCAGCCCACGCCACACGCGGCGCGACGCCCCGCAGAGGGCCGCGCGCGCAGAGGAGACTTCCATGCAGCACGCACGTTCCAGGGGCCCGGCCACGCTGCCCGGCCTGGTATCGGTGGCAACCGTCGCCACGCTGGCCCTGCTGGTTCAGGCCCAGGCGCAGGCACAGTCGCAGTACCCGAACCGACCGATCCGGATGATCTCGCCGTTCCCGCCGGGCGGCCCGACCGACCTGGTCGGGCGGCTGGTGTCCTCGCGGCTCGCCGAGAATCTCGGCCAGCCGCTGGTGATCGAGTCGCGCCCTGGTGCCAGCGGCAACGTCGGTCTGGAACTGGCCGCACGCGCCGCGCCGGACGGGTACACGATCGTGCTCAGCTCGCCGGTGATCGCGCTGAGCCCGCTGATGTACACGAAGCTCAACTACGACCCGCAGAAGGACCTCGCACCGATCGCGCTGGTGGGCGCGGTGCGCAACGTGCTGGTCGTGCACCCGTCGGTGCCGGCGAAGACCCTCCGGGACCTGGTGCAGATCGCGCGCAAGTCTCCAGGCCGCCTCAACTACGGATCGGGTGGAGTCGGCACCACCACCCATCTTGCCCCGGAGCTGCTGAAGAGCCTCGAGAAGCTCGACATCGTGCATGTACCGTACAAGGGATCCGGCGTCGCGCTGGGCGCACTGGTCGGCGGCGAGACCGACATGCTGGTAGTCGCGGCGCCGGCCGCCGTGCAGCAGATCAACGCCGGCCGCGTGCGCGCGCTGGCCGTGCTGATGCCCGAGCGTTTCAGCGACCTGCCGAACGTGCCGACCTCGAAGGAGTCGGGCTTCCCGAACTTCGAGATCAGCGTCTGGTACGGCATGCTGGCGCCGACCGGGACGCCGCGTGAGATCATCAACCGCCTGAATGCGGAACTGGCGAAGGCCGTCAGCGCACCGGACATGAAGCCCAAGTTCGCCAGCGCCGGCGTCGAACCGATGACCAGCACGCCCGAGGAATTCGGCGCGTTCATCCGCAGCGAATCGAAGCGATTCGCCCAGGTGATCAAGGACGCGGGCATCAAGGCCGACTGAGCGCAGCCGATCAAGGCACGCACGCTACGGCACCCCACGCAACGAACGAAACGAACGACTGGAGTCGCAGCATGAAGGGCAACAAGCCGCCGGTGATCGACATGCACAGCCATGTGCTTCCCAGGGCCATGGTCGAGGCGATCCGCCAGCGGCCGCGCGACTTCGGCATGACGGTGCGCGGCACCGGCGCCGACGAGGCACTGGTGCGCGACGACAACCACGGCTCGCCGCTGTTTCCGGAGTTCCATGACGTCGACGCCAAGATCGCCGGCATGGACCGCAAAGGCATCGACATTTCCGTGCTGTCGGTGACGCCGGTGGTGTTCTTCTACTGGCTCGACGCCGACAAGGGCCTCGATGCAGCACGCGTACTCAACGACGGCATCGCCGCGATGGTCGCCTCGCGCCCGACCCGCTTCCGCGGCATGGCGACGCTGCCGATGCAGGATGTCGACGCCGCAGTCGCCGAACTGGAACGCGCCACGCGCGAGCACGGCTTCCGCGCGGTCGAACTCGGCTGCCGCATCAAGGGCGACCTGGTCTCGGACGCGAAATTCCGTCCGGTGCTCAAGCGCGCGGCGGAACTCAAGGTGGCGGTGTTCGCCCATCCGTACATCGCGGGCGCGCTGCCGAAGGACCTCTGCAACTACTACCTCGGCAACACTCATGGCCTGCCGTTCGATACCGCACTGATGGCCTCGCACCTGATGCTCGACGGTACGCTCGATGCACTGCCCGACCTGGACTTCATCCTCGCCCATGGCGGCGGCCACCTGCCCTACCAGTTCGGCCGGCTCGACCACGGCTACCAGGTGCGCAAGGAAGCCAAGGCCAACACCGCGAACTCGCCCGAGACGCTGCTGCACCGCTTCCGGTTCGACTCGCTGACCCACGACGTCGAGTCGCTGCGCTTCCTGATCCGTCGCGTCGGCGCCGACCGCGTGATGATCGGCACCGACTCACCGTTCGACATGGCCGAGGACGATCCGCTGGGCATGCTGGCGCAGGTCGACGGCCTCACCGACGCGCAGCGCGAGCGCATCCTCTCGTTGAATGCACTGGAAGTGCTCGGCGAGAAGCCCTGATGCCGGGCGAAGCACGCCCCGAACTGCTGGCGATCGCGCCGGTCTATGCACCGGCGCTCGCCGAAGCGGAGACGTTCTGCACGCTGCACCGGCGCTGGCTGCTGCCCGATCCCGATGCCTTCCTGCGCGAGCACGGCGCGCGCATCCGCGTGCTGGTGACTACCGGCGTGCGCGGCTTTACGGCACACGACCTCGATGAACTGCCGAACCTCGGCCATGTCGCCTGCTTCGGCATGGGACATGGCACGTTCGACCTCGCGGCCGCAAAGGCGCGCAGCATCACCGTGAGCAACACGCCCGACTGGACCGACGAGGCGGTTGCCGATGTCGCGCTCGGGCTGATGATCGGCACGATGCGCCGCCTGTGCGAAGCCGACCGCTTCGTGCGTGCCGGCCGCTGGACCGAAGGGCCGTTCCCGATGAGTACCGACCTGCGCGGCAAGACGGTCGGTCTGGTCGGGCTGGGGTCGATCGGCCGCTCGGTGGCGCGCAGAGTCGAAGGCTTCGGCATGAAGATCGCCTGGCATGGGCCATCGCCCAAGGCGGACGCACCGGGGCACTACTTTCCCTCGCTCGTGCGGATGGCGGAGGCCGTCGACTGCCTGGTCGTCTGCTGCGCCTCGACCGCAGCCACCCGGCGGCTGGTGGATGCGCACGTGCTCGCGGCGCTTGGCCCGCAGGGTTTCCTGGTCAACGTCAGCCGCGGCGCGGTGGTGGACGAAACCGCCCTGATCGAGGCTCTGGCCTCGGGCACCATCGCCGGGGCCGGGCTGGAAGTGTTCGAGGATGAACCGCGAGTGCCGGCGCAACTGCGTGCGATGGAGCAGGTGATGCTGGTGCCGCATATCGGATCGTCGACGCGCGAGATACGGGCGCATCGGCAGGCGACGTTCATCCGAAACGTGAAGGGGTTCCTGGGACTGCCGGCGTGAACCGGGAAGACCGGCAGGTCGCAGCGGCGCTCATTCCGTGAGGGGTCACCACCCTGAGTGACGTCAGACCGCACCTGTCCGACCTTGGTAGACTCATCGAACCTACCTGAACCCGAAAGTACACATGGGACTTCTCGACGGGATGCTCGGCAACGCATCGAAGATCGACACCAACAAGATCCAGGCTGAGTTCAGCCAGATCCTTGCGCCAGGCGAGAAGGTCGAACATGCCTATCAGTTGATACGAGATTACTTTGTCTTCACCGAAAAACGCCTGGTGCTCGTTGACAAGCAAGGCATCACGGGAAGCAAGGTCGAGTACCACTCCATTCCGTACAAGAGCATCACCCACTTCAGCATCGAGACGGCAGGAACATTCGATCTCGACGCCGAGTTGAAGATCTGGATCTCGAGCACTGCAGCTCCGATACAGAAGCAGTTCAACAAGAAACTCAGTATCTATGAGGTTCAGTCCGTGCTTGCAAGCTACGTGCTGCGATAGCCAGGTGCGGCCTGACCCTGCGACCGCCCCGCCGTCCGACGTCGCGCCATTCACCAACCGCCTGCGCAAGAACCTCGCACACTGGCACAAGTGGGCGCGACGCCGCGGCATCTCGTGCTTCCGCATCTACGGACGCGACGTGCCGCAGTTTCCGTTCGCCATCGACTGGTTCGAAACGGTTTCGCCGCGCGCCGAAACACACCTGCACGTCCAGGAGATCGACACCGGCTGGAAGCGCAGCGATGCGGACTACACTGCATGGCTGATCGCAGTGTGCGACAGCATCTGCGAGGTGTGCGGGGTGCCGGCGGCGCAACTGCACCTCAAGCGCCGCGAGCGCCAGCGCGGTACGTCGCAGTACGAGAAGCTCGATGACGAGGTAGCCGAGATCTTCGTCGTGGAAGAGTCCGGTCTCCGGTTCGAGGTCAACTTCGACGCCTACCTGGATACCGGACTCTTCCTGGACCACCGGCCCATGCGCGCCATGGTGGCCGAGAACATCGCCGCACGGGCAAGGCACGGCGCGGGCACGCGCTTCCTGAACCTGTTCGCCTATACCGGCAGCTTCACCGTGCATGCCGCGAGGGCTGGCTCCGACCATTCGACCACGGTGGATCTCTCCAACACCTACCAGGCATGGACCGCGCGCAACCTTGCCCTGAACGACATCGACACCCGCCGCCACCAGTTGGTAAGCGCCGACGCGCTGGCATGGCTGGATTCGGCGGTAGCCGCGCGCGAGCGCTTCGACGTGATCGTGCTCGACCCGCCTTCGTTCTCGAACTCGAAGAAGATGGTCGGCGTGCTGGACGTGCAGCGCGACCATGTGCGGCTGGTGAGCCAGTGCCATGCCTTGCTGGCCGACGGCGGCGAACTGTTCTTTTCCACCAACCTGCGGTCATTCAGGATCGACGAGCCACTCGTGCAGCAATACGGACTGCGCGAGATCAGCCACCAGAGCGTGCCGGAGGATTTTCGCCGTCCGAGCGGTGCGGGGCCGCATCGGGCCTGGAAGGCGGAACGACGGGGATGATGGAAGTACCGACCTCGGCCTGCCCCGGTTGGAACTGATCCTCGTCCTCGCCGTCGGCCTCGTGGCGGGCACGATCAGTGGCATCGTCGGCACCGGGGCCTCGCTGATCCTGATGCCTGTCCTGGTGGTCGCGTTCGGCCCGCAGCAGGCAGTACCGATCATGGCGATCGCCGCGGTACTGGGCAACATCGGCAAGGTGCTCGCGTGGTGGCGCCTGGTCGACTGGCGCGTCTGCGGCGCCTACAGCGCCACCGCGGTGCCCTGCGCGATCCTCGGCGTCAAGACGCTGCTGGCGGTGCCGCCGCGGGTGATCGAGATCGCGCTCGGTGCATTCTTCATCGCGATGGTGCCGGCGCGGCGCTGGTTCCACCGCCGGCGGCTGCAACTGTCGTACCGGGACCTCGCGCTGCTCGGTGCGCCGGTGGGCTTCCTGACCGGCATCGTCGTGTCGACCGGGCCGATCCAGGTGCCGATCTTCATCGGCGCCGGGCTGGAGAAGGGCGCGTTCATCGCCACCGAGGCGGCTGCATCGTGCGTCGTCTACTTCAGCAAGGTGATGGCCTTCGGCATGGCGGACGCGTTGCCTGCTGATACCATCCTCAGGGGGCTGGCCGTCGGCAGTTCGATGATGGCCGGCGCCTTCGTCTCCAGGCGTATCCTGCAGCGGATGACGCCGCACGAGTTCCGGCACCTGATCGATGCGCTGATGATCGTATCCGGGCTTTCGATGTTCTGGGTGGCATTGCGTTGAAGATGAACCTCTCACCGACCCCGCTTGCCGCCGCACTCGCCGGCCTGTTCTCCGCGCTGGCGCTGCCGGCTGCCGCAGCCGGGCTCACGCCCGGCATCACTGCTCGGCCTTCACCCCCGCCTCGACCACGATCTTCCCGAACTTCATCGACTCGGCCCGGATGAACTCGCGGAACTGATCCGGCGTGGTCGGCGACGGCTCGAAGCCGTTCTCGCGCAGCTTGGTCGCGATCTCCGGCACCTTCAGCGCTGCTACTGCCGCGCCGTTCAGAGTCTTCACGATCGCCGGTGGCGTGCCGGCCGGCAGCATCAGTCCGAAGAAGTTGATCACCTCGAACCCGGCGAGCCCCGGGGTGTCCGAGATCGGTGGCACGTTGGGCAGTGCCGACACGCGCGTGGACGAGGTCACGCCGATCGCGCGCAGCCGGCCGCTCTCGATGAATGGCAACGCCGCGCCGATCGACACGAAGGTCATCGTGATGTGCTTGCCGACGACGTCCGCGATCTGCGGGGCGGCGCCCTTGTAGGGCACGTGGATGATCTTCACGCCGGCCATCCGGTTGAACAGCTCGCCGGTGAGCTGCTGCGGGTTTCCGATGCCGCTGGACGAGAACGTGAGCTTGCCCGACTGCTGCTTCGCCCAGGCGATCAGCTCAGCGACGGTGCGCGCCGGTACGTCCGGGTTCACGGCCAGCACGTTTGGCACGCGTACCATCATCGTCAGCGGGATGAGGTCGGTGTCCCAGTCGTAGGCCATCGGCTTGTACAGGTGCGGGTTCACCGCCACCTCGCCGGAGTTGGCGAGGATGGTGTAACCGTCGGGCTTCGACTTGGCGACGAACTGCGTGCCGATCATGCCGCTGGCGCCGGCGCGGTTCTCGACCACGATCGGCACGCCGAGCGTCTGGCGCATGTGTTCGGCAACCAGGCGCGCGGTGAGGTCGGTGCCGCCGCCCGCAGGGAAGGCCACCACCATGCGGATCGACTGGCTCGGAAAGGCCTGGGCATGCGCGGCGCCGGGCAGGGCCGCCGCGACCATGGCGATCAGTACGGCACGGCTGCGACGGGTGTTCGATGGCGAGCGATTCATCGCTTCGGTCCTCCTCGATTGGGAAAGCGGGTCGCCTGTCCCGTTGGCGACTCTCGACACCGCGAGCGTACATGGCCGCGCTGAACCCGTGGCAGGCTGCGAACCGGTAAGCTGGCGGCCTGACTTGAAAGGAGCTTCCGTGGACATCAGCATCACGTATTGCGGCGCCTGAGGGTACCAGGCACGGGCCGCCAGTCTGGCGGCCGAACTCGCGCGGGACTTCAGCGCCCGCGTCACGCAGGTCAAGTCGAGTGGCGGTGTGTTCGAGGTCGAGGTCGATGGCCGGCTCGTCTACTCGAAGCGCTCGACGGGACGCTTCCCGCGCGCGGGTGAAGTGGCAGAGCTGCTGCGCGGCTGAACGATCGACTTACATGACCCAGACATCCCTTCCAAAAGTCGCCATCCTCGCCACCGGCGGCACCATCGCAGGACGCGCCGGTTCGAGCCTGTCGCACGAGTACAAGGCGGGCTCGGCGACCGGTGCCGAACTGGTCGAGGCGGTACCGGAGCTTGCGCGCGTGGCCGATGTGCAGGTCGAGCAGGTCTGCAACATCGCCAGCTCGAACATGGTGTTCGAGGTCTGGCGCTCGCTGAGTGCGCGGATCGATGCGCTGTTCTCCAGCGACCCCGACCTCGCGGGCATCGTCGTCACGCACGGCACCAACACGCTGGAAGAGACGGCGTACTTCCTGAACCTCACCGTGCGCCACGATCGGCCGGTCGTGCTGGTGGGTTCGCAACGGCCGGCGACGGCGCTCAGCCCGGACGGTCCGCTGAACCTGGTCAACGCGGTGCGCGTGGCGGCCTGCCCGGACTCCCGCGGCCGCGGCGTGCTGGTGATGCTCAACGACGAGATCAATGCCGCGCGCGACGTCACCAAGACCAACACCTATCGCGTCGAGACCTTCCGATCGGGCGACCTCGGCTTCATCGGCTATGCGGATGCCGACCGGATCGCCTACTACCGGCGTCCCGAGAAGCGGCACACGGTCGATTCCGAGTTCGCGGGCGAGCCGGTCGGCGACCTGCCGAAGGTCGAGATCGTGTACGGCTATGTCGAGTCGGACGCCAGGGTCGTGATCGATGCGCTGCGCGCCGCCGGCACGCGGGGCTTCGTGTTCACCGGCACCGGCGCGGGTATGCTGTCGGATGTCGAGAAGGACATCGTGCGCGAATCGCGCGAGCGCGGCGATGGCATCGTCTTCGTGCGCTCGAACCGGCTGGGCAACGGTCGCGTGCTGGCCCATGGCGAGCACGACGAACTGGGCATCGTGCCGGCGGACAACCTCAACCCGCAGAAGGCGCGCATCCTGCTGATGCTCGCGCTGTCGCGCGCGCACGATCCGGCCGGGATGCGGCGGATCTTTGCGCAGTACTGAGCAGCTGCGGATGACGGGCGCGCCGGGGGCCGGTCGCATCGATCGCCTGCTGCATGCGCTGCCGGCACGGCGATGACCGATCCCACGCTGCTCGACGTGCTGCAAGCGACCCTGCTGCCGCGCGGCTTCGCGGCGACGAACGCGCACGGCCGGTTCGTGCGCACAGTCGGCGTCATGCGCCAGGTCGTCGGTCTGCGCAACGGACGCGACGGCGACGGCAGCGCGGTTTACTTCCTGCTCGAGGAAGGCCCGGCAGGGTCGGACGGTTCGTACGAGTTGTCCCCGGTCGCGCCGTTCAAGAACACCTGGTGGTGGCCGTCGCACCTCGCTTCGCATGACGCAGCCACGCTCGTGGTGTCGCTCGAGAACCAGGCGCTCGCATGGTTCGAAGCCTGGGAGCAGGGCTTTGATCCGGCGGCCGGTGCCGCAGGGCTCCTCGCGCAGCTCGAGCCCCTGCAGGATGCACTGCCGGCGTTCCGGAAGCGTGGCGACACCTGGTGGCGCGTGCGCGGCGAGGTGATCGACCTCGTCGATATCGAGCGGGTTGCTGGCGGTGTATTCGCGTTCGTCTATCTGGCCCACTGGCATGCCTCCCTCGGCGAGGGCTTCGACGCGCAGGCGCCCGAAGCGGTGTCGCGCATCGCCTCCACCACGATCGGCGAAGGGCGGCTCGATGGCGTCCCGAACGCGACGCTGTTCCACCTCGGTGCCGATGCACAGGACGGGTTCGCGGTTCCATCGCCCGCGTTGGTTTCCACCGCATTGCGCAGTTGCGAGGCGGTGCTGACCCGCGACCATGTACTTGCGAAGGTGCGCCCGGAGTACCGGCACCTCTTGCCGTCGTGACCCGCGCGGATCTCGTGCCATACGCATGGCTGCTGGGCGGTCTGCTGCTGCTGGTCCTGGGTGTGGCCACCGCCATCTCGATGCGCTTCCTGGGCGAGGTGAAGCGTGACTGGCCGGCGCTGCACGCGGAGCTCGGCCGTCCGGGGCCGCTCTACTTCCTCACCCTGGGCTGGCTCACGCCGTCGCGCTTCGGCATCTGGCTGCTGACGCGCCCGGACTCGTTCCAGGCTCTGCCCGCGTCGCTGCGAAAGGATGCGGCCCGGCTGCGCCTGCAGATCCTGCTTGCCTTCGCGCTGTGGGCAATCGCGGTGGCGATGGTGGTCACCAGCTGGTTCCTCTGATTCGGTAGCGCAGAGGCAACGCCGATGCTCGGCGGGTAGACAGGAAACCCCGTACGATCGGGCGGTGACCTCCATCCGCACGCTGCTGCTCTGCCTGTCCCTCGCGCCTGCCCTTCCAGTGGCAGCCGTCCTGGCGATGCCTTCCCCTCTGCATGCGGCGACGCTGGTCGAGCGCGCGCGCAAGGACGAGCCGGTTGCAATGCCCGACGAAGATCCGGCGATGCGCAAGGCGTTCGATGCCGCGCGTGCCGGTCTCGACGGATTCCTCGCAAAGCTGGCGTCGCCACCGGCCGGCAGCGGCAGCTTTGCGGTGAAGATCGGCATCCGCAGCGGCAGCGACCTTGAATACGTCTGGATCGGCAACCTGTCGATCGACGGCGAACGGCTCAGCGGCCGCCTCGACAACGAACCGCGCATGGTGAAGGCGCTCAAGGCCGGAGACGTCCACGCATTCGCGAAGGCGGACATCGTCGACTGGCTCTATGTCGACCGCCCCCGACGCCGCATGCACGGCAACTTCACCGCCTGCGCGCTGATGACGCGCGAGCCCCCGAAGGAGGCCGCCGCGCTGCGCAGGCAGCTCGGACTGACCTGCAGCAGCTGATCGAGACCCGCGCGGTGGGCGCGCAGGCGCCGGCGCGTCGCGCAGGCCTCAGTCGGGAACGACGCTGGCGGCGCGCACGATCTCGCCCCAGCGCTTGTTGTAGCCCTGGATGAACGCCACGTATTCCTTCGGCCCGATCACGAGCGGGATGCCGCCGACGGTCAGAAAGCGTTCCACAACGTCGGGGCTGGTGATGGTGCGGGCAGTGAGTTTCGCCAGGACGTCGACGATCGGCGCCGGCACGCCGGCCGGTGCAGAGATGCCGTACCAGACACCGTCCTCCAGGCCCGGGAAGCCGGCTTCCGCGATGGTCGGCACGTCCGGGAACACCGCGAAGCGCTTGTCGGCCAGGGCCGCCAGCGCACGCAGCCGGCCGCTCTTGATCTGGTTGATCAGCGACGGCAGGCCGTCCATCATCATGTGCACCTGGCCGGTCGCGAGGTCGACGACCGCCGGGCCACTGCCCTTGTAGGGCACATGGGTGAGGTTCGCGCCGGTGCGGATCTTGAACGCCTCGCCGAACAGCTGCGGTGCGCTGCCGTTGCCCGACGAGCTGAACATGTACTTGCCCGGTGCGGCACGGGTGACCGCGATGAACTCCTTCACCGTCTTCGCCGGCACGTCTGCGTTGATCGCCATCATCGCCGGCAGCAGCGACACGCCCGAGATGTGGGTGAAGCTCGTGATCGCGTCGTAGGGAAGCTTCTTGTACAGCACGGGTGCCGCACCATGCGTGGTGCTCGAGCTGAGCATCAGCGTGTGGCCGTCGGGCGTGGCCTTGGTCACGAACTCGGAGGCGACGATGCCGCCGGCACCCGGGCGGCTCTCGACCACCACGCTCTGGCCGGCCAGCTCGCCCATCTTCGCGGCGACCACGCGGCCGGTGAAGTCGGCGGCGCCACCCGGCGGCACCGACAGGATCAGGCGCATCGGGCGCTGGGGGAACCCGGCTGCTGCAGGCGTCTGGGCGTGTGCCGTCGCCGGCACGGCCACGATCGCGGTGGCGACGAACGTCGTGGCGACGGTCGCGGCGGCAGCCAGCGCGCCGGCAGTGGCGCGCAAGGCACGCTTCGGATGCTTCGACTTCATGTTCAGGTCTCCTGGGGATACTGTTTTCGAAGCTCTTCGACCGAAGCGTTCACGGTGTACACATCGAGGATCTCGGTCTCTTCGCTGAGGATCTCGAACATGTGCACCGCGTTGCCCGGGATGTGCACGATCGACCCGGCCATCGCCAGCTGCTCACGGCCATGCATGTACACCTTGACGCCGCCGCGCAGGATCATCGACACCTGTTCGGACGGATGGAAATGCGGCTTGCCCTTCGAGTTCGGCTTGACCACCACGCGGGTCATCATCACCTTGTCGCCGACCCAGGTCTGGCGGGTGGTGCCGGAATGGGTGGTGAGGTTCGGATCGGACACGTCCTCGGCGGGGATGTCCTTCCAGTCGATCACCGAGGGTGCCTTGCCCAGCTGGTCGGCAACCCAGTCGTAATAGTCCATCGCTTCGTTCTCCCTGAGATCAGTCCAGTGCCCGGACGCGCTCGACGTCGACCAGATGATGCGCCGGCTCGTCGAAGCGGGCGCGCATCCTGGGCAGCCGGCGCACCATCGCCTCGAACGCCGGATAGGACACGCACAGTTCTTCCATCAGCTGCGGCGGCAGGTCGAGACCCGCCTGCCTTGCCATCCGCTCGATGTCCTCGCGCGAGGACGGCGGCAAAGGTTCCAGCGTCTTCGCGCCGGGTTCGGGCAACACGAACGATCGGGTCACTGGTGCATTCCTTCGGTCGGGCGACGCTGGTGCCAGTCGGTCAGCTGCTGATAGGCATGGCCGACGCGGAACATCATCGGCTCGTCGAAATGGTCGGCGGCGATCTGCAGGCTGAGCGGCAGGCCGTCCGTACTGAATCCGCACGGGATGTTCATCGCCGGGCCGCCGCCGATGTTGAACGGCGTGGTGATGTTCGGCGGACGCAGGAACTTGTCGAGCTTGTCCGGCCGCGCCTTGTCTGCCGGCGTCATCCAGCCCGCGGTCGCGATCACGTCGTACTCCCGGAACGCGCGCGACAGTTCGCGCGCCAGCCACAACCGCTGGCGCAGTGCCTGGAAGTAGTCTTCCGCCCGGATCAGCGAACCGGACAGCACCTTGTTGCGGAACATCAGGCCGAAGTCCTGCGGCCGCGTCCGGAACTCATGCTCGTAGGCACTGAACATCTCGGTGATCGAGATCGTGGTCTTGCAGTCCTGGTACACGAGCAGGTCGGACAGACGGATCTCCTCTACGATCGCACCGGCATCGGCCAGCACCTTCATCGCCTGCTCGACCGCCGGTGCGACATCGGGATGGCAGTTGGCATCGCCGTCGTACCAGTGGCGCACCCAGCCGATGCGCACGCCGCGCACGCCGAGGTTGAGGTGAGCCATGCAGTCGCGCACCGGATGGTCCGCGCTGGCGACATCCTCGTCGTCGTAGCCGGCGATCGCGCCCAGCATCAGCGCGGCATCCTCGACCGTGCGCGCCATCGGACCGCAGGTGTCGAAGGTGAAGGTGTTCGGCAGCACGCCCTGCCGGCTGACCAGCCCGTAGGTCGGCTTGACGCCGACGATGCCGCACACAGCGGCAGGCATGCGGATGGAGCCACCGGTGTCGGTGCCGATCGCGGCCGGCAGCAGGCCGGCGGCGATCGCCGCACCGGCACCGCTGCTGGTACTGCCGGGCAGATAGCCAGGCTTCCACGGGTTCATCGCCGGCGGCCAGGGCAGGTCCCAGGACGGCCCGCCATGCGCGAACTCGTAGGTGGTGAGCTTGCCCATCAGCACGCCACCGCCACCCTTCATCCGCGCCTCGACCGCGGCGTCCTTCGAAGGTACGTTGTGTTGCAGGATCTTCGACTGGCCGGTAGTCAGGATGCCGGCCGTGGAGATCACGTCCTTCAGGCCGTACGGAATGCCGCACAGCATCGGAGCGATCGAATGGGCGTCGCTGCGCATCCAGATCGCCTCGGCTTCACGCGCCCGCGCCATCGCGACCTCGGGCGTCTGGGTCACGAAGCAATGCAGGCTCGACTCATGGCGGGCGACGCGCTCGAACTGATGGCGAACCACCTCGACCGGCGACACCTCGCGCCGCCGGTACATCGCCAGCAGGCCGGCCACTGTCGCGTAATCGAGCGGATGGGCGGCCGGTGCAGCAGCTGCAGTGACTTTCGACGTCACTTCTTCACTCCGTCGAACACCAGCTTGCGGTGCGCGAACTTCCATTCGCCATCGACGCGCTTGATGGTGTCGGTGTAGACGCCGGCATGGGTCACGTGCGGCAGCGTCCCGGGTTCGCCGTTGTAGCCGAACAGGTAGCAGCGGCCGCGGATCGTGTCTTCGTCGATCTGCTCGAGATGGATGCTGCCGTTCCAGTGGCGGCGGTACAGGTGGGTACGGGTCGCATAGTCCTTCTTCTTGTACTCGACGAGGTTGGCGCGGCCGACGATGTCGTAGGTGCCGTGCTGTTCGCCGTCTTCCGTGAAGCAACTCGCGTACCACTCTGCATCGCCGGAGTCGCTCGACAGGTTGTAGGCGGAGTACAGATTGAGGATCTCGACATAGGCTTCAGGACTGACGCTGAACTTCTTCATGCTTTCTCCGCTTGTTGCAGGGTGGCCATGCGCTCCGCGGCGGCGCCTTCGTCGACCCCGGGGAAGATCGAAGACGGGCCGACTTCCATCACCACGCCGTCCGGGCCGCGGAACTTGATCGGCAGCACGCCCGGCGAACTGAGGATGGTGAAGCCGCCGTCGACCAGCCGGCGGTGCACCGCCTCGGTGTCCTCGACCGCGATGCCGAAGTGGTGGATGCACGGGCCCTCGCCGGCCCAGTTCGCCTCGACCGTGTCCGCGGTGTCGTACTGGATCAGCGCCAGGTCGAAGCGGCCGTCGGTCATGTGGCAGGAGGTATGGCCGCGCTTGCGCGTGGTCTCGGAGCGCCTGAAGCCGAACACGGTCTCGTAGAAGGTCGCTGCGCGTTCCACGTCGGTTACCTTGACTGCAAGATGTACGATGCTGGCCATGCGGTCCTCCTCGTCGGTTGTTCTGGTGCGTGCCAGGCTCAGGCCTTGAACACGTTCGCCGGGTCTGCCAGCGACTTGAACTCCACGCCGTTGCCCGACGGATCGAGCGCGAACATGGTCATCTGCTCGCGCACCGTTCCCTGGTGGCGTACCTCGGGCGGAATCACCCACGGTGCACCGGCCGCCTGCAGCCGCGCAGCCAGCCGTTCGAACTCCTCCTTCGTCACCAGCACCCCGAAATGGCGCAACGGGTACGACTCCTTGCCCACCCCGACGCTGCGGTGCGCCGATTCCTCGGTCGACACCTGCGCAACGATGTGGTGGCCGAAGAAATCGTAATCGATGCGGTCGGCTTCGGTTCGGCCCGCCTTGCAGCCAAGCACCTCGCCGTAGAACGCCCGGGTCGACTCGAGATCGCGTACCGGGAACGAGCAGTGGAACACCCTGGCCATTGGCAGGCCTCCTTCAGGACGATTGCGGGCCGCTCACTGCGCGACGACCTTCGCGTCGCGCAGCACGCGGCCCCATTTCTCGAACTCGGCGCGGATGAACCGGCCGAACGCTTCCGGCGAACTGGGTGCCGGCTCGATGCCCTGCTCTATGAACACCCGGCTCACCTCGGGCGTCTTCAGGATCGCGACCAGGTCGCGGTTCAGGCGGGCGATGACCGCCGGTGGCGTACGCGCCGGCGCGGCCATGCCGTACCAGTTGTTGACGTCGAAGCCGGTGACGCCGGACTCCGCGATCGTCGGCAGTTCGGGGACGATCACCGAACGCTTTGCGGTGGTCACCGCAAGCGCGCGGATCTTGCCAGCCTTCACATGCTGGAGCGACGTGGAGGGGGAAGCGAAGATCATGGTGATGCGGCCACCGAGCAGGTCGATCATCGCCGGGCCGCCGCCCTTGTAGGGAACGTGCACCAGGTCGGTCTTCGTCGAGGCGGCGAACAGCTCGCCGGCGAGATGGCCTGCGTTGCCGGTGCCCGAAGAGCCGTAGGTCAGCCCTTTCTGCGTCGAGGCGAGCTTCAGCAGGTCCTTGACGCTCGAGGCCGGGACGCCGGGATGCACCACCAGGATGTTGGTCGCGTCGGCGATGCCGGTGATCGGCGCGAGGTCCTTCAGCGGGTGGTAGCCGATGTCCTTGTACAGGAAGTAGTTGACCGCGAAGTTGCCGATCGCGCCGAGGCAGATCGTATGGCCGTCGGGCGGGGCCTTGCTCAGAATCTGCCCCGACAGGCTACCCGCCGCGCCGGGCCGGTTGTCGACCAGCACCGGCTGGCCGAGCGCTGCACTCAAAGGCTCGGACAGCGCGCGCGCCGACACGTCCAGCCCGCCGCCGGGTGCGGACCCGACCAGCATGCGGATCGGCCGTGCGGGGAAGGCCGCCTGGGCGGCGGCGTCGATGGCGCTGGCGCCAAGTACTCCGCCGAGCAGCAGCGCGGAAGCGGTTGCAGTGTTCATGGATGGGCTCCTCCGGTATCGCCTGTTCCAGGCTTTCTTGTGTTTGCTCAGGCCGCGGGCTGCAGCAGCTTGCGAAGGGAGCGGATGTCCTGCACCTCGTCCAGCGCCCAGACCCGGTCAAGCAGCGTGCGCGCCCGGCGACGGCCGAGCACCGGGGCCATCAACGGCAGGCACTTGTCGTCGACCTCCGCGCGGGTCATCGGGTTCTGCCACGCGCCGCGCACCACTTCGGTATGGTGCCTGAGCGTGCGTCCGTCGGTCGTCTCGATCTCCAGGATCGCCTGCCGGCCGCCCGCCTTGCTCAGTGCGGCGCTGCCCTCGTAGACGATGCGCTTGCGTACCGCGAGCACTGCCGGGTCATGCATGCGCTCGTCGTCGTGCGACGAATCGAAGGTGAGGCCACCGTCGATCAGCATCACCGCGAGCAGGTGCTGCATGCAGATGTCCGGCATGTCACGGTTGTTCACGATCTCGGACTCGGTGTCCTGCACCTGCACGTGGATACGCTTCACGTTCGCCGGGGTGAGGGCATGGGCACGGATCAGCGCGATCAGCGAATCGAGCGCGGCCTGGATCGGCGAGCCAACCGACCAGTTCTTGATGTTCGAACGCATGATCTCCCAGGTGCGGCCGAGGTCGCGCGCGACATGCGAGGTATCGGTGTGCTTGTCGTAGGCAAGGAAGAAGCTGCGCGCGCCGCTGAACGAATCGTCGACGCCGTTGAAGCCGGCGTCGACCATGGTCGCTGCGGACATCGCGTTACGCGTCGGCATGCCAGCGAAGTCGAACGCCTTTTCGACATGGTCGGGGTCGCGGATCCAGCACGACAGGCCGGAGGCCTGCTGCGCCGTGTAGGACAGCAGCCAGCGCATGCGCTGGGCATCGAAGCGCGCAAGCGAACCGGCCGCCGCCGAGGCACCGAAGATCGCACCGAACGCATGCGAGGAATGCGCGGCCAGCAGGAACTGGATACCGCCGAGCGCCATCGAGAAGCGCGCGCCGACGTCGTAGCCCAGCGCCACCGAGCGCAGCAGGTCGGTGCCCGAAGAGCGCTTGAGTTCGCCCATCGCCCACGCAGCCGGCACCACCGCGCAGCCGGGATGGAACAGGCCGCCCTGATGCGAGTCGTCGGTCTCGTCGGCATGCGCGGACATCGCATTGGCGAAGGCGGCCAACGTGACGGAAGTCGACAGCGTCGTGCCCATCACGGTCGCCTGCGCCACGCCGCCCTGCGTCGACACGTACTCGATACCCTTGCGGCCCGGCAGCAGCTTCGTACCGGAGACGATTGCCGCCAGCGAGTCGGCAATGTGGTGCTTGGTCTTCTCGGCCACCTTCGCCGGCAGCGGCCGGTCGATCGCCTTCGCCATGTACGCCGACAGCGAGCGGATCATCGGCGAGGGTGCGACTGCTTTTCCCGGGCCGCTCACCGCGAGAACCCCGATCCGCCATCGACGCTGATCATCGTGCCGCTGACGTAGGACGCGCGCTCGGACGCGAGGAACACCGCCATGTCGGCGACTTCGTCGACGCGGGCCAGCCGGCCCAGCGGGAAGTTGGTCGTGAGTTCGCGCCAGCGGTTCTCGTCGCCGAAGGCCGCCTGCGCACGTGCCTTCCAGCGCACCACCTGGCGCTGCGTCTCGGTCGCGCCCGGGTTGATGCCGACCACCCGCACGCCATCGTCCAGGCTACCGGTGCCCATGCATTCGGTCAGCGCCATCAGCGCGGCATTGCCGGCGGCGCCGGCCACGTTCTTGTTGGTCGGATGGAACGGCGACACGCCGATGATGTTCACGATCACGCCCGACTTGCGCGCGGCCATGCCTGCGTACACCTCGCGGCTCAGGTTGATGTAACCGAAGATCTTAAGGTCCCAGGCCGTGCGCCAGCGCTCCTCGTCGATCTGGTCGATCGAGCCCTGCGGCACCGCGCCCGCATTGTTCACCAGCACGTCGACCACCCCCGCTGCCGCCGACAGCGCCGCCGCGGCGCCCGGCGCCGCAAGGTCGCTCGCATGTACGGTGACTGATGCCGCGCCGAGCTTGCGCAGTTCGACCGCAGCGTCGTCCATCAGAGCGGCGTTGCGGGCATTGAGGATCAGGTGGCAGCCTTCGGCCGCGAAGCCCTCGGCCACGCCCAGGCCGATGCCCTGCGAGGCTCCGGTGATCAGTACCCGTTTGCCGGAAAGTCTGAGGTCCATCTGCAAGTCTCCAGTGCTATGCGCGAGTGATTCGGAAAGTCGGGAAATCGGGAAATCAGGAAGGGGGCCGCTCAGGCCACGGCGGCCTTCAGTACGCCGGCCTCCACCAGCGCGGCGATGCGCGCGGCATCCCACTGCAGCACGTCGGCCAGCACCCGCGCATTGTCCTCGCCGAGCGTCGGCGGGTAGCGGTCCGGCGGCGGCACCTCGCCGGTGAACTTGATCGGATTGCCGGCGACCGAGATCCGGTGGCCACGGCCGTCGTCGAGCGGCAGCACCATCTGCCGGTGCAGCACCTGCGGATCGCTCAGTGCGCGATCGAGCGTATTCACGCTGCCCACCGGGATACCCTTCGCGCGGAAGCGCGCGACCCAGTGCTCGGCTGGCTGCGTCAGGAAGGCCTGGTCGAGCGCCGGCAGCAGGGTGTCGCGGTTGGCATGGCGATCGCCATTGGTCTTGTAGCGCGGGTCCTCGAGCAGGACGGCGACACCGAGCTCGCGCGCCATGTCCTCCCACATCCGGTCGGTGTTCGCACAGACCACCACGTTGACGCCGTCGCCGGCGATGAAGGTGCGGTAGGTGGCGAAGGAATCATGCGCGCGGCCCTGGGTGCCAGGCACCACGCCGGCGATCAGGTGGTAGGCCGCCTGATAGGTGAGCATCGACACCTGGCAGTCGAGCATCGAGATGTCGATCTGCTTGCCGCGGCCGGTGTGCGTGCGCTCGAGCAGCGCGGCCTGGATGGAGATCACCGCGAACATGCCGGCCGCCAGGTCGCCGAGCGGAATGCCCGAGCGTACCGGCAGGCCGCCGCTCTCGCCGGTGAGGCTCATGCCGCCGGACAGCGCCTGCACGATCATGTCGTAGGCCGGGAGTTCACGGTACGGGCCATCCTGCCCGAAACCGGAAATGCTGCACCAGACCAGGCCCGGATGCGCTTCCGACAACGCGACCGGATCGAGGCCCAGCTTGGCGGCCACGCCCGGGCGGAAGTTCTCGATCAGCACGTCGCTCTTGAGCGCCAGTTCGCGCACCAGCGCCTTGCCGTCGGCGTGCTTCATGTCCACCGCGACGCTCTGCTTGTTGCGGTTCACGCTCAGGTAGTAGGCGCTGTCGCGGTCGACGAAATACGGCGGGATATGGCGCGACGAATCGCCGCCATGCGGCTCGACCTTGATCACCTCGGCGCCGAGGTCGGCGAGGATCTGCGTCGCGTACGGCCCGGACAGGAATTGGGTCAGGTCGAGCACGCGCAGTCCCTTCAGCGGCTGTGCGCCGCGGGCTGCACTGGCGTCGGAAGGTGCGGGCGCGGCAGGCTGCGCGGCTTCTGTCATCGGTCTGCTCCTCAGGCGCTCTCTCGGGCGCGGTAGCCCAGTCCCGCGGACAGTTCGGCGGCGAGGCGGCAGGCCTCGCGCGCGAACTCGGCCTCGCGGGCTGGTTCGAATCGTTGTTCTGGAATGGTGAAGCCGAGCGAACCGGTGACGCGTCCGCCCGCGCCGAACACCGGCGCGAAGATGCCGACCGCGCCGGCGATGCGCTGCCCGAACGACAGCGCATAGCCGCGCGCACGGATCGCCGCCAGGTCCTGCGCGAGATCGAGATGGCCGGCCAGGCCTTCGCGCGCGAGCACCGCGGCCAGTTCGTCCGGCGGCAGGAAGGCCAGGATCGAGCGCCCGGAGGCGCCGGTCAGCAGGGTCTGCGGCTCGTGGCTGCGCACCCGGTAGCCCAGCGGATGCGTCGATTCGACATGCGAGGCGAAGGTGAGACGCCGTTCCCGAGGCAGGTACAGGCACAGGTAGGCGGTCTCGTTCATCGACCCGACCGCCTGCTCGAGCAGCGGTGCAGCGATCGCCTGCAACGGATGGCGGCTCGCGACCACCGAAGACAGTCTCAGGAATTCGCGGCCTGCCCGGTAAGTGGGCGCTTCCTCGTCACGCTCGACCATGCCTTCGCGCATCAGCAGCTCGAGCAGCCGGTGTACCGTCGAGGCGGGCAGGCCGAGCTCGGCGCTGATGCGCTTGATCTGGGTGCCGTCGTCGGATTCCGCCACCGCGCGCAGCACCGCGACCGCCCGCGCGACCGTGCCGGAATCGGCCGGCTGGCGCGGACGCGCCGGGGACGGCGATGCAGGCACCAGGCCGTCAGCCGCGAGCAGTTCGGACACCGGGGCGCTCAGGTGCCGAACAGGTGGATCGCGCAAGCACCGTGGTCGAAGCCGGAGGTACCGCCGCCGGTGACATGGGTCAGGCCGACCTTCGCGCCCTCGACCTGGCGGCTGCCGCAGCGTCCCTGCAGCTGGCGCACGATCTCGACGATCTGAGCCGCGCCGCTGGCACCGACCGGATGGCCCTTGGACAGCAGGCCGCCGCTCGGGTTGACCGGCACCCGCCCGCCGAGGGAGGTGGTGCCGTCGCGCAGCAATCGCACCGCCTCGCCGCGCGGGCACAGGCCGAGCGCTTCGTAGTACAGCAGCTCGGCGATGGTGAAGGCGTCATGGCATTCGAGCACGTCGATGTCCTCGGGGCCGATGCCAGTCTCTTCGTACAGCTCGCTGGAACAGCGCCGGGTGATCTCGGGCGTGGTCATGTCGCGGAAGCCGGGGATGTACTTGCCCGAGGCGAGGTGCGAACCGAGCACCTTCACCGGACGGTCGGAATGGGCCGACGCGCGCTCGGTCGGACAGATCACTACCGCTGCCGCGCCGTCGCCGGTCGGGCAGCACTGCAGCAGGGTCAGCGGATCGGCGATGCGGCGCGAGGCGAGCACTTCCTCGACCGTGGTCTCGGTGCGGAACTGCGCATCGGGATTCAGCGCGCCATGCCGGCGCGCCTTCACCGCGACCTGCGCGAGGTCCTGCTCGGTCGCGCCGTAGTCGTGCAGGTAGCGCTGCGCACGCATCGCATAGAGCGCCGGCATCACCATGCCGTTCGACACTTCGATGTCGTCCTGGTCGAGCGGCAGCGTACCGCCGCCGAGCTTGGTGAGCTGTTCGACGCCGAACACCAGCACGTAGTCGTACAGGCCGGCCGCGACGGCGACCCAGGCTTCGCGGAACGCGGTGGCGCTGCTCGAGCAGGCGTTCTCGCAGTTGACCACCGGCACACCGCTCATGCCGGTGTCGCGGGCGACCCGCTGGCCGGGCATCCAGCCCGAGGTGGCGGTGCCGGCATAGATCGCCTCGATCTGCTTCGGCTCGAGCTGCGCTTCGCGCAGCGCATCGCGCACGGCGGGCTGGGCGAGAGCGGGCACGGTGAGGTCGCGGTGTTTCCCGAACTTGATCATGCCGGTACCGATCACCGACACGGGGCGCAGGTTGGCGTTCATCGACTGTCCTCCAGGGGCGCCGCCGGTCAGGCGGGCGCGAACCAGTAGCGGTAGGTGGGGGCAGCCGCGCTCGCGTCTGCGGCAGCGTCTTCCTCGACATGCACGCGCACCGTGAGGTCGGGCGCCAGCCCGGCGGCGACGCCGTCGCTGCCGGCCACCTTGCCGAACACGCGAACGCCTTCCGGCAGGTCGACATAGCCGATCACGTACGGCACCTGCCAGACGGCGGGTGCGACATGCACGGTCGAGTAGGCGTAGAGCGTGCCGGTCGCGCCGAGCGGCAGCGGCTTCAGTTGCTCGGCATTGCAGGACGGGCAGACCGGTGCAGCCGGGAAGATGCGGGTGCCACAGGCGGTGCATTCGGCGCCGGACAGGCGCAATCCGCCATCCTCGCCGTGGGTGACGTCGGCAGCGCGCAACGGGCGGCCGATATGGGACGCATTGCGAACGGGTGCGGGGGCCGGGGCGGGCATGGGTCCTCCTGACGGTCGGATGCAGTCGCCCTGAAGGCAACCGCGCAGATACGATGTTCCGTTGAACGGAATCTCGTTACGGTCAGAGGAATCGTAGCGAGCAGACGGGCGTGGCGCAAGCAGGACGCTCGGACGGGCGGTCCGCGTCGACTGTCATGGCATGGTCACAACCGGCCCGTACCTTTCGACTACCATCGAAATATCGAACAGGAGCGACACGATGAAAGTAGGCATCAACGGCATGGGACGCATCGGCCGGCTCGCCCTGCGCGCCGCCTTCGGCGCGGCCGAGCGGCAGGCGGACGATCCGCGCGCCGGCAACCGGCTCGAGGTCGTGCACCTGAACGAGATCAAGGGTGGTGCCGCGGCCACCGCGCACCTGCTGGCGTTCGACACCGTGCAGGGCCGCTGGCGCGAGTCGATCGAAGCCGAGGGCGAGGCGGTGATCCGCGTCGGCGAGCGGCGGCTCGGCTTCTCGTCGCATCCGGTGGCGGCCGACATCCCGTGGGGCGACCTCGGCGTCGACCTGGTGCTGGAGTGCACCGGGAAGTTCCTCACGCCCGAGACACTGCAGGGCCACCTCGACCGCGGCGCGAAGCGGGTGATCGTCGCCGCGCCGGTGAAGGTGGGCGACGTGCTGAACATCGTGGTCGGCGTGAACGAAGGACTGTACGACCCGGCGCGCAACCGGATCGTCACCGCCGCCTCCTGCACCACCAACTGCCTGGCACCGGTGGTGAAGGTGGTGCACGAGGCGATCGGCATCCGCCACGGGCAGATCACCACCATCCACGACCCGACCAACACCAACGTGGTGGTGGACGCGCCGCACAAGGACCTGCGCCGTGCGCGCAGCGCGATGCAGAGCCTGGCCCCGACCACCACCGGCAGCGCGACCGCGATCGCGCTGATTTATCCGGAACTCAAGGGCAAGCTGAACGGACATGCAGTGCGGGCACCGGTACTGAACGCATCGCTGACCGACTGCGTGTTCGAGATGCAGCGCGAGACCACCGCGACCGAGGTGAACCAGCTGTTCGCCGAGGCCGCACGCGGATCGCTCGCCGGCATCCTCGGCTACGAGGAGCGGCCGCTGGTCAGCGCCGACTACGCACGCGACACGCGCAGCTCGATCGTCGATGCGCCGTCGACGATGGTGACCGACGGCACGCTGCTCAAGGTCTACGCCTGGTACGACAACGAGATGGGATACGCCTGCCGGATGGTGGACCTAGCCTGCCACATGCAGGTGCGCGGCATCTGATGAGCGACCGATGAGCGGCAGCCGCAACTACGCGATCGTCACCGCCGCCTACTGGGGGTTCACCCTCACCGACGGCGCGCTGCGCATGCTGGTGCTGCTGCATTTCTACAAGCTCGGCTATTCGCCGTTCACGCTTGCCTTCCTGTTCCTGCTGTACGAGGCAGCGGGCGTGCTCGCCAACCTGGTCGGCGGCTGGCTGGCCACGCGCCATGGCATCTCGCGCATGCTGGTGGTCGGGCTGGTGCTGCAGATCACCGGCTTCCTGCTGCTGTCCCTGCTGTCGCCGACCTGGACCGCCGCGATGTCGGTGGCCTGGGTGGTGCTGGCGCAGGGCATCTGCGGTGTCGCGAAGGACCTGACCAAGACGGCGAGCAAGTCGGCGATCAAGCTCACCGCGGGCGACGCGTCCGGACGGCTCTTCCGCTGGGTCGCCTGGTTCACCGGCAGCAAGAACGCGATGAAGGGCTTCGGCTTCTTCCTCGGCGGCCTGCTGCTCGAGGCGCTCGGCTTCCGCGGCGCGCTCTGGACGATGGCCGCATTGCTTGGCTGCGTGCTGGCCGGGGTACTGGCCTTCGTGCCACCGCTGATGGGACGCGCGAAGGCCTCGAAGTCGCTGCGCGAACTGTTCGCGAAGAGCCGCGGGGTCAACCTGCTGGCTGCCGCACGGGTGGTGCTGTTCGGTGCGCGCGATGTCTGGTTCGTGGTGGGCGTGCCGGTGTTCCTGTATTCGTCCGGCTGGACGTTCACCATGGTCGGCGCCTTCCTCGCGCTGTGGACCATCGGCTACGGGCTGGTGCAGGCGATCGCGCCATCGCTGGTCCGGCGCAGCGACGACGGGCTGTCGACCGAGGTGCCGGCCGCGCGGCTGTGGTCCGCGCTGCTGGCACTGGTCACGTTCGCACTGGTCGCGGCGGTCGCGCTCGACGTGCCCGCGCTCGAATGGGTGGTGGTCGCCGGGCTCGGTGTGTTCGGCTTCGCCTTCGCGGTGAACTCGTCCATCCACTCGTACCTGGTGCTGGCCTATGCCGGCTCGGAGAAGGCGGCCGAGGATGTCGGCTTCTACTACGCAGCCAATGCCCTCGGCCGCTTCGGCGGCACGCTGCTGTCCGGCCTGCTCTACCAGTGGGGCGGGCTGCTCTACACGCTGTGCGGCGCGGCCGCCATGCTGGCCGTGTGCTGGGCGGTGACGCTGCTGCTGCCGACCGGTCGGGTACAGGCATGATGGATGAATCGACCGCGGTCGCCTCGCTCGCCGCGCTCGCACAGCCGATGCGGCTGCGCGTGTTCCGCGCACTGGTTGGCGCGGGGCCGGCCGGGCTCACGCCGGGCGTGCTGTCGGCGCTGCTCGACGTACCGCCATCGACGCTGTCATTCCACCTGAAGGGGCTCGCGCGCGCCGGGCTCGTCGCGCCGGTGCGCGAGGGGCGCCACCTGCACTACCGGCCGGCGCTCGGGCAGATGGACGCACTGCTCGGCTACCTCACCGACCATTGCTGCGAGGCGGGCGCCGCGGAGGGCTGTGCGATACGGCCGCGCGAGCCGGCCTGCTGCGATACGCGCTGAGCGACAGGCGGGCCCGCCCCTCAGCGCAGCCCGGCCAGCAGTTCCCCGATCCGCTTCATCGAGGCCGCATACGCAGCCGGATCGTGCCGCTCGTCGCCCTTCATCATGTAGCCGTGCTGGACGCCGGGGAACACATGCAGTTCCACGTTCGGCATGCGCGACACCAGTCCGCGATAGGCGTCGAGCACCGGCGGCGGTGCGCGGTTGTCGCGATCGCCCCAGAGCAGGCATACCGGCGCGGTGACGCCATCGGCGTCGGCGATGAAGTCCTCCATCGCCGAGCCGTGGCAGGACACGCCGACCTCGAAGCCGAGCCGCTTCGGGCCGATCAGCGCATACGGCCCGCCGAAGCAGAAACCGGCGACCGCCGCACGGCCGTTGAAGGCAGGCTGCGTCTTCAGCATCGCGAGGGTATCCATGAGATCGCCCTCTCCGGCGCCGATCACCGCCTTGCGCGGTTCGGCGCGCTCGCTGGTGCGCTTGTCGCTGCGCGGCAGCGGGCCGGGGATGGTGCGCCAGAACAGGTCCGGCGCGGCGGCGATAAAGCCCATGGATGCGACCTCGGCGGCGATGCTGCGGATGTCCTCGTCGACACCGTGCACCGCGGCGGCCAGCACGATGGCCGGCGCCTTGCCCGGCGCGGCGGGCAGCGCGAGATGGCAGTCGAACTCGCCACCGCCGGTGGCCTTGATGCGCAGGTCCTGTACGGGCATGGAACGATGCTCCCTCGACGTTGGACGACGGCGGTGATGGTGCACGGTCGGCGTGCGGCTGGCAATGCGCGCGCCGTGCCACAATCGGTGCCATGAACGAGCCGGCGAAGCCCGGCATCCAGGAGGAGAACGGGCTGCCATGGCCATCCGGATCGAAGGACACGATGTCGCGACCGACGCACGGCGGGTGTACGACGCCGTCAGCGCGGGCGGCGTCGCGGTGATCCACCTCGACGTCGGCTATGCGGTCCTCGGATACACCGCCGATGCGGTGCGCCGGATCTACGCCGCCAAGCGGCGCAGCTTCGACAAGCCCACCGGCATCGTCGGCAACCACTGGCTGCACCGCGAACTGCACCAGCTGCCAGCGGACCGCCTGGCGATGATCGACGCAGTGACCCTCGGCCACGACCTGCCGCTGGCAGTGATCGCACCGCTGCGGCGCGACCACTCCCTTCTCGCGGCGATGGACCCGTTCGTGCTGTCCAATGCGGTGAAGGGCGACACGCTGAACATCCTGCTCAATGCCGGCGACCTGCGCAATCGCATCGCCGACCTGGCGATCGGTGCCGGCCAGCTGTTCGTCGGGTCGTCCGCCAACACCTCGCTCAAGGGCAGCCGCTATGCGGTGCAGGACATCGAGCCCGCGGTGATCGCACTCGCGGACATCGTGGTCGACTACGGGCGTTCGCGCTACAGCACGCCCGACGGCCTTTCGAGCACCATGATCGACTTCTTCACCTTCCGCGTGCAGCGGGCGGGCGTCTGCTTCAACGAGATCGCCGCCGTGCTGTCCAACGAATTCGGCGTCACCCTGCAGAGACCGGAGCCCCGCCCATGAGTCGTCACTCCCTTTCCCGACACGCCGCGATCGCCGCATCGTCGCTGCTCGCCTGCGCGGCCGGTGCCCACGCCGCTTCCGCCTATCCCGACCGGCCGGTGCGCATGATCGTGCCCTTCACGCCCGGCGGCGGCACCGACCTCGTCGCGCGGATGATCGCGCAGAAGCTCGGCGAAAACCTGGGCCAGCCGGTGGTCGTCGACAACCGTCCTGCGGTGGATGGCGTGGTGGGCACCGAGATCGCCGCGCGTTCGCAGCCCGACGGCTACACCCTGCTGCAGGTGTCGACCAGCCATGCGATCAACGTCGCACTCGGGCGCAAGCTGCCCTACGACACGCTGAAGGACTTCGCACCGATCGCGCACACCGCCAACCAGCAGCTGATCCTGGTGGTCAACCCCGGGCTGCCGGTACGCTCGGTAAAGGAGCTCATCGCACTGGGCCGCGCGAAGCCGGATGCGCTGAACTACGGATCGAGCTCGAACGCGACCGCCCTGCCGACCGAGCTGTTCAAGGCGATGACTGGCATCCAGGCGCAGCACATCCCGTACAAGGGCTCGCCGCCGATGCTGGCCGACCTGATCGGCGGCCAGATACAGATGTCCATCGCCGCGGCGATCTCCGCCATTCCGCAGGTGAAGTCCGGCAAGCTGCGCGCGCTGGCCATCGGCGACTCGCGGCGTTCCTCCGAGATGCCCGACCTGCCGACCATCGCGGAGGCCGGCGTGCCCGGCTACCAGGCCACGATCTGGAGCGGGCTGCTGGCACCGGCGGGAACGTCCACAGTGATCATCGAGCGGTTGAACCGGGAGGTGGTCAAGGCAGTTCGTGCACCCGACTTCCGCGCGAAGCTGCTTGAACTGGGCGCGGAGTCGGTCGGCAGCACGGCAGCCGAGTGGGGCTCGTTCCTGCGCACCGAGATCGAGAAGTGGCAGAAGATCGCGAAACGGGCGGGCATGCGCGCGGAGTGATCCGCGGGCTCACGCCACCACGCGCATCCCGATCGCCTCGGCCTGCCGCCGCTCGAATGCCTTGCAGCGCGCGTCGTGCTGCTGCCCGAGGATGCCGCCGCGCACCGTTCCCGGCTCGGTGGTCTTGAACACCGGCAGCCAGCTCGCGGGCAGGCGGTCGCCATCGGGCGTTGACAGCCAGAGCCGGAACAGCAGGCGCTTCTTTTCGGGCGCCTCGTGGTCGGTAAAGTCGGTTCGCGAGTGCAGCGTCACATGGCTGTTGATCAGCTGCAGGTCGCCCGGCTCGAGGAACATGGTAAACGCGAGGTCGCGGCGGCGCACCAGCGCATCGAACTTCTCCAGCGCCTCGAGGTGGCGTGGCGGGATGCGCGGCACGCCTTCGATCGTCTGCGCGCCGTTCACCCGGTTGCGGTTCCACTTGCTGAACAGCAGGCCGCCCTCGACATCGAACACCGGGTGCGGGTAGGACGGTTCTTCGTCGGGCGCCTGTTCGCCCTGCCGGCTGAAGTGGATCGGCTGGTGCAGGTAGTCGACCAGGTCAGGATGCTCGCTCGCCATCCGCGCATGCGCCGTCACCGAACTGGAGACGATGCTCATGCCGCCGGAGATCGCCTGGTTGTAGCAGCTGAGCCCCACAAAGTCGGTGGAGTCGGTATGGAAGTCGAGCTCCGCGTTCGACGAGTAGCCACGCCCGGTCGAGGTCCGGTAGTTGGTACCGACGTCGCGCACCGCCGACAGGTAATGGCTGGCCTTGCCCTGCGGGCGCCCGACGCCGACATGCAGGCCGATCGCCCAGGTCATCAGCTCGAACTGCTTCTCGTCGAGGCCTTCACGCGGCAGGCCCTTGACCAGCGAGAGCCCGCGGCCGCGGCGCGCTTCGGCCACCGCTGCCGCGATCGGCCGTGCAGCCGCACCGAGGTCGAAGTCGTCGCGCCGGTAATCGAGCAGCGTGCGCGCCGGATCGTACGCCCGGCGCACCGCCACCGCGAGGTCGCCGCGTGCTGCGTCGTCGAGGCGGAACACCCAGCCGCGGTCGTGCTCGAGGTCCTGCGCCGTCCAATCGGCAGGCGCCGTGGCCTGAGGGTCGATCCCGTAGTCGGTCATCTGGCTCATCGCGTGCATGCAGCCGCGCTACTTGCCTTCGTAGCGCCCCGGCCGCTTCTCCTTGTAGGCTTCGATCGCTTCCCGGTAATCGGCCGTGCCCTGCGCCGCGGCCATTGCAGCGGCGGTGTATTCGAGGCTCGACTTCAGGTCGCTGCGCTCATTATGGCGCACCAGCCGCTTGATCAGCCGCTGCTGGATCGGCGGCCCGCCGGCCAGCCGGTGCGCGAAGGCCAGCGTCTCGGTGAGCAGGGCCTCGGGCGCATGCAGGCGGTTGACCAGGCCGACCCGTTCCGCATCGGCGGCCGACAGCCAGTCGCCAGTCCACAATAGTTCCAGCGCGCGTCCGGTGCCGATCAGCCGCGGCAGGAAGTGGCAGCCGCCGTTGCCCGGGATCAGGCCGACCCGGATGTAGGCCTCGCAGAAGCGCGCATTGGTCGAGGCGAAGCGGATGTCGCACATCAGCGCGAGGTCCATGCCGGCGCCAGCTGCCGCGCCGTTCACCGCGGCGATCAGCGGCTTGTCGAACTGCTCGATCGCGCGCGCCAGCCGGTGCGTGCCGGTCTGCAGCCGGTTCATCCGGTCGAACGGCGTCGGCGTCTCGCCCCCGGCGACTTCCTGCGCGCGGCGGCCGAGATCGCCGCCGGCGGAAAAGGCGTCGCCAGCACCGGTCACCACCACTACACGTACGTCATCGTCGCTCAGCGCGCTGTCGAGCGTATCGGCGAGGGCACCGACCATCTCCGGGCTGAAGGCGTTCTTCTTTTGCGGCTGGTTCAGCGTCAGCCGCAGCACGTGTCCATCGAGTTCGACAAGCAGGTGGTCAGTCATCGGGGTTCCGGTCGGTGCGGGGAAGGATTGGAGACGGTTCAGTGCGAGGACTGCGCGGGCGCGTGGGTCACCACCAGCGCATCGGCAGCCACCGCGCCGCAGCCGGCCGGCCGCACGAACAGCGGATTGATGTCGAGTTCGGCGAGCACGCCATGATGCGCCCAGGCGAAGGCCGACACGTTGACGAGGACCTCGACGACTGCATCGATGTCCAGCGCCGGCAGCCCGCGCGTGCCGCGCAGGATCGGCGCGCAGCGCAGCTCGTCGATCATCGAGCGTGCCTCGGCGGCATCGATCGGCGCGACGCGGCAGGTCGAGTCGCCCATCGCCTCGGCGAACACGCCGCCCTGGCCGAGCACGATCACCGGCCCGACCGCCGGCTCGTCGACCACGCCGACCAGCAGCTCGAAGCCGTCGGTGACCATCTCGGACACCAGCACACCCTGCAGCCGGGCCGTCGGCGCGTGCTCGCGGCAGGCGGCCACCACGCCGTCGATCGCCGCCTGCAGCGGTGCGCCGGCCGGCACCGACAGCCTGACCCCGCCGATGTCGCTCTTGTGCGGGATATCGGACGACACGATCTTCACCGCATAAGGGCCGTCGATGTCCTGCACGAGGCGCAGTGCATCGGCCAGTGCGTCGGCCGGTACCATCACCTCGCCCGGGGTACGCACGCCGATCGAGCGCAGCAGCGCCTTGGAGAACACTTCGTCGAGGGCGCGGCCGTCGGCCTGCAGCAACGACGCTGGCGCGGCTGCGGCACCGCCGTCGGCTGGCGCCTGGCCTGCCGTCGGTGCCCGGGCCGCAGCCTCGCGGGCGGCTGCCCAGGTTGCGAGCGCACCCATCGCCTTTGCAACCCGAACCGGCGAGGGCAGCACCGGCAGGCGGATGTCGCGCAGCATCGTGTGCGCCTCGAGCGCCAGCGACTTGTGCATCGACGAGAACACGAACACCGGCTTGCGCAGATCGCCGGCCATGTCGACCAGGAACTTCGCGCCGGCCACGGTACCCGCCGGACTGGAACTGGCGAAGTTCAGGCACAGCGTGTCGACCCCAGGGTCGTCGAGCACCGCGCGAATCACGTCGGCATAGGCCTTCGGCCCACGGATGCCGATATAGCCGGCGGTGAGGTCGACCGGGTTGGTCGGCGATCCGATCGGCGGCAGCAGGGCGGCGACCCTGTCGACCGTCGCCGGCTGGAACTCGGCAAACGCGAGGCCGGCCTGCGACGCCGCGTCGCAGAACACGATCGCCGATCCGCCGGAGCCGCCGATCACCGCCGCGCGACGCCCGCTGCCCATGCCGGGATAGCGCGCATGGCACTGGAACGCCTTCACCAGGTCGGGGGCGTCGCTCATCTCGTTCAGTTCGACGATGCCGGCCTGGCGGAACAGCGCACGGTAGACGTCTGCCCGGCCGACGATGCTGCCGGTGTGCGTGGCGGCAGCGCGCGCGCCCTGCTCCGTCACGCCGCCCTTCCAGACCAGCAGCGGCTTGCCCAGCGCCAGCGCCTTGCGCCCGACCTGCATCAGCGCGCGCGCATCGGGCAGGCCTTCGAGGTAGGTCATCACGATCTCGGTGCCGGGATCGTCGAGCAGCGCATCGATCAGGTCGACGCAGCCGAGGTCGGCCTCGTTGCCGGTGGCGATCACGTAGCGGAAGCCGATCGACTCTTCCGCGCACGCAAGCGCCAGGCTGTAGCCGAAACCGCCGCTCTGGGTGACCAGCGACACCGTGCCCGCCTCCAGCCGCGGCACGCGGCTGATGCTGCCGAACGCGGCACAGACGCGATCGGGGATGTTCGCAAAGCCGAGGCAGTTCGGGCCGATCAGCCGGATGCCGGCGGCGCGCGCGATCGCCACCACCTGGTCCTGGAGGGCCGCGCCGGCATCGCCAGTCTCTCGGAAACCGCCGCTCATCACGACCGCCATCCGCACCTGCCGGCGTGCGGCCTGTTCCATCACGCCGGGCACCGCGGCGGCCGGCACCGCGATCACCACCAGGTCGACCGGATCGGGCACTGCATCGAGCGACGGGAAGCAGGGCTTGCCGAGCAGCTCCGGATACTTCGGGTTGATCGGATACACCGCGCCCTGGTAGCCCATCGCGATCAGCGCCTTCAGCGTCTCGTGGCCGGGGCGGGCGGGGTCGTCCGAGGCACCGACGATCGCGATCGAGCGCGGCGAAAGCAGGCTGGAGAGGGTGATCGGCGTGTCGCCGGCAGTCCGGTCGGTGCGGGTCATGCGATGTCCTGTTGCAGGGAGGGGCGTGCGGCGAAGGCGATGCTACTCGGCGCGGGCGCCCGAGGCCTTCACGACCTTCGCCCACTTGCGAATCTCGATGTCGAGGTGGCGCGCGAGCTCGTCAGGACCGGCACCGACCGGGTCGACGCCCTGGGCCGACAGGCGACCCTGCACCTCGCGCTGTTTCAGCACCGCCGCCATCTCCCGATGATGGCGGTCGGCCAGCGCCCGCGGCGTGCCGCCGGGCGCGAAGTAGGCATACCAGGTGGTCGCTTCATAGCCGGGCACGCCTGCCTCGGCGATCGCCGGTACATCGGGCAGCGCCGGGCTGCGCTGCGCGGAAGTGACGCCGAGCGCGCGCAGCTTGCCTGCCTGCACGTTCGGCACTGCATTGAGCATGTTGTTGAACATGACCTGCACATGCCCGGCCAGCAGGTCGCCGGTGGCGGGGCCTGCGCCTTTGTATGGCACGTGCACCAGCTTCACGCCGACCATAGACGCGAACAGTTCGCCCGCAAGGTGGGGCGCGCTGCCGCTGCCGGAGGAGGCATACACGAGCTCGCCGTTGCGCTTGCGTGCCAGCCGGATCAGGTCGGACACGCTCTTCACCGGCAGCGATGGATGAACCACCAGCACCAGTGGCGAGGCTGCGACCCAGGTGACCGGCGCGAGGTCGCGCACCGGATCGAAGGTGATCTGCGGATAGATGCTCGGGTTGATCGCGATCGACGAGCTGGTGAGCAGCACGGTGTAGCCGTCACCGGGCGAGCGCACGACCAGTTCGGTGCCGATCGTGCTGCCGCCGCCGGCACGGTTGTCGACGATCACCGTCTGACCGAACGATTCGGTCAGGCGGGACGACACCACCCGCGCGATCATGTCGACCGGACCACCGGGGGCGAACGGGACGACCATGCGGATCGGCTTCGCGGGGAACGCCTGCGCCGATGCGGGCGGCGGCGGAGCGAGCACAAGCACGACGGCAAGCAGCGGGGCGAGTAAGGCCCCGACGCAAGGCGCCGACGGGACGACCTCCGGGACGCAGTGCATCCGTCGCATGACTGGCTCCTCCTTCGTGCGGACACTCGCCTGCCGTGGGTCGCAGGGGCATGGCCTGCGGGGGCGGCGGATCCGTCGTGCATGACTGTCGGGTGACGATACGCAATAACTTGACGCGCGTAAAGTCACTGGTACGATACCTGCGGATGACGTAAAACAAGGCGGGCGCGAGAGCCTGTCGATGCCGCCAGTAGTGGGTCCGCGCGACCCTACGCTGCGTGGCAGCCCGCGATGCCGGGCGCGAAGGAGGAGCAACGATGCGTTCAACGACGCGCGCGGCGCGTGTGCTGGCCCTGACCCTGTCCGCGGCCACCATTTCGGCTGCGCTGTACGCAGGCAACGTGTTGGCTCAGGCTTATCCGTCGAAGCCGATCCGGCTGGTGCTGCCGTTCCCGCCGGGGGCACCTAGCGACCTGGTCGGCCGGTTGGTCGGGCAGAAGATGGGCGAGTTCCTCGGCGTCGGGGTTGTCCCCGACAACCGTGTCGGCGCTGGCGGCACGCTCGCGCTGAACATCGTCGCCAAGTCGCCTGGCGACGGCTACACCATCCTGATCACCTCGCCGACGATCTCGCTCAGCCCGCACCTGTACGCGAAGCTGCCGTTCGACCCGATCCGCGACTTCGTGCCGGTGGCCCGCCTGGCCACGATCGAGAACGTGATGCTGGTAAACCCGCGGGTGCCGGCACGTACGCTGAAGGAATTCATCACGCTGGCACGCAACAACCCGGGCAAGCTCAACTACGGCTCCGGCGGCGGCGGCACCACCAACCATCTCGCGAACGAGTTGCTGCGCACGCTCGAGAAGCTCGAGATGGTGCACGTGCCGTACAAGGGCGCGACCCAGGCCACGATGGCTGCGGTGACCGGCGAGGTCGACCAGGTGATCGTGTCGGTCGCCTCGGTGCTGCCGCTGATCAACGAGAAGAAGGTCCGGCCACTCGTCGTGCTGTCCGAGTCGCGGGTATCGACCGTCCCCGACGTGCCGACGTCGAAGGAAGCCGGCTATCCGAAACTGCTGATGTCGATCTGGTACGGTCTGTATGCCCCGGCCGGCACGCCCCAGGACGTCGTGGCGCGGCTCAACCGCGAGGCATTGCGCGCGCTGGAGTCGCCCGACCTCAGGACGCGCGGAACGGCGCTGGGCATCGATCCCTGGCCCGGTTCGCCGGAACAGCTCGATCAGCTGACGCGCTCCGAGATGGCGCGCTACGGCATGATCATCAAGAGCGCAGGCATCAAGCCGGAGTAGCACGCACCCGCTTGCGCGGCGCGGCCCTGGCCGCGACCTTCGCCGGCGCGCCGCCCTTGCCGGCCGCGGCCCCCACCTTGCGCGTAGGACTGGCAGCCTTGCGCTTCGGCGTCACCGGTACCGCTTCGGGCGCCAGGATGCGCTGGCCGATCCAGCGCAGGCATGCCTGCCAGTCCTTCTGGAAGCCGGCCCCGGTCGCGGCCCGGCCGGTCACCAGCAGCGTGATCTGCGGGAAGGCGATCGCATAGGTTGCCAGCGACAGGATGGCAAGCTGCAGCATGCGGTGATCGACATCGCCGGGCAAGCGGCCGTCGGCCTGCAATTGCTGCAGGGCCTTGCCATAGTCGGCGATGCGCTTCTGTCGACCTGCGCGCCCGGGCACCCGGCGGGCCTGTCCGCTCGCTGCCTCCCAGGTGAGGAAGCGGATGTAGTCGAGGTCGTCGACCCGCTTGGCGAAGCGCTCGGCGATCAGGTCGCGCGGGTCGTCCGGCATCGGCTCTTCCCAGGTCATGCCCGGGCGGAAACGCAGGTCGTGCACCTCACGGAACAGCGCCTCCTTGCTGCCGAAATGGTGGTTGATCAGCTGCTTACTCACGCCGGCCCGACGGGCCACGCCGGCGGTCGTGGCGCCGTCGAAGCCCTTCTCGCAGAACTCCTCGGCCGCCGCGGCGAGCACGGCTTCCCGGGTCCTTGCACTGTCCCTGATATTGCCCATGTTGGCACGCAGGTTAGCGCAAGTCGCGCGCCGCGCCAAACCTGCGCTAACTTGACGGCAGTAAAGTAGCCGAATAGGATCGGCCGACCGAAGCCTCGAGAAGCGCCTGTCAGGCGCTCCGGCCCGGAGGAGATACGGATGAGACCCGGATGACCGATACCGCGCAGGCCATGCGCGACAGGACTGCCGTCAGTGGCGTAGGACTGCTGCTCGGCAAGTACCCGGAGCGAACCTCGCTGTCGCTGGCGGTCGAGGCCTACGACATCGCGCTCGCCGATGCCGGGCTCGAACGCAAGGATGTCGACGGCATCATCCAGCTGTCCTACGGCTACGACTACGACCGATTCCTCGAGGCAGTCGGCGCCGACGTGCGCTACGCCTACCAGGGCTGGAGCCACGGCCGCTTCGTCGCGCCGATGCTGCAGCATGCCGCGATGGCGGTGGCCACCGGCATGGCGAAGGCGGTGGCCATCGTCCACGGACGCCGCAGCAAGGCCTACGGCCAGACCGCCGACCACGAGATGTGGCGGCAGGGCCTGGGCCCCCATGGCGAGTCGCCGGCCTATGGCGCGCTCGGCCCGGCCTTCGGCGCTGCGATCGCCGCGCAGCGTTACTTCCATCTGTACGGCGGCAGCAACGAAGACCTCGCGCCGATCGCGATGGCTTTCCGCAAGCATGCGCAGCTCAACCCGATCGCGGTGCGCAAGGACCCGATGACCCGCGAGGACTACCTGAAGTCGCGCTGGATCATCGAGCCGCTGCGCCTGTTCGACTGCTGCCAGAACAACGACGGCGGCGCCTGCATCATCGTCACCTCGGCCGAGCGTGCGCGCGACCTGCGCAAGCCGCCGGTGTACATCTCGGGCATGCAGGGCGTGCACGCCGGGCGGCAGCTGCACAACCTCACGCTGCCCGGGCTCGGTGTCGCACAGCAGGATGTATTCCCCTACCGGCCGACGCGCGAAGACCTGTACGCCTACGAGATGGCTGGCGTCACCCAGAAGGACATCGACGCGCTGATCACCTACGACGCCTTCTCGCCGCTGGTGCTGTTCGCGCTGGAGCGCTTCGGCTTCTGCGGTCCGGGCGAAGCGCGCGAGTTCGTGAAGGACGGCCGCATCGAACTCGGTGGGGAGCTGCCGATCAACACCGGCGGCGGGCTGCTGTCGGAGGGCCACATGATCGGCTGGAACCTGTTCATCGAGGCGGTGCGCCAGCTGCGCCACGAGTGCGGGCCGCGCCAGGTGAAGGACGCGCAGGTGATCCAGTACGGCAGCTTCCTCGGCGAATCGGTGATCTTCCGGAGATGAGCATGAAGCCCGCATACAAGATGCTCGACGAGCAGACCGGCCGCTACCTGCCGTTCGTCTACCCCGAGGAACTGCCGTTCTGGGAAGCCGCGCGCCGCCACGAGCTGGTGCTGCAGCGCTGCGATGGCTGTGGCCGCGCCTGGTATCCGATCGGCCCCGCCTGCCCGCACTGCTTCTCGACGAAGTGGGACTGGAGCCGGATGAGCGGTCGCGGCACGCTGCACAACTACGTCGTGTACCACAAGGCCTGGACGCCCTACTTCGAGAGCCGGGTGCCGTATGCGGTGGTGCAGGTCGAGCTCGAGGAAGGGCCCCGCCTCACCACCAACCTGCTCGGCTGCGCGCTTGCCGACATCCGCATCGGCATGCCGGTCGTGGTCGACTACGAAGAGATCCCCGGTGACATCACGCTGGTGCAGTTCCGGCCGGCCAAGGAGCAGTCATGAGCAGCACGGCACAGGGCGGCACCCTCCTCGACGCGGATACGCCGGAGACGGTCCGCCTGACCCCGGAAGAGGCGACCGCCATCGGCATCAAGGCGCTCGGCCGCATCGGCTACGAACCGGCCGATGCGAAGATCATCGTCGACCAGCTGGTCGACAACTCCCTGTGCGGCTACCGCTTCGCAGGCCTGCCGCGCATCATGGCGATCGCCGGCGACGAAAAGGCGCGCAACGGCCGCAAGCCGATCACCACCGTGCGCGAGACGCCGGTGTCGGCGCTGCTCGATGGTGGCAACGAGATCGGCTACATCGTGGCCTACCGCGCCGCCGAAGTGGCGATCGCCAAGGCGCGCACCAGCGGTATCGCCTGTGTCGGTGCATACAACAGCTACTACAGCGGCCGTAACGCCTACTTCGTCGAGAAGGTCGCGCGCGAGGGGCTGGTCGCCATCCATATCGCCAGCGCCAAGCCGCGCGTGCTGCCGGTCGGCGGTGCGCGCCCGGCGCTCGGTACCAACCCGCTCTGCTTCGGCTTTCCGTCGAAGGAAGGCCCGGTGATCTTCGACATGGGCACCGCCGCGCTGATGTGGGGCGACGTGCTGCTGCATGCGCACCTCGGGCAACCGCTGCCCGAAGGCATCGGCTTCGATGCCGATGGGCGTGCGACCACCGATGCACGCGAGACCCTCAAGGGCGGCGTGGTGCCGTTTGGTGGCCACAAGGGCTACGGCCTGTCGTTTGCGGTCCAGGCCATGGGCCTGCTGGCCGGCGCGACGTTCGCACGCGGCGAGGTGCAGGACTACGGCTTCCTGTTCTGGGTGGTCGATCCGGCGATCATGTTCACCGAGCCCGATTTCGAAACGCAGATGTCGGAACTGGTGCGCAAGATCAAGGCAACGCCGAAGCAGCCCGGCGTCGACGAGATCCGCATCCCTTCGGAACGCGCCCGCCGCGAGCGCGAGCGTCGGCGGGTCGAAGGCATCGTCGTCGAGCGCAAGGTCATCGAGTCGCTCGAGGCGCTGTGAGCGCGCCGCGCCAGTCCCGGTCACGATCGTGAGCGGTACCGCCCGAAGCACCGGGCCGCTCGCCGGCCTGCGCGTGATGGACGTGAGCATCATGGCCGCCGGTCCGTGGACTGGTGCGCTGCTCGGCATGCTCGGTGCCGAGGTGATCAAGGTCGAGCCTCCGGCCGGGGACGGCACGCGCTGGGTGATGCCGACGCAGCGCGGCATGGGCACGAACTACCTGTCCATGAACGTGAACAAGAAGGGCGTGGTCATCGACCTCAAGACGCCCGAGGGCCGGGCGCAGGGCATGGAACTCCTGGCCACGTGCGACGTGTTCGTCCAGAACTTCCGCGGCGGTGTGATCGAGCGCCTGGGTTTCGGCTACGACGCGGTGCGCGAGGCCAACCCACGGCTGGTCTACTGCGCGATCTCCGGCTTCGGGGAGACCGGGCCGCTGTCGAAGGCGGGCTGCGCGGACCCGATCATGCAGGCGTTCTCCGGCTTCGCACGCGCCAACGGCGCACCGGGCGATCCGGTCGAAGCGTTCCGCTTCACCGGCTTCCTGGACCTCACCACCGCATCGGTGGCGACGATGTCGATCCTCGCCGCCCTGCTCGATCGCAGCCGCAGCGGCCTCGGCCAGAAGGTCGAGGTGTCGATGCTCGAGGCCGCGCTCGAGATCCAGGGTACGCGCATCGCGGAACTCCTGGGTGCGGGGCTGCGGCCGGGTCCGATGGGCAGCGCGAACCCGTCGTTTGCGCCGGACCGGGCCTACGCCACCCTCGACCATGAACTGTTCGTGTCGGTGCAGCGGCCGTCCGCGTGGCCGGCCTTCTGCAAGGCGATCGGACAGGAGGCACTGGCGACCGACCCACGCTTCATGGACAACGCCGCGCGCGTCGCCCACCGCGATGCGCTCGATGCGCTGCTGGAACCGGTGCTGCGCAGCCGTCCTGCGATCTGGTGGCTGCGCGTGCTGCAGCGCGCCGGCGTGCCCTGCGGCCTGGCCCACTTCTTCGAGACGTTGCGCCATCATGCACAGGTCGTGGCGAACGGCATGATCGCCGAGGTCGATACCGGCGAGTGGGGCATGCTGTCGGTGGCAGGGCCGCCGTGGCACTTCTCCGAGACCGCGGCACGGGTAACGCGCGCACCGACGCCGGGTGAGCACATGGATGAAGTATTCGGCCCGGCGCAGTCGGCGGCGAACCGCTCGCCGGACGCGACGACGGGCAGCGGCGCGTGGGGTGCATCGGTCACGCATCCGGGCAGCCGTGTGGCCGACAGCGGAGCACTGCCGCTCGCCGGCATGCAGGTGGTCGAACTGACCGAAGGGATCGCAGGCCCGCTCGCCGGGCTGCGGCTGGTCGAACTCGGCGCGGCGGTGACCCGGGTCGAGTGGCCCGGCGGCGACTACCTGCGCGGCGCGCAGCCGCAGGCCGCCGGTTCCAGCTGTAGCGCGCTGTTCGACGACCTCAATCGCGGCAAGGCGTCGATACGTCTCACCGGTGCCGCCGATGCCGACAGGGCGACGGTCGCGGGACTGATCGCAGCGGCCGACGTCGTCGTGTTCGACGGCGACGATCCGCGGCTCGCCGGGCTCGGACTGGCCTGGCTGGGCGCGGACACGCAACCACCGCTGCTGCCGCGGCTGGTGCGCGCGGGGGTGTCGGCGTTCGGGCGCAGTGGCCCGCTCGCCGGGATGCCCGGATCCGAGCTCGTCGCCCAGGCAATGGCTGGCTATACACGCTACCTGGGACACCATGGCGGGCCGGCACGGCGGCTCGGCGCGGATGTCGCCTCGGTCGGTACCGGGCTGTTCCTGGCCCAGGGCATCCTGGCCGCCCTGCTGGAACGTGCCGGCAGCGGACACGGCCAGCGCGTCGATGCCTCGCTGCTGAACTCGCTGGTGTCGATGAAGAGCATCCACCTGGCGGCCCAGACCGATCCGGACGTCTACGCCGGCCCGCGCGTGGGCGGTGCGAACTATCCGCCGGAGCGCGGTTGGGCGACTGCAGACGAGCCGATCTTCTTCGCCTTCGGTGGATCGGTCGGTGCCGAAGGGCGGGCCGGCTGGGCCGATTTCGTCGCGGAACTCGGCTGCGGCTGGATGCTGGAAGACCCGCGCTTCGACCGCAATGGACGCAACTCCACCGGCCACGGTGTCGACGTCAACGTGCTGCGCCCGCTGTACGAAGCGGAGTTCCGCAACCACCGCGCCGCCGACCTGGTCGCGCTGATCCGCAAGCACAGCGGCAACGCTGCGGTCTACCAGCGCGCCGACGAGACGATCGCGCACCCGCAGGTCGCCAGCCTGGGGCTGCTGCGCGAGTGCGGGTCGATGCGGGTGCGCGCCTTCCCCGCCCGTTTCTCGCGATTGCGGCCGGCAGTACCCGGCCGGACAATCGATGCCACCGGTACGGCCGGTGATCTTCCCTGAAAGGAATGCCACGATGAGCGGTCCCGCCCTGCCCGCCCGGCTGCTGCCGGTTGCCGATCCCGCGAGCACCATCGAGCCAGACCTGCTGTCGCGCATTCAGGCACAGCGCGGCCGCGTGTCCGCGCTCTACGGCACGCTGCTGCACAGCCCGCCGATCGCCGATGGATGGCTGCATTTCCTCACCGCCGTGCGCCGCGAATCTTCGCTGCCGCCGGCGCTGCGCGAGATGGTGATCCTGCGCGTGGCCGTGCTCAACGGCGCGCCCTACGAATTCGAGGCGCACCGCCACCATGCGGAACAGGCCGGGCTGACCACGGTGCAGATCGACGCCCTCGCCAGCGGCGCGGTCGAGGGCCGCTTCGATGCAACGGCGATGGCGGTCATCGCCTACACCGATGCGATGACGCGCAGCATCGACGTCCCCGACCCGGTCTATGCGGCAGTGCGGGCGGCGTTCAACGACCGCGAGCTGGTCGAGCTCACCGCCACCGTCGGTGCCTACAACCTGGTGTCGCGTTTCCTGGTCGCCCTGCGCGTGGGGGCTACCGGCGCGAAGCCGGCCGCATGAGGATCGTCGACGCCCAGGTGCATGTCTGGGGCGCCGACACCCCCGAGCGTCCGTGGCCGCGTGGCGGCAACCCGAAGCCGCACCGTGAGATTCCCTGGACCGCCGCCGAACTGGTTGCAGGGATGGATGCGGCAGGCATCGACGCCGCGGTGATCGTGCCGCCGGGGTGGGAGGGCGAGCGAAACGACCTGGCACTGGCCGCGGTGGCGCAGTACCCGGGACGGTTCGCGGTGATGGGCCGGTTCGATCCGCTGCTGCACGATCCGTTCGATGCCTTCGAGCGCTGGCGCGACCAGCCCGGGATGCTGGGGGTGCGCTTCACCTTCCATTCCGCACGCGGCGGCGCGCTGCTGCTCGAGCCGGCGATGGCCAGCGTGTGGGCGGCGGCAGAGCGTCATGGGGTTCCCCTGATGATCCGAGCGCTGCCGTCGATGCTGCCGGTGGTATCCGATATTGCGACGCGCCATCCTGGGCTGCAGCTGGCCCTGGACCACCTGGCCATCCCCCAGGGCGCAACCGATGGCGCCGCGTTCGCGCACCTGCCGGCCCTGATCGACCTGGCGCGGCATCCGAACGTCGCGTTGAAGGCGACCTGCATGCCGGCCTACACGACCGACCTGTTCCCGCACGCCGCGCTGCATGCGCCGCTGCGCGCGATCGTCGATGCCTACGGACCCGACCGGGTGTTCTGGGGTTCCGACGTATCCCGGCTGCCGGGCACCTACCGCGACAGCGTGCTGCAGTGGACTGCACACATGCCCTGGCTCGACCGCGCGTCGATCGAGTCGATCATGGGCGGCGCGCTGTGTCGTTGGCTGCGTTGGTCACCGTCGCCGCAGTAGCACTGCATCCAGCTGAGACATAATCGCAGCTTGTCCACGAACAACCGATCGAGGAAACCCATGATCACCGTCACCCCCAGCGGCGCGGCGCTCGGCGCGCGAATCACCGGCGTAGACCTGTCGAAGCCGGTGGACCAGGCGACGTTCGAGGCCATCGAGGCCGCGCTGCACGAACACGAGGTGGTGGTCTTCCCGGGCCAGGTCCTGACACCCGAGCAGCACATCACGTTCAGCCGGCAGTTCGGCGAACTGGAACACCACCTGCGCCAGGACCGCTGCCGTCCCGGCTACCCGGAACTGTTCGTGGTCTCGAATATCATCGAGAACGGCAAGCCGATCGGAAGCACCGATGCCGGCTTCTTCTGGCATTCGGACCTCTGCTATGCAGCCGAGCCGAGCCGCGGCTCGCTGTTCTACGCGCATGAGATTCCGATGCAGGATGGCGAGCCGAAGGGCGACACCCTGTTCGCGAGCATGACCGCCGCGTACGACGCGCTGCCGGAAGAGACGCAGCGCACGCTGCTCGGCCACAAGGCCGTCAATTCGTACTTCGCCGGCTATACCCGCGAACGCAAGGGCGCACCGCGCGCCGCGCTCACCGCCGAGCAGCGCGCGAAGGTGCCCGACATGCTGCATCCGTCGGTGCGCACCCATCCGGCTACCGGCAAGAAGTGCCTGTTCGTATGCGAGGCCTACACCACCGAGCTGGTCGGCCTGGATCCGCAGGAGAGCCGCAACCTGCTAGACCTGCTGTTCGAGCACCTGAAGGAAGACCGCTTCGTGTACCGCCATCGCTGGGCACCGGGCGACTTCCTGATCTGGGACAACTGCGCCACCCAGCATCGCGCGGTCATCGACTACGAGCTGCCGCTGCGCCGGCGGATGGAGCGCACCACGCTCAGGGGTTCGGTACCGTACTGAGCCTGCCGGCGAGGGCGCTTCAGCCCTTGTTCGCCTTCGCCTCGCGCAGGATCTGGTTGTAGCGCTCGTCTCGCGCGGCTCCTATTGTGTTGCAAAAACGCCAGTGCAGCAGAAGGCGTGATGCCAGCAGCGCTGCCGGGCTGCTCCTAGGGAAAACATCCCGAATGGGCGCAGCGTGAGAACGCGCGAACTTCGCTTGAGCAGACTGTCCATTTTCTGTTACACTAAAACTTGTAATGATCGGGTGACATTGTCGCATCTCCGTAGTAAGTTCTAGTCGGGCACAGGTCTGTTGCCACCATGGCTTCGGATTGCCCGCGTGCGGCTTGCCGCACGAAATCAACTGTCTTAAGGAGATCGCACGATGGACGACCCAAATAAAGTGTGGCCGACGGGGCTGACTGTTGGGGAATCGGAAGAACTGCACCGGAACATCATCCAGGGCACGCAGATTTTCGGGATGATCGCCGCGCTGGCGCACCTGCTGGCGTACATCTATTCCCCCTGGCTCAAGTAATCGGAGGCATACGAAATGATCTATGGAAAACTGTGGCTCGTAGTGAAGCCGTCCGTGGGTGTGCCGCTGTTCCTGGGCGCATGTGCGATCGGTTCCTTCGCGGTGCACTACGCACTGCTGACGAACACCACCTGGGTGAAGGCCTTTCTGAACGGCAACGCCAAGGCGGTGGTGGCGGAGGGCTCCGCAGCTGGTGCTCCCACCGCACCAACAGCGAAGAAGTAGCTGTCGCGTCGACTGCGCGGTGATCGGGTACCCATCGTGCCCGGTCCCGCGCAACCTGCAACCGCCAGCCAAGGCTGGCAGTTGCCCCTGATTTCCTGCACGCCGCCCGTCAAACCCTGTAACGGATGCGGCAACTGTGCCCTTCGCCAGGGACCATGAACTCGATCAGCCAGAAGGTGGTACGCGCCTGGGCCGGACTGGGTCCCGGCTTCCTGCCGTTCGCCGATGCGGCTACGCCGGACGTACCGCTGTCGCGCCTGCTGCGCCTTTCCCTGTTCCAGGTTTCGGTCGGCATGGCGCTGGTGCTGGTCGTGGGTACGCTCAACCGGGTGATGATCGTCGAGCTCGGCGTCGCGGCGTCGATCGTGGCGGTGATGATCTCGCTGCCGGTGCTCTATGCGCCGTTCCGTACGCTGGTGGGCTTCCGCTCCGATACCCATCGGTCCGCACTGGGCTGGAAGCGCGTGCCGTTCATCTGGATGGGTACGATGATGCAGTTCGGCGGACTGGCGATCATGCCGTTCGCACTGCTCGTGCTGTCCGGCGGTGGCAATGCCGCGGCCTGGCCCTCATGGATCGGCCCGCTGTCTGCCGGGCTGGCCTTCCTGCTGGTTGGCGCCGGCCTGCACACCATACAGACGGCCGGACTCGCACTGGCAACAGACCTGGTGCCTGCCGAGTCCCAGCCCAACGTCGTCGGCCTGATGTACGTGATGCTGCTGCTGGGCACTGTCATCAGCGCAGTCATCTTCGGCGTGATGCTGGAAGACTTCAGCCCGGGCCGCCTGATCCAGGTGATCCAGGGTTCGGCCATCGCCACGCTGGTTCTCAACACGGTCGCCCTCTGGAAGCAGGAGACGCGACGGCCGCCGCGCAACACGGGGGCCGTCGCGGCCCCGGCTGCCCCGAGCTTCGAGGCTGCCTGGCGCCGCTTCATTTCCGGCGACCATGCGATCCGCCGCCTGGCCGCCATCGCGCTGGGTACCATGGCCTTCACGATGCAGGACGTGCTGCTCGAACCCTACGGTGGTCAGGTGCTGGGGATGAGCGTTGCGCAAACGACGCTGCTCACCGCAACGCTCGCCGGCGGCGGCCTGATCGGCTTCGCCTTCGCCTCGCGTACGCTCAACCGTGGCGCAGACCCGTTCCGGATGTCTGTCGCGGCCGTGCTGGCCGGCATCCCGGCCCTGGGACTTGTGATCGCAGCCGGTCCGCTGGAATCCCTGGCCGTGTTCGTCGCTGGCGTGTTCCTGCTCGGGTTCGGCAGCGGCGTGTTCGGCCACGGCACCTTGACCTCCAGCATGCGCCTCGCCCCGCGCGATCAGATCGGCCTCGCCCTCGGGGCGTGGGGCGCCGCACAGGCGACCGCAGCGGGCGTTGCCGTCGCGCTTGGCGGTATCATCCGCGACGTGGTCGCTGCGCTCGCTGCGCGGGACGCTTTCGGGCCTTCACTGGCGGGACCTGCAACGGGCTATACCGCGGTCTACTGCATCGAGATCGTCTTGCTCGTGGCTACCGTGCTGGTGATGGCTCCACTCATTGGCAGCAAGCGCGATGCATCCTTCGCGGAATCGCGATCAGTCAACTAACGTGCAAGGGGAGATTGGCATGGAAATATCGCAACTGCTGCTGTTGGTCTGGGTCGTCGTCTGCGCGATGTGGCTCCTGAACATGTTCAGCGAGAGAAACCGTCGGCAGAAGTAGTACCGGAAGGCCCGGCTGAATGCAGCCGGGCGTTTCCCGGAGCAGCGCTCAGCCCGGTATCAGTCGCTCGGCGACGAAGTCCGAAATCAGCGCACAGAACACGGCTCCGTTGAGGGCACCGACGACCCCGATCAGCGGACCGCTGATCTGGTTGCCGAAGTCGAAGCCGTACTTCAGCCCGAGCGCCACGGCCACTGCACAGATGGCGTAGCGCATGTAGCGGCGGAACGTGCTGCGCTGGTTTTTCGTCTCCATGGTTGCTTTATACAACAACCCGGCGACCGGGCGTCGGCATGACCTCGCACTGCGGCACGACGCTCAGGCGCGCGCAGCGCGCTGCCTGCGTGCGATCACGCAACCGGCCGCCATCACCGCACCGAGCACCCAGAACACGCCGGTCAGTCCGATCACCGCGCCGAGTGCGCCAAAGACCATCGGACCACCCATGCGCACCAGGTTGTTCGCGGTCAGCCGCACGCCAAGCGCCTGGCCGGAGCGGCCCTTGGTCGAAGCCTCGTACATCATGATCACCGTCAGCGGTATGCCGATGCCCATGCCGAGCCCGAACAGGAAAGCGGTGGCGCCGAGGGTGAAGATGTTGCCGGCGAAGCTGGCCAGCACGAAGCCGATCGCACCGGTCGCGAATACGAACACCAGCAGGTCGTTCGGGCTGACGCGCTTCATCATGCGCGGCAGGAAGAAGCGCACGATGAACGCGGCCGCCGAATGCAGCGCGAGCACCACGCCGATCGCCGAGGCCGACAGCCCGACTTCATGCCCGTGCACCGGGATGTAGAACTGGAACAGGTCCGAGCCGAGCTGTACCAGCCCGCTGGTAACCAGCATCAGGACCAGCGTACGGTCGAACACCAGCTTCGGCGCCGCCTCGCGCTGCGCCCTGGGCTGCGCGCGCGGCAACGTCCTGCCCCAGATGCCGAGCAGTACGAGGACGATGACCGAGGTCGCGGCGATGATCAGGCAGGCCCAGGAATAGCCCAGCGTGTCGATCGACACGCCGGCCACCAGCGGGCCGACGAAGCTGGTGAGCGCGCCGGCCAGGCTGAAGTTCGCGAAGTTCTTCGCCCGGTCTTCCTGTGAACTCAGCGTGCCGATGAGGTTCTGCAGCGTCACGTGGTAGAACGCGAGCGCCAGCCCGTTCAGCGCCGCCGCTGCGAAGAACATCGGCAGCACCGGGTAGAAGTAGATCAGCAGCAACGAGACCATCGCGCACAGTGCAGCGAAGGCGAGCATGCCCAGCGCCGAGCGCCGGTCGGCCATCGCGCCGATCGGCCATGACAGTAGCAGCGGGAACAGGTAGAGCAGCCCGCCCACGACACCGACCACCCAGGGTGCTGCGCCGAGCTCGAGCACGTACAACGTGACCAGCATGCGCATCGCATTGGCGCCGATGAAGTTGAACACCGTCAGCGCCAGGGCGAGCCTGATCGGGACGGCGTTCAGGGTTCCGGTGTTCAGCATCGGGCATCCATGAGGCGTGGCAGCCCCCGATTGTCGGTCAATTCGGGCTGCGCCGCGCTCCCGGCGACATGCGCGGACCTGCCGGGGGTCCCATGAAACGGAAAGGCCGCTCGATCGAGCGGCCTTCCGGGGGAAGCCTCGCTAAGCTCAGGCGACCTTCTTCTCTTCCGCCGCACTGTACTTGCCCTGCGATGCGAGGCTGCACATGCGTGCGCGGTGTGCGAACACCTGCTGCGCCGCCTTCCAGTTCTCCTGCTTGCCGCTCCAGGCCTTCAGTGCGGCCGCGTGCAGCGCGCGCGAATAGGAATAGGTGAGCGGCCAGGGCAGTTGCGACTTGTGCGCCGAGTTCATCAGCGAAAGGTGGGCGGCGGACTTCTCGTCGCTCTGGCCGCCGGACAGGAACACCACGCCCGGCAGCGCGGCCGGCACAGAACGGCGCAGCGCGGTGACGGTCATCTCGGCCACCTGGGCTTCGGACGCCTGCACCGGGCAGCCCTTGCCGGAGATCACCATGCTCGCCTTCAGGATCATGTGCTCCGCCGACACGCGCTGGCTGTAGCAGGCCTGGAAGGTCGCGCGCAGCGTGGCTTCGGTCACCTCGAAGCAGCGCTCGATCGTGTGGTCGCCGTCGATCAGCACCTCGGGTTCGATGATCGGGACGATGTTCGCTTCCTGGCACAGCGCCGAGTAGCGGGCCAGCGCATGGGCGTTGGCTTCGACGCAGCCCCACGACGGCATGTCCTTGCCGATGGTGATCACCGCGCGCCACTTGGCGAAGCGGGCACCCAGCTTGAAGTAGTCGGCGAGGCGGCCGCGCAGGTTGTCGAGGCCTTCGGTGACCAGTTCACCCGGGTGTGCCGGCAGGTCCTTCGCGCCGCCATCGACCTTGATGCCGGGGATGATGCCCTGGTCTTCGAGCAGCTTCGGGAAGGCGACGCCACCCAGCGACTGCTGCTTGATGGTCTCGTCGAACAGGATCACGCCGCTGATGTACTTGCCGATGTCCGGTGTCGTGAACAGCATGTCGCGATAGGTACGGCGGTTGGACTCGGTGTTCTCGACATTGACGCCGGCGAAGCGCTTGGCGACGGTGGCGCTGCTCTCGTCGGCGGCCAGCAGGCCCTTGCCCGTGGCGACCATGCCTGCCGCGGTCGCGGCCATCAGCTTCTTGTCCATCGATGCTCTCTCCTGGTGAACGGTTGTTCGGTGGGTTCGGGTTCGGGTTCGGGTTCGGATAAGGATCAGGGCTTGCGGTGCTCGCCGACGCGCACGATCTTCATCGTGTTGGTGCCGCCAGCCTTCCCGAAGGGTTCGCCGATCGTGATGATGATCAGGTCACCGACCTGCACCGCACCGCGCCTGAGCAGTTCGTCCTCGGCGGCGTTCAGCGTCTCTTCGGGGTCCTTCGACTTCACGGCGAAGTTGACCGGGTAGACACCGCGGAACAGCGTCACCCGGCGGCGGGTCTCGACCAGCGGTGTCAGCGCATAGATCGGCACCATCGAATCGTTGCGTGACATCAGCTGCGCGGTCTTTCCGCTCTGGGTCAACGCGGCGATCGCCTTGATCGGCAGGTAGTTGGCGGTCGACATCACCGCGCGGCCGATCGCGCCCTCGACATCGCGCGCGGCGTCCTCGCCGGCACGGCGCTGCTCGCTGGAGGCGAGATCGGCCTTTTCGGCCTCGATGCACACGCGCGCCATCGCCTGCACCGTCTCGACCGGATACTGGCCGGCGGCGGTTTCCGCCGAGGTCATCACGGCATCGGTGCCGTCGAGCACCGCGTTCGCACAGTCGGACACCTCGGCGCGGGTCGGGATCGGCGAATTGATCATCGACTCCATCATCTGGGTAGCGGTGATCACCAGCTTGTTGCGCGCACGTGAGAGGCGGATCATCCGTTTCTGCAGCGCGGGGATCACCGCATCGCCCACCTCGACCGCGAGGTCGCCGCGCGCGACCATGATCACGTCTGACGCGTCGATGATCTCCTCCAGGGCGGTGATCGCCTCGGCACGCTCGATCTTCGCGCAGATCAGCGCCTTGCCGCCGGCCTTGTGCAGCAGGCTGCGCGCCCACTCGATGTCCTCGCCCGAGCGCGGGAACGACACGCCGAGGTAGTCGGCCTTGAGTTCCGCCGCAGTGCGGATGTCCTCCATGTCCTTCTCGGTCAACGCCGGTGCGGACAGACCACCGCCCTTGCGGTTGATGCCCTTGTTGTTCGAGAGCACGCCGCCCTGGTCGACGATGGTGTGGATCTGCGCGCCCTGGACCGAGACCACGGTCAGCACGATCAGCCCGTCATTCAGCAGCAGCGTGTCGCCGGGGCGTACGTCCTGCGGCAGGCTCTCGTAATCGAGGCCTACCCGCTCGTCGTTGCCCAGCTTGCAACCCGCGTCGAGGATGAACTTCGCGCCGGGCTTGAGCACCGTCTTTCCGTTCTCGAACTTGCCGATGCGGATCTTCGGTCCCTGCAGGTCCATCAGCACGCCGATCGTGCGCCCGGCGGCCCGTGCCAGCGAGCGGATCATCTCGACGCGTTTCGCATGCTCTTCCGAAGTGCCATGCGAGAAGTTGATCCGCACGACATCCATGCCGGCATCGATCATCCGGGACAGTACCTTGGGATCGGTGCTCGCGGGTCCCAGCGTGCACACGATCTTCGTACGACGGTTCATTGGAACTCCGTTATCTGCCGCGGTGGGCTGCCGGAACCGCGGCGTGGGGACATCAGGCGGCGCGCTGCTGCAGGATCGTCAGCGCGGGCAACTCCTTGCCCTCGAGGAACTCGAGGAAGGCACCGCCAGCGGTCGAGATGTAGTCGACCTTGTCGGCGATGCCGAACTTGTTGATGGCGGCGATGGTGTCGCCGCCACCGGCCAGCGAGAACGCCGGCGAGCGTGCGATCGCCTCGGCGATCGCGCGCGTACCGCCGGCAAACGCGTCGAACTCGAACACGCCCACCGGGCCATTCCAGACGATGGTGCCGGCCGACTGCAGCTGTTCGGCCAGCAGCGCGGCGGTCTTCGGGCCGATGTCCAGGATCAGGTCGTCGGCGTCGACCTCGGTCGACGCCTTCTCGGTCGCGCGCGCAGTGGCGGAGAATTCCTTCGCAACCACCACGTCGACAGGGATCGGTACCTCGCCGCCCTTGGCCTTGAGCATCGCGATGACCTTCTTCGCGTCCTCCAGCAGGTCGGGCTCGGCCAGCGACTTGCCGATCGGCAGGCCGGCGGCCAGCATGAAGGTGTTGGCAATGCCGCCACCGACGATCAGGCGGTCGACCTTCTCTGCCAGCGCCATCAATATGGTGAGCTTGGTCGACACCTTGGAGCCGGCGACGATCGCCACCAGCGGCCGCTTCGGCTGTGCCAGTGCCTTGGTGAGCGCGCTCACCTCCTCGGCCATCAGCGGGCCGGCGCAGGCGATGGGCGCGAACTTCGCGATGCCGTGGGTGGTCGCCTCGGCACGGTGCGCGGTGCCGAAGGCATCGTTCACGTAGATGTCGCACAGCGCCGCCATCTTCTTCGACAGCGCCTCGTCGTTCTTCTTCTCGCCCTTGTTGCAGCGGCAGTTCTCGAGCAGTACCACTTCGCCAGCGGCCGGCGCCACTTCGCCGGCATCGACCCAGTCGCGCCGCAGCGCGACCGTTCGCCCCAGCAGCTGCGACAGCCGCTCGGCGATCGGCGCCAGGGAATCCTCGGGCTTGAGTTCGCCTTCGGTCGGCCGGCCGAGGTGCGAGGTGACCATCACCCGTGCACCTGCCTTCAGTGCGAGCTCGATGCCGGGCACCGACGCACGGATGCGGGTGTCGTCGGTGATCGCGCCGGCATCGTCCTGCGGCACGTTGAGGTCGGCGCGGATGAACACCCGCTTGCCGGAAAGATCGAGGTCGGTCATCCGCCGGATGTTCATCTTGCAGTCCCTCAGTTCAGTCCCGAATCGCGGCTGTCCGTCGTTACTTCGCCGCCATCAGGGCCAGGGTGGTATCGAGCATGCGGTTCGAGAAGCCCCACTCGTTGTCGTACCAGCTGCACACCTTGACCAGGCTGCCCGACACCTTGGTAAGCGTTGCGTCGAAAGTGCTCGAATGCGAGTCGTGGTTGAAGTCGACCGACACCAGCGGACCATCGCTGTAGCCGAGGACGCCCTTCCAGCCCGGCATCGCAGCGGCTTCCTTCATGATGCTGTTGATCTCGTCGACCGTGGTCGGGCGGGCCGAGACGAACGACAGGTCGACGATCGACACGTTGATCGTCGGCACGCGCATCGCGAAGCCATCGAGTCTGCCGTTGAGCTCCGGCAGCACCAGGCCGACTGCGGCAGCCGCGCCGGTCTTGGTCGGGATCATCGACTGGGTAGCCGAACGCGCCCGGCGCAGGTCTTCATGGTAGACATCAGTCAGCACCTGGTCGTTCGTGTAGGCGTGGATCGTGGTCATGAGGCCGTTCACGATGCCGATCCTGTCGTGCAGCACCTTGGCGACCGGCGCGAGGCAGTTGGTCGTGCACGAGGCGTTCGAGATCACGGTATCGCTGGCCTTGAGCACCGAATGGTTCACGCCATACACCACGGTGGCGTCGACATCCTTGCCGCCAGGGGCGGAAATGATCACCTTCTTCGCACCACCCTTGATGTGCGCGGAGGCCTTTTCCTTGGTCGTGAAGAAGCCGGTGCACTCGAGCACCACGTCGACGTTCAGCGAGCCCCAGGGGATCTCGGCCGGGTTGCGGATCGCGAACACCTTGATGCGGTCGCCATTGACCACGATGCAATCGCCGTCGACCTCGACCTTGCCCGGGAACTTGCCATGGGCGGTGTCGAAGCGGGTCAGATGCGCATTGGTCTGCGCGTCGCCCAGGTCGTTGATCGCGACGATCTGGATCTCGCTGGTGCGGTTCGATTCATAAACAGCACGCAGGATGTTTCGGCCGATGCGGCCGTAGCCGTTGATTGCAACACGGATCGCCATGGAACCCCTCCGGAATGTCTTTGTTGGGCAGTCTGGGCAGACTGCAACGTCAGCGGGCAGCGGCACGACGCAGCGCGCGCCCGGCGCAAAAATGGAGCGCACCGGGCGCTCCCGCGAGGCGGCAAGTCTACCGCAACGCCTGCGACCGTCCTGTGACCGCCTGCAGGCTTGCGGCGTGCACAGCCCGCGTCGGACGCAACCGGCGCGCCCGCTGCGGGCCGCCCGTGTCGACCGATCAGCCGGCGGCCACGACCGAACGGGCAAGCCCGGCCACTGCCTCGGGCGTGAAACCGAAATGCTTGAACAGGCCGCCCGCGGGCGCCGATTCGCCGAACCGGTCCAGCCCGAGCACGGCGCCACGGCCGTCGTCCGCGGCACCCACGTACTTGCGCCAGAAATCGGTGACGCCGGCCTCGATCGCCACCCGCGGCACATCACGCGGCAGCACCGCCGTGCGCCAGCCAGCGTCCTGTGCGTCGAATACCGAGGTGCAAGGCATCGATACCACCCGCGCATCGATACCCTCCGCCGCCAGCAGCGTGCGCGCAGCCATCGCCAGCGCCACTTCGGAACCGGTAGCGATCAGAACGACCGCCGGTTTTCCGCCGTCCGCCTCGGCCAGCACATATCCGCCCCGGGCGATCCCGGCCAGCTGCGCCGGCGTCCGCGGCTGCGGTGGCAGCCCCTGCCGGGACAGGGCGAAGAGCGTCGGACGACGCTGTGATGTGAGCGCATGCTTCCACGCAACCGCAGTCTCTGCGCCATCGCATGGACGCCAGACGTCGAGGTTGGGGATCAGCCGCAGCGACGAGACCTGCTCCACCGACTGGTGCGTCGGTCCGTCTTCCCCCAGCCCGATCGAGTCGTGGGTGAACACGAACACGTTGCGCAGCCCCATCAGCGCGGCCATCCGGATCGCATTGCGCGAATAATCGGAGAAGGTCAGGAAGGTGCCGGTTTCCGGGATGAAACCGCCATGCAGTGCCAGGCCGTTGGTGATCGCAGCCATCGCGAACTCACGCACGCCGAAGTTCACGATGTTCCCGCGCAGCGTGCCATCGCCGTCGGGCAACACGACGCGGCTGCCGGACCAGTCGGTGAACACGCTGCCCATCAGGTCGGCCGAGCCGCCGACCAGCTCCGGCAGTGCGGGTGCGATCGCGTTCAGCGTGTTCTGCGAGGCCTTGCGGGTGGCGAAGGCATCCGACTTCGCCTGGGCCGCAGCGATCGCCGCATCGGCGGCCGCTTCGAATCCTGCCGGCAATCCGCCGTCCATCCGGCGCGTGAATTCCTTCGCCAGGTCAGGATGGGCAGCCTCGTAGGCCTGGAACTTCGCGCGCCAGGCCGAGCTGGCCACGCTGCCCCGTGCGCGGGCATCCCAGGCGGCGCAGATATCCGCGGGGATCTCGAAGGGGCTGGCGGTCCAGCCGAGCGCCTCGCGGGTGGCGGCCACTTCCTTGTCGCCAAGCGCGGCGCCGTGCGTGTCGGCCGTGCCCTGCTTGGTCGGCGCCCCCTTGCCGATCACCGTGCGGCAGCAGATCAGCGTCGGACGGGTGGCATCGGCCTTGGCAGCGGCGATCGCGCGGTCGAGCGCGTCGCCGTCATGGCCGTCGACCGACGGAATCACCTGCCAGCCATAGGCTTCGAACCGCTTCGGCGTGTCGTCGGTGAACCAGCCGGTGACCTTGCCGTCGATCGAGATGCCATTGTCGTCGTAAAAGGCGATCAGCTTGCCGAGCTTCAGTGTCCCGGCGAGCGAACACGCCTCGTGCGAAATGCCTTCCATCAGGCAGCCATCGCCAAGGAACACCCAGGTGTGATGGTCGACGATCGGATGCCCCGGCCGGTTGAACTCGCCGGCAAGCAGTGCTTCACCCAGCGCCATGCCGACCGCGTTGGCGAGCCCCTGGCCGAGCGGCCCGGTCGTGGTCTCGACACCGGGGGTGATGCCGTACTCCGGATGGCCCGGCGTCTTCGAGTGCAGCTGCCGGAATGCAACCAGCTCGGACATCGGCAGGTCGTAGCCACTCAGGTGCAGCAGCGCGTACAGCAGCATCGACCCGTGCCCGTTCGACAGCACGAACCGGTCGCGGTCCGCCCATCGCGGATCGGCCGGATCATGCTTCAGGTGATGGCGCCAGAGCGCTTCGGCGATGTCGGCCATCCCCATCGGCATGCCGGGATGCCCGGAGTTGGCTTTCTGGACTGCGTCCATCGAAAGTACGCGGATCGCGTTGGCGAGTTCGGTGCGAGTGGGCATGGGCAGGAGGCCGCGCCGGTGAGCGCGTTCGGTTCGGGGGTTCAGTAGCGGAACGACAATCCGCGATTATCCCGCATCGGGCACGCCTGCGCCGCCCGGCGCCGCGTCAGCCTCGCACGACCGCCGCACGCGGCGGTCAGTCTTCAGCGCGCCGAGTACGGATGCCGAGCTGCTTGATCTTGCGGTACAGGTGGGTACGCTCCAGACCGACCTTGTCCGCGACGCGGCTCATGTTGCCGCCTTCGAGCGCGATGTGGTGTTCAAGGTAGGACTTCTCGAACGCATCGCGCGCCTCGCGCAGCGGCGCGTCGAACTTCAGGCCAGAGGCCGGATTGACCGCCACCGGCAGGACCGCGCCAGGCAGTGCTTCCTGCTGGACCACCAGCCGCGCCACGTCCTGCGCAGTCACTTCGGAACCGAGCGAGGTCACCGCCAGGGAACGCACGACCTGCTCGAGCTGCAGCAGGTTGCCCGGCCATTCATAGTTGCGCAGCGCGTTGAGCGCCGCAGTATCGAAGATGCGTGGCGGGCTTTCCTTCGCCTCGATGATGCGGGTGAGCAGCAGCGTCGCCAGCTCAGGTACGTCCTCGCGATGCTCGCGCAGCGGCGGTACCTGCAGGGTGACCGGTGCTGCTTCGAGCAGCCGCGGTTCCGCCAGGCCGGCGGCGATCTGGTCGGCAAGGTCGCGCGCAGTGCCGATGATCACCCTCGCACGGTGACGATCGGCGCGACCCATCACCAGTGCCAGACCCTTCTGCTCGGCCCGTGACAGCTGGGACAGCGAAGGCACGTAGAGCACGCCGTCGTTCGCACTGGCCGCCAGGTCGAGCGGCGCATTGATCAGCGGCCGCGCATCCTCGACCTCGACCCAGGGCGTGTTGGCCGTGTGCAGGTACTGCGCGCACAGCTCGGCGCGGCAGCCGGATTCAGACACCAGCACCACCGGGCCGCGGGTCGCGCGCAGCTGTGCCAGGCGCTGCTTGAGGTCGGCCATCACCGGCGAGCGGCCGAGGCTGTCGAGCGACAGCTCCGGCATCGGTGCCGCCTCGGAGCGGCGCAGCACGCGGCCCACGGTGGACAGCAGCTTCTGGAGGGCGATCGGCTTCTCGAGGAAATCGGACGCACCGAGTTTGGTCGACTCGACCGCGGTATCGATGGTGGCGTGGCCGGACATCATCACCACCGGCATCGTCAGCTGTCCGCCGCGCGCCCACTCCTTGAGCAGCGTGATGCCGTCGGTATCCGGCATCCATATGTCGAGCAGCACCAGGTCGGGCCGGGCGCGCGCCCGCTCGCGCCGTGCCTGGTCGCCATTCTCGGCCAAGCGCACGCTGTAGCCCTCGTCGCGCAGGATCTCCGAGAGCAGCTCGCGGATGCCGATTTCGTCGTCTACGACCAGGATGTCGCTCATTCGCTTCCGTCAACTGCACTGGCGTTCATGCTGGACCTCCCTCGGGCCGCTGCCGGCGCTGCCCGGTCGGGCAGCTCGGACCTCGCCGGCCTAGGCTGCTGCACTCAACCCACCCCGGTCACTGCGCGCAGCAGCCAACGGTACGGTGAAACTGACGCGGGCGCCGGTGGGTTCGGCATTGCCCGCTTCGATCGAACCTCGGTGTTCCTCGATGATCTTCTTGACGATCGCCAATCCCAGGCCGGTGCCCTTCGGCTTGCTGGTCACGTACGGCTCGAATATCCGCTCGAGCATCGAGGGCGGGAATCCGCAGCCGTTGTCTACCACGGTGAGCCGTACGCAGGCGCGCTGGCCAACCCCGGCCGCTGCAAGCTCGGTACGCACCACGATTCTAGGCGCTGCAACGTCGCCGAGCGCATCCTGCGCATTCTGGAGCAGGTTGTGGAGGACCTGCCTGAGCTGGGTCGGACTGCCTACCACCTTCGGCAGGGACGGAGCCAGGTCGGTGTCGATCTCGATCGCGCTCGCTCCAGCCTCGTACAGCCCCAGCACCTCGCGCACCAGATGGTTCAGGTCGATCTCGGACGTGGCCATGTCCGGCTTGCTGCGCGCGTACTCGGAGAACGCATCGACCATGCTCTTCAGTGCGGCGACCTGGTTGACGATCGTCTGCGTCGATCGCTCGAGCATCTGCGCGTCGGCCGTGTCGAGCTTCGCCGCAAGCTTGTGGTGCAGGCGCTCGGCCGACAGCTGGATCGGCGTCAGCGGGTTCTTGATCTCGTGGGCGAGGCGGCGCGCCACCTCTCCCCAGGCAGCATCCCGCTGCGCCTGCATCAGCCCGGTCACGTCGTCGAACACCACAACATAGCCAAGGTCGGCCTCCTGCCCGCCGTCGACCCGCAATTGCGAACCGCGCAGCAGCAGCATCCGGCGCGCGCCCTTCGCGCCGTACTCGACCTGTGCCTCCCAGACTTGCGCATCGCCACCGGCCTCAGCGAGCTGGAAGCGCGAGTGCAGCTCGTTGGCGAGCAGCGCAAGGGGCGAAGTACCGTCCGCGTCGCGCGTGAGCTGAGCGCCGAGCAGCTCGCCGAGCTCGGCGGCGAGGATCACGCTCGCGCTGCGGTTGGCGGCGCGCAGGCGGAACTGCGCGTCGAAAGACATCACACCGGAAGACAGGTTGCCAAGCACGCTCTCGAGGTAGGCCTTGGCGGTCTCGATCTCGCCCTGGGTGCGCTGGTTCGCGGCACGTACCTCGTCGAGCTGGCGGGTCATCCGGTTGAACGACCCGGTGAGCACGCCCAGCTCGTCGCCGCTGGCCACCGTCGCGCGCTGGCTGAAGTCGCCGCGCGCCACCGCAGCGGTGCCTTCGGCGAGGATCGACAGCGGCGAGGCCAGCTGCTCGGACAGGAAGATCGCCAGCGCGAACGACCCGAGCAGGCCGAGCAGCAGGGTCAGCGTCAGTGTCACCCCGTACAGCTGCTTCAGGCCGATGCGCGACAGCAGCAGCTGCTGGTAGTCCTGATAGCCGACCTGCACCGCTTCGGCTGCCGCCGCGAGTTCCGGCGGCACCTGCTGCAGCACCTGCAGGACCCGGATGTCGTCGGTCAGCGACAGCGTGTTCACCGGCACGACCACGCGCAGGTAAAGGCCCTTGTCGGGCAGCGATTCGATGGACGTGTAGGGCTGCTGTGCCCGCACCTGCCGCATCACCGCGCCCACCGGCAGTTCGGGCATTGCGGCAAGGCCGCTGCCGGCCGAGGCGAGCGTGGTACCGCGCGGGCTGAACAGCGCCGCCTCATCGACGCGGTGCTGTTCGCGCAGCCGTTTCAGCGCGATCGACTGTTGGGTGGGCCCTGCTTCGGACAGCGCCGAGGCCATCGACTGCGCGCGAGCGGACACCTCGCGCAGCGAGCCGTCGAGGGTCGAGCGGCCGAGCGACAGTGCGCCCTCCAGCGCCGTGTCGATCTTCACGTCGAACCAGGACTCGATGCTGCGCGCCATGAACTGGACGCTCACCGCATATACCAGCGCGCCCGGCAGGACGGCCACCAGCGAGAAGAAGATCGCCAGTCGGAACGCAAGCTTGGATCCGAATACGCCTGACTTCAGCTTGCGCCGCAGCCCGAACAGCTGGAAGCCGATCAGCACCAGCAGCGCGACCACCAGCCCGCCATTGAGCACCAGCAGCTGGCGGTAGTGATTCGCGAACAGCTGGCTGTTCGCCGTGGCGGTCGACAGCAGGAACAGCAGCACCGCGGCAAGGCCGACCATCAGCACGAAGGCGTACTTGATGCGGTGCGAGGACAGCCGGGTGCTGCCGGGGCTCGCCGGCGCGCTCATGGGGACACCGTGAAACGGAACCAGTCGGAGGCGAGGTTCCACTCGCGCGCGGCGAACGGACTGGCCTGGAACGGACGCGGCAGCTGCGACAGGTCCAGGCGCAGGCGCACCGCCGCCGCATAGACGTTGCCCGGCACCAGCGCATTGGTCGGCAGCATCGGCCGGCGCCGCACCCGGCCCAGGACGGCGAGCGCTTCCTCCAGCGTCGTGAAATTCTGGAACAGCGTTCCGGCGGAGAGCCGGTACTGCCGGGTCAGCGTGTTGTAGCCGAGACGGTACGACTGCGCAGCGATGCCGGCCCGCTGGTCGAACCAGTACCAGCGGGCGCGACTGACATCGAGCTCGAGGATGAAGAACAGCGTGATGCCCTTGGACAGCGCTTCCTCGACTGGCGTCGACAGGGTGATCTGGAAGTCTGTTGACAGCAGCCAGCCATCCTCGCTCGATTCAAGGACCGCATTGCGCGCCGTGATCGATTCAGCACGCACCTGCGCCGCGGGCAGCGCGAACAGCAGCGCGGCCGCGACCGAGACCATGGCGGCCAGCCACCGCACGGATCCGCCGCGGCGCCGGTCAAGGCTTGCTGAGTAAGGCGTAGTGGAACCCATCGTGGTCAGGATCAGGCAGCAGCCGCAGGTCGGTACCGGACGCTCCGTCGATATCGCCGGGCCGCGTCGCGCCGGCCTGTCCGGCGCCTGCGGCATGCTCCCTGCCGGATGCGTGTGCCTGCTGAGCGCAGGATACCCGACGCGCGCCCGGCTGGTCGGCGAGGAATGCGTCCACCACCGCCTCGTTTTCGACCCGGAACACCGAACAGGTGCAATAAAGGAGCGAACCGCCGGGTGCCAGCACCGTCCACAGTGCATCGAGCAGGCGGCGCTGCTGCGCGGCGAGCCGGGGCAGGTCGGCGGCGCGTCGCAGCCACTTGATGTCGGGATGGCGGCGTACGACGCCGGACCCGGAGCAGGGTGCATCGAGCAGGATGCGGTCAAACGGCCGACCATCCCACCATGATGCGAGGTGCGCCGCATCCGCGGCAGCGAGCGTCGCGTGCAGGCCCAGGCGGTCGAGGTTGTCGGCAACGCGCCGCAGGCGGCTGGCGTCGCTGTCCAGTGCGACCAGGTCGATGTCGGCCCGCTCCAGCAGATGGGTCGACTTGCCACCGGGTGCAGCGCAGGCATCAAGCACCCGTTCACCATCGCGCGGCGCGAGCAGGGGCGCAGCCAGCTGCGCGCCGGCATCCTGCACACTGAACCAGCCTTCGGCGAAACCGGGCAGCGATTCGACTGCAACCGCCCGCACCAGGCGCACGCAGGCATCGAGCGGGACCTGCACCGGACCGGGCAGCTTCGCTGGCGCAGGGGACGGATGCGCTGGTGCGCCTGCACCCTCATGCGCGCCCTGCGCGAGCGGCCATGTGTCGATCGCATCGAGGCGCACGGCTTCGATATCCTGCCGGGCACAGGCATCGATGAACGCGTCTACCCCGGTACGACGGCGATTGATGCGCAGGGTGAACGGCGGATGGTCGTTGCCTGCACTGAGGGCCTCCCGCCAGTGGTCCGGATGGTCCTTGCGCATGCGTTCGATCCACCACTGGGGGAACGAATAGCGCGCGCAGTCGTCTGCCTCGGCAACCCGGTCGAGCTCGGCACTGCGGCGCAGGGCATTGCGCAGTACCGCGTTCACCAGTCCGCGCGCACGCGGGCTGCCGAGCACACTGCAGGCATTGACCGCGCCATCCACCACGGCATAAGGGGCCGCGCGCGTATGGCGCAACTGGTAGAGCGCTACCCAGACCAGCGCCTGCAGCGGGGCGTCGGTCAGCGGCCGGTCGAGCAGCGCCCCGGCAACCGCCCGCAGCGCGCCCAGGTGGCGCAGGGTGCCGTAGCAGAGGTCCTGCAGTTGTCCACGCTCGCCACCCGCCAGCGCAGGTGCCCGGTCGAGTGCCGCCGCGAGTTCGGTCGACAGGCTGCGCCCTGCCATCACGGCAGCGACGGTGTGCGCCGCCCTGACCTGGACCGCCTCCATCAGCCTGGCGAGGCCGGGGCCGTCGCTGCACCTGCGGCAGCAGGCGCCAGCACCGACAGGCCCGCGCCGAAGAGCGCCCCGGGCGCCAGACCTGCCGCCTGGGCATGCGCCACCGCGGGCTGCCGACGACCGCCGGCACGCTGCACTTCGAGCAGGCGCAGGCTGCCGCTGCCGCAGGCCACCCGCAGGCTGTCCGCCTCGACCGCGAGCAGCGTCCCCGGGACGGCACCGGCGGGGGCAGGTTCCTCGTCAGGCACCGCTTTCCATACCTTCAGCAGGGCGCCGCCGGACTCGCAGAACGCGCCGGGCACCGGATCGAAGGCTCGCACCTGCCGATCGATCTCGATCGCCGGTCGCGAAAAGTCGATTGCCGCATCCCGCTTGTCGATCTTGTGCGCGTAGGTGACCCCATCTACCGGTTGCGGCTGCGGCTGCGCCGCACCTGCCTGTTCGAGCGTCGCCAGGGCCTCGACGATCATGCAGGCACCAAGCGTGGTCAGACGCTCGAGCAGCGAGCCGGACGTCTCGGCGGCGCCGATCGACAAGGTGCGCTGCGACCAGACCGGGCCGGTATCAAGGCCTGCGTCCATCTGCATGATGCTGATTCCGGACTCGGCATCGCCGGCGAGCAGCGCGCGCTGCACTGGCGCCGCGCCGCGCCAGCGCGGCAACAGAGAAGCGTGAATGTTCAGACAGCCCAGACGCGGGATCGCGAGCACGGCCGGCGGCAGCAGCAGCCCATACGCGGCGACGACCATCGCATCCGGTGCCAGCTCCGCCAGCGCGGCCTGGGCTGCAGCATCGCGTAGCGTCGGCGGCTGCGCGACCGGCAATCCTCGCTGCAGCGCCATCGCCTTGACCGCACTGGCAGTGAGCTTCATGCCGCGGCCGGACGGCCGGTCGGGCTGTGTCAGCACGCAGGCGAGGTCGTGGCCGGCGTCGACCAGCGCAGCCAGGGCGGCGGCCGCGAACGGGGGTGTTCCTGCAAAGACCAGTCGCATCGGATCGAAGCTCGCTCGGGACTTTCCGCAGCCGCCCGCTCAAGCACAGGCCGGATTGCGCCGCTACTGAGCGGACTAGGGAACCTTCTGCTGTTGCTTGCGCAACTTGTTCACGATCCGGTTGCGCTTCAGCCGGGATAGATGATCGACGAAAACGATGCCTTCCAGATGATCCATCTCGTGCTGGATACAGACAGCCAGCAGGCCATCGGCCTTGATCCGGAAGGACTTCCCATCGAGGCCCAGCGCTTCGACCTCGACCTCGGCGGGCCGTTCGACCGAGTCGAAGATGCCGGGTACCGACAGGCAGCCTTCCTCGCATTCCTGGATATCCGGCGACTGGCCGAGGAGGCGCGGGTTGATCAGCGTGATCAGCTGGTCGTGTGTCTCGGAGATGTCTATCACGATCAGGCGCCGGTGCACATCGACCTGCGTCGCTGCCAGCCCGATGCCGGGCGCCGCGTACATGGTCTCGGCCATGTCGGCGGCGAGCCGGCGCACATCGTCGTCGACGTGCTCGATCGGCGCAGCGACCTTCTGCAGGCGGGGGTCGGGGAAGTGGAGGATCGGGAGCAGGGCCATAATTGCTTGCTAATTTAATACATTAACCGCAAAATCTCATGCAACTTTTCAACTCCGGAGTGCATCCGGCCGCGCAGGCGTGTTCTGGCGCTCGGTCGGTACTCCGGTCCGACTCCTGCGCAGGTCGCCGTCAGCAGCGGCGCCTCGCGCGTTTGTCCGGAGGTCAGAGTCCACACGTCACCGCACCGCGGTGGGGGAGACGACTGCCATGACGCGCCCGATATCCAGACCGAATCCCTCCCGCATTATATCCCTCGCGATCGCCGGTGCCGCGCTGCTCGTCGCCTGCCCTGCGGTGGCCCAACCCGCCGCGCCGGGTGACGCGCAGCGTACTGCGGCTAGCGCGCCGGCCATGGGATCGGCACCCGCACTGCGCGATGACGCGCCGGACCGGCATGTCGTCGTCCCTGGCGACACGCTGTGGGCCATTTCCGGCCGCTTCCTGAAGGACCCGTGGCGCTGGGGCGAACTCTGGAACCTGAACAAGGACCAGATCCGCAACCCGCACCGGATCTTCCCCGGCGACGTAGTCGTCATCAATCGCCGGGCTGCGCCCGGCGAACCGGTGGCGAGGCTTATCCAGGCCGAGCGGGTGACACGCCTGTCGCCCGACATCCGCGTCGAGGCGCTCGGTCCGAAGGCGATCCCGGCGATCGCACCGCAGAAGATCGAGCCGTTCCTGGTGCGGCCGTTCATCGTCACCGACGAGCAGCTGGCCACCGCGGCCACCATCATCGAGACACAGGAAAACAGGGTGGTCATTGGCGCCGGAAACGTCGCTTACGTGACCGGTCTGGACGAGAAGGTCGGGCGCAATTACCAGGTATTCCGCCCGGGGGCGATCCTCATCGACCCGGACACCAAGCAGTCGCTGGGGCGCGAAGCCTTCTACCTCGGCGAAGCGAAGGTTTCCCGGTTCGGCGAAGTCTCGACGATCGAGATCGTGCGCTCCACGCAGGAGATCGTGCTCGGCGATCGGCTGGTGCCGGTTCCGCCGAGCGGCTTCCCCGAGTACATCCCGCGCCCGCCTTCGCAGCCGGTTTCCGGGCGCATCATTGGCGTGTACGGGCGGGCGAACGTCGTCGAGGTCGCGCAGTACGACGTCGTCACGCTGAACCGGGGCGCGAAGGACGGCCTCGAGGTGGGACACGTGCTGGCGATGTTCCGCAATCCGCTGGCGGAACGGTCCAGCAACCGTCCGAACGTGCTCTGGGGTCGGGTCGGCCCGTCCGGCAACGACGCGCCCCTGGAGAGCCAGCGCCTGCCGCGGGAAGACCTCGACATGAGCAACCTGCGCAGCGAAGTACTCTGGGGCCGGGTCGGCCCGGCCGGACGGGGTACGCCGACCAGTGCCAGCACCGCGGCCAAGCTGCCGCCGGAAGGCGCGCGTACCGGCAGGGGTGTCCCCGAGGAACGTTACGGCGTCCTGATGGTGTTTCGCACGTTTGAACGCGTCAGCTACGCGATCATCATGGACACCTCCCGCCCGGTGAACGTCAGCGACGTCGTACGCAATCCCTGATCCGGTAGCGCTGCAACCGGTCGCACCGCGCGACGGGTGGGTACCCTGCGCCAGCACACCCGCTGGCGCGGCTGACCGACCCTGGACAGAGGAGCGCGACGGATGCCCATCGGCAGAAACACCCGTGGCTGGCTGGCGGCCGCCTTCGCCCCCGGATTCTCCGACCGGATCCGCCGTGAACTGGCTGCCGCCGCCGGCCCCGAGGTCGACTGGTCGTCGCGGCTGACGGCCACCGCGGACCGGCTGCACGCCAACCCGCGGCTGCGCGCTGGACACCCGACTGGCGTGCCAGACCTCGGCAAGGCATTCGAACAGGGCGGTGCCGATCCGCGCGTCGGGGCTTCGCTCGCCTGGCTCGACAACGCGCAGCACCACCTGCTGTCGCTCGACGATCCGGCCTATCCCTGCCTGCTGCGCGAGATCGATGATGCGCCGGCCCTGCTGTACGTACGCGGCCGGCTCGACCTGCTGCAGCAACCCTCGCTGGCGATGGTCGGCAGCCGCAATCCCTCGGCGCTGGGCGCACAGACTGCCGAGGCCTTCGCCCGCGCGTTCTCCGGTGTAGGCCTGACCGTGGTCAGCGGCCTGGCCCTGGGCATCGATGCTGCCGCGCATCGGGGGGCGCTGGAAGGGGCCGGCTCGACCGTCGCAGTGGTGGGGACCGGCCTGGACATCGTCTATCCGGCGAGCAACCGCGACCTCGCGCAGCGCATCGCAGCGGGTGGAACGCTCGTATCGGAGTTCCCGCTCGGCATGGCTGCACGTGCAGACCATTTCCCGCGCCGCAACCGCATTCTGAGCGGGCTGGCTCTCGGCTGCCTGGTGGTCGAGGCCAACCTGCGCAGCGGGTCCCTGATCACCGCCCGCCTGGCGGTCGAACAGGGCAGGGAAGTGTTCGCGGTGCCCGGCTCGATCCATTCCCCGCTGGCGAGGGGCTGCCACCGCCTGATCCGCGACGGAGCAAAACTGACCGAGTGTGCAGCGGACGTGATCGAGGAGCTGGGCTGGGGACGCACGCCACTCCCGACCAGGCAGCCAGTGCTGCCCGATCCGGACGCCTCCCTGGACGGCGATGCACGATCGCTTATTGCAGTAATCACCCACGACCCCATTTCTGCGGATACGCTCTGCACCATGCTCGGCTGGACGCCACAACGCGTCAATGCCACGCTGGTAGAACTGGAACTGGGCGGGCGCATTGCGCCGGCCGGCCACGGTGTCTACCAGCGTCTGGCGGCGCCGGGCTTTGAATTCGCGAGTCCCGGCTGACAGCCGGGATGAGCATCGTCAGAAGATGCAGTGGACGGTCCCTTGCGGGCCGGAAGCGGCAGTTTCGGCGCCGGACGACATCGACGCCGCTTTCCGCTGCCGACCGAATCCCCTTATGATCCAACGCACTTTTTTCGCGCGCCGGCTGCCGATGACCGATGACCGCGCGAAATTCCATGCTTCGAACGGACACCGTGGCCACCAGAACCCGTAAATCGACTACCGAAACGACCTCCAGCAGCCCGGCTGCCAAAGGCTCCGGGCGGACGAAATCGTCGGGCTCGGCGACGGCAGTCGCAGTGGCCGGTGGGGGCAAGACGCTGATCATCGCCGAGAAGCCATCGGTCGCCAACGACATCGCCCGCGTCCTCGGCGGCTTCGAGAAGCATCAGGACTATTTCGAGAACGACCAGTACGTGCTGTCGTCCGCGGTCGGCCATCTGCTCGAGCTGATCGTGCCAGACGAGTTCGAGGTCAAGCGCGGCAAGTGGTCGTTCGCCCAGCTTCCGGTGATCCCGCCTCACTTCGGCCTGCGCCCGATCGAGAAGAACGAGGATCGGCTGAAGCTGCTGGTGCGGCTGCTCAAGCGCAAGGATGTCTCTGCGCTGGTGAACGCCTGCGACGCGGGCCGCGAGGGCGAGCTGATCTTCCGCTACATCGTCCAGCATGCGAAGGTCGACAAGCCGGTGCGTCGCCTGTGGCTGCAGTCGATGACGCCTGCGGCAATCCGCGACGGCTTCCAGAACCTGCGCGAAGACAGCGACCTGCTGCCGCTGGCCGATGCCGCGGTCTGCCGATCCGAGGCCGACTGGCTGGTCGGCATCAACGGCACGCGCGCGATGACCGCGTTCAATTCCAAGACCGGCGGCTTCCACAAGACCACGGTGGGCCGCGTGCAGTCGCCGACGCTGGCGATCCTGGTCGACCGGGAAGAGAAGATCAAGCGCTTCGTCTCGCGCCAGTATTTCGAGATCCACGGCGTGTTCGAGGCCGAGAAGGGGACCTATCCCGGCCGCTGGTTCGACGAGACCTTCACCCGGGCGAAAGACCTGCCGAACGGCGAGCCCCGCGATCCGGAACTGAAGGCCGAGCGGTTGTGGGACGGCGCACGCGCCACCGCGATTGCCGACAAATGCCGCGGCAAGCCGGGCGTAGTCACTGAAGAAACCAAGCCGTCCAGCCAGCTGTCACCGCTGCTGTACGACCTGACCAGCCTGCAGCGCGAGGCCAACGGCCGCTTCGGCTTCTCGGCGAAGACCACGCTGTCGATCGCCCAGGCCCTGTACGAGAAACACAAGGCGCTCACCTATCCGCGAACCGACTCGCGCGCGTTGCCGGAAGACTATGTCGAAACCGTCAATGCCACGCTGGAAGCAATGTCCGGCACCCGCTATGCAAAGCCGGCGGGGCAGATCCTGAAGTCGGGCTGGGTGAAGCCGAACAAGCGCATCTTCAATAACGCGAAGGTGAGCGATCACTTCGCCATCATCCCAACGCCGATGACGCCCAAGGCGCTGTCCGAGGCGGAAGAAAAGATCTACGACCTGGTCACCAAGCGCTTCATGGCGGTGTTCTTCCCGCCGGCGGAATACCTGCTGACGACGCGCATCACGCGGGTCGAGGGTGAGCCGTTCAAGACCGAGGGCAAGGTACTGGTGAACCCGGGCTGGCTGTCGGTCTACGGTAAGGATATTGCCGACGAGGATTCGCCGTCGCTGACGATGGTCACAGCCGGCGAAACGGTTACCGCGATAGAGATTGATGCGCGAGCCGAGCAGACCCGCCCACCCGCCCGCTTCAGCGAAGCGACGCTGCTGTCGGCGATGGAGGGCGCGGGCAAGCTGATCGACGACGAGGAACTGCGCGACGCGATGAAGGAGCGCGGCCTGGGCACGCCAGCCACCCGCGCCGGCATCATCGAGAAGCTGATCTACGAAGAGTACGTGATGCGCGAGGGCCGGGAGCTGAAGCCTACGCCCAAAGCGTTCTCGCTGATGACCCTGCTCAAGGGCCTGGACATCGCCGAGCTGTGTTCACCGGAGCTCACAGGCGAGTGGGAGTTCAAGCTGGCCGAGATGGAGCAGGGCCGCATCGGCCGCCCGGCATTCATGCAAGAAATTGCCGCGATGACCCGCAACCTGGTCGAGCGGGCGAAAGGCCACGAGACCGATACGGTACCCGGCGACTACACCACGCTCGATGCACCTTGCCCGAGATGCGGCGGCGTGGTGAAGGAGAACTACAAGAAGTACCAGTGCCAGAAGTGCGAGTTCTCGGTCTGGCGCATCCTGTCCGGCCGGCAGTTCGAGCCGATCGAGATCGAGGAACTGATCGTCGCCGGGAAGATCGGGCCGCTGCAGGGCTTCCGCAGCCGGCTCGGGCGGCCGTTCGCCGCGATGATCAAGCTCAACGCAGAGTTCTCGACCGAGTTCGACTTCGGCCAGTCGGCAGCCGACGGTGGCGAGCCGGTCGACTTCTCCGACAAGACACAGATGGGCGAATGCCCGAAGTGCCACAACAAGGTCTACGACACCGGTCTTGCCTACCAGTGCGAGAAGTCGGTCGGCCCGGACCGCCAGTGCGACTTCCGCTCCGGCAAGATCATCCTGCAGCGCGAGATCGAGCAGGCGCAGATGGAGAAGCTGCTGACCACCGGCAAGACCGACCTGCTGCACAAGTTCATCTCGAAGAAGGGCCGGCCGTTCTCTGCCTACCTGGTGCGCGGTGGCGACGGCAAGGTGAGTTTCGAGTTCGAGCCGCGGGTGCCGAAGACGGCGGCCAAGGTGGTAGCCAAGGTGGCGGCGGCGAAGGCTGCAGCGGCCGCTGCGGCAGGCGAAGTGACGGACGAATCCACCGGCGAGATCACGGTCACGGCAGGCGCAAAACCCGCCGCGAAAGCAGCTGCAAAGAAGGCTGCGAAGAAGGCCGCGAAGAAGGTCGTCCGCAAGAAGGCTGCGGCCTGAACGGTCTCGGCTGCCCCGCCACGGGGCCGGAGCGTACCCGATGACCGGGCCGATCCCGATCATCGTGCACAACCCGGCCCGCATCGAGGCGGAGCGGGTCGCCCGTACCATGCGGTCGTTGCCGGCCGCGCGCTATGTGTTCGTCGTGCTGCTCCTGATCGAGAGCTATGTCAGCCTGAACACGCTCCCGGGCTGGCGCCATCCACCACAGGGGTGGTTGGCCATGTTCACCACGCCGCCCGAGTTGAAGCTCGGCGACATTCTCATAAACTTCATCGGCTATGTACCGATCGGGCTCTTCGGGGTGCTGGCGTTCATCGCACCTCGCCGTCCGCTCTGGCTTGCATTGATACTCTCCGTTGCCGCCTGCACTACCCAGAGCATGGTGACTGAAGCGCTCGAGAGCATGACCCCCAACGTCAGGTCGAACGTTGCCGACGTCTTCAACAACGCTGCAGGCGCGCTGATCGGGGGGCTGGCCGCAATCATCGCGGTGTCCCTGGTTTGGTCCGGACGGATCGTTGAACTGCGCCAGCGCCACCTTACGCGGGGTTGGCAGGGAGACCTCGGGCTTGCGCTGATAGCGCTCTGGGCGTTCGCCATGCTGGCGCCGCGCACCCTGCTGTTCGGCATCGGTGATGCTCGTTTCTTCCTTGGCGTTCCCGCGCGCACCGACCTGCAGCCAGCGTTCTTCCTGGGTGTCGAAGCCGTCGTCTGCGCCCTTTCGCTGCTCGGGTTCGCGCTGCTGTTACGGCTTACCTTCTCTTCGAGCACCCCGCGACTTCGGGCGATGCTGCTGCTGGCGGTGTTCGCCTCGCTGGCGATACGCTCATCCGGCTTCGGCATGTTCTGGGGTGCATCCAGTGCGTTCACCTGGCTCAATGCGGGCGCGCTGCTTGGAATGGCCATCGGGACGGTGTTGGCGCTTGCCTTGATCGGACTCCCGCATCGCGTGGCGGGAATCGGCGCTGCGATCGCGCTCTCTCTCTCGGTGCTGATCGTCAATGCCTCGCCGCCAAACCCCGCGGTGTGGTTCGACAAGCACCTGCGCTGGCAACGAATGGCGCCGCTGGCCGTCTCGTCGCGGACGACAGCCATGTTGTGGCCTGCCGCGGCCATCGGCCTTGCGCTGGCGGCGGCGGCACTCGGTACAACCCACAACCCGAACCGACGCAGAGATCCCTGAGACCCCTGCGTTGGTGCCGGGCTCGCTCCGTCAGACGTCCAGGTTCTTCACACCCAGCGCGTTCTGCTCGATGAACTCGCGCCGCGGCTCGACCAGTTCGCCCATCAGCTTGGTGAACACTTCGTCGGCGGTGATGCCGTCCTCGATCTGCACACGGAGGAGGCGGCGCGTGGTCGGGTCCATCGTGGTTTCCCACAACTGCTCGGGATTCATCTCGCCCAGCCCCTTGTAGCGCTGCAGCGTGAGGCCGCTCTTCGCCTGCTCGAGCAGCCAGTCGAGTGCATCCTTGAACACGGCGACCGGATGCTCCTTGTCGTTGCGACAGATGCGTGCATCCGGTCCGAGCAGGCCCTGCAACACGAGCCCGGTCTTGCGCAGTTGCTGGTAATCGCCGCCCTCGAAGAACGACGACTCGACATCGGTCGTGCGCCAGTTGCCGTGCTCGTTGCGACGCACGCGCAGGCGGATCGCCTCACTGTCGGGCTCGGCTTCGAGCGCGATCTCGACCTGGCTGCCAGCCAGCAGCTTGTTGATCCGGTCGACCGAAGCACGAGCGTTGGCATAGGTCGACACATCGATATCGGTTTCCGAAATCAGCGCGTGCAGGAACAGCGTGTCGAAACGGCGCGACAGGCGGGTGATCACCGCCTCGGCCAGCAGGTATTCGCGCGCCAGTTCTTCGAGCGCCTCGCCGGACAGCACTTGCGCCGCCACCGTATCCGGACCCTTGCCCGGATCCAGCGAGGCACCTTCCAGTGCTACACGAAGCAGGTACTGCTTGAGCTCGTGTTCATCCTTGATGTAGCGCTCGTCCTTGCCGTGCTTTACCTTGTAGAGCGGCGGCTGCGCGATGTAGACATGGCCGCGCTCGACCAGCTCCGGCATCTGCCGGTAGAACAGGGTCAGCAGCAGCGTCCGGATATGCGAGCCGTCGACGTCCGCGTCGGTCATCAGGATCACGCGGTGATAGCGCAGCTTGCCGACGTCGTACTCTTCGCTGCCGATGCCGGTGCCGAGCACGGTGATGAGGGTCGCGATCTCCTGTGACGACACCACCCGGTCGAAGCGCGACTTCTCGACGTTCAGGATCTTGCCCTTGAGCGGCAGGATCGCCTGGTTCTTGCGGTCGCGGCCCTGCTTGGCCGAGCCACCTGCGGAATCGCCCTCGACGATGAACAGTTCCGATAGCGCCGGATCGCGTTCCTGGCAATCGGCCAGCTTGCCCGGCAGGCCGAGCCCATCGAGCACGCCCTTGCGGCGCGTCATCTCGCGCGCCTTGCGAGCCGCTTCGCGCGCTCGCGCCGCCTCGACGATCTTGCCGACGATGATCTTCGCGTCGACCGGCCGCTCGAGCATGTATTCACCGAGCTTCTGTGCAACGACTTCCTCGACGACCGTACGCACTTCGGAGGAGACCAGTTTCTCCTTCGTCTGCGAGGAAAACTTCGGCTCCGGTACCTTCACCGACAGCACGCAGGCCAGGCCTTCACGCATGTCGTCGCCGGTCGTCTCGACCTTGGCGCGCTTGGCGAGTTCGTTTGCCTCGATGTAGGCATTGAGCGTGCGGGTCATCGCCGCTCGCAGGCCGGTGAGGTGGGTACCACCGTCCTTCTGCGGGATATTGTTCGTGAAGCAGAGCACCGACTCCTGGTAGGAGTCGTTCCACTGCATCGCGACTTCGACCGTGATGCCGTCCTTCTCGCCGGATGCATGGAAGATATGCGGATGCAGCGTGTGCTTCGAGCGGTTGATGTACTCGACGAAACCGCTCACGCCACCGACGAAGGCGAAGTTCTCTTCGCGTTCATTGCGCTCGTCGATCAGGCGGATGCGCACGCCGTTGTTCAGGAACGAGAGTTCTCGCAGCCTGCGGGCGAGGATATCGTAGTGGTACTCGACCAGGCCGAAGATCTCCGGATCGGCGAGGAAGCGCACCTCGGTGCCGCGCTTGTCGGTGGTGCCGGTCTTCGCCAGCGGCGATACCGGCACGCCGCGGCGGAACTCGATCTGGTGCACTTCGCCATTGCGCCGCACCGATACCTTCAGCCATTCGGACAGGCCGTTCACGCACGATACGCCCACACCGTGCAGGCCGCCCGAGACCTTGTACGAATTGGAGTCGAACTTGCCACCTGCATGCAGTTCGGTCATCACGATCTCGACTGCCGATCGACGCAGTTCGTCGTCTTCCTTGATGTCGGTCGGAATGCCGCGGCCGTTGTCGGTGACCGAGATCGAGTTGTCGGCGTGGATCGTGACCAGGATGTCGTCGCAATGCCCGGCCAATGCTTCGTCGACCGCGTTGTCGACCACCTCGAACACCATGTGGTGCAGCCCGGTGCCGTCGCTGGTGTCCCCGATGTACATGCCCGGACGTTTCCGCACGGCCTCCAGGCCACGCAAGACCTTGATGCTTTCAGAGTTGTAGTCCGAGTTCGAATCCGGGGAGATCATCGATGGGTCCTGTGCTGACTGCCGGGCCGCGAGGCCCGTGGGAACGACTGGCATGCACCACCGGTCCGGGCTGGCGCAGCTGCCTGGCACCCTGCCGCAGGATGCGGCGCCGGTGCCGGATGAAAGTGGTTCAGATGCGCATCGGCATCACGACATAGCGGAAGCTCGCATCCTCGCCATGGGTGATCAGCACGCTGCTGTTGGCATCGCCGAGCGAACACACGACCGTATCGCACTCGACGTTGTTCAGCGCATCGAGCAGATAGGTGACGTTGAAACCGATGTCCAGCGCAGCGCCGGCATAGTCGATCTCGAGTTCTTCCTCGGCCTCTTCCTGCTCGTTGTTCGTGCAGACGATGCGCAGGCTGTTCGCGGTCAGCACCCAGCGCACACCGCGGAACTTCTCGTTCGACAGGATGGCCGCCCGCTGCAGGGCGCTGCCGAGCACGGTGCGCTCGATCTGGAAGTGGTCCTGGTAGTGGGTCGGGATCACCCGGGTGTAATCGGGGAATCGGCCGTCGATCACCTTGCTGATCAGTTCGATATCGCCGAAACGGAATCTGACCTGGTTGGCGCCGAATTCGATGGTCACCGGCGACTCGCCCGACTCGAGCTGGCGGGACAGTTCGAGCACCGCCTTGCGCGGCAGGATCGACTCGCGCTTGTCGAGCGAGTCTGGCAGTTCGATACTGGTGAACGCCAGGCGATGGCCATCAGTGGCAACGGCCTTGAGCGCGGTCTGGTCGGTCTCGAGCAGCAGGCCGTTCAGGTAGTAGCGGATGTCCTGCTGGGCCATCGCGTACTGCACCCGGTTCAGCAGCGCACGCAGCGCTCCTTGCTGCAGCGTGATCGCCGGTTGCGTCGACTCGAATGCGGCGAGCTTGGGGAAGTCGTCGGCGGGCAGCGTCTGCAGATTGAAACGGCTCTTGCCGGCGCTGACCTGCAGCCGGCCTTCCTTCGCCTCGAGTTCGACCTGGGCGGAATCGGGCAGTGCGCGCAGGATGTCGAGCAGCTTGCGGGCCGATACGGTCACACCCTGCTTTTCGGCCTTGCCCTTGCCTTCGACCAGGATACTGGTCGCGACCTGGATCTCCAGGTCAGTGGCCAACAGGCTGAGCTTGTCGCCGTCCACTTCGAGCAGCACGTTGGACAGGATCGGTAACGTGTTCCTGCGCTCGACGATGCCGGTCACCGCCTGCAGGGGTTTCAACAGCGTGTCGCGAGCTAGATTGAGAAGTTTCATGTTGTATATGAATAAGACTGATAGATAAGGCTTGGGGAAACAGGGGATAACCAGCCTCGATCACGGCCGGTAGCGGGGTTGCCGTCAATCTGCTGCTGTTGAGGAAAACAGGACAACCTGTACACGATTGTGGATAACTCTGGATCCGGCCATTCCTGACAGATTTTGTCCACAGGAAATCCGCATGGTTTGCCGCGCGATCAATTGCGCAGTTGCTGCAGCAGGGTCTGGTAGTCGCGTCCCAGCTCCGCATCGATCGTGCGCAGGCGCGCGATCTGCCGGCAACCATGAAGCACGGTTGTATGGTCGCGGCCACCGAAGGCGCCACCGATGTCCGGCAACGAATGATTGGTCAGTTCCTTGGCCAGCGCCATCGCGACCTGTCGCGGCCGCGCGACCGCTCGCGAGCGGCGCTTCGAGTGCATCTCGGACACCTTGATCTTGAAGTAGTCGGACACCGCCTTCTGGATCTGTTCGATCGATACCTGGCGGGTAGCCACGGCAAGGATGTCGCGCAGCGCATCACGCGCGGAGTCGATGCTGATCGTGCAGGCGTTGAACCGAGAGTAGGCGCGGATCCGGTTCAATGCGCCCTCGAGTTCGCGCACATTGGAAGGGAAATGTCGGGCGACGAAGAACGCGACTTCTTCCGACAGGTCCATCTCGATGGCGGCGGCCTTCTTCAGCAGGATCGCGACGCGCATCTCGAGTTCCGGTGGCTCGATCTCGACCGTCAGACCCCAGGCGAAGCGGGTGAGCAGCCGGTCGTCCATCCCCTCGATCTTCTTCGGGTAGGTATCGCAGGTGATCACGATCTGCTTGCGCTGGTCGGTCAGCGTGTTGAACGCGTAGAAGAACTCTTCCTGCGTGCGGCTCTTCCCGGAGAAGAACTGGATGTCGTCGATCAGCAGCAGATCGAGCGAATGATAGAAACGCTTGAACGCGTCGAACGACTTGTTCTGGTAGGCGCGCACCACGTCCGACACATACTTCTCGGCGTGGATGTAGCGGATCACCGCCGACGGGTTGCGTTCGTGCACGAAGTTGCCGATAGCCTGCACCAGGTGCGTCTTGCCCAGTCCGGTGCCGCCGTAAAGGAACAGCGGGTTGTAGGCGCGGCCGGGATTCTCTGCGACCTGCAGGGCTGCTGCCCGGGCGAACTGGTTCGCCTTGCCGGTGACGAAGGTATCGAAAGTGAAGCCATCGCTCAGCGTGCCGATGGTCTGCGCAAGCGTGGGGTCGGTCAGGCTGCCGAGGCCGCTGGAGGCACGCGGCGACAGCGCAGGCTCTACCAGCATCGAGTCGGCGGCGGGGGCGTCTGCGAGGCCTGCTGCTGCCCCGGGAACGCCGCGGTCCACGACATCATTGCCCTCGGCAAGGGCGACTGGCGCTGTTGCGGCCGTCGCGTCCATCATGTTCAGAGGGAGGTCGGTATCGCGGGCAGCGGAATGTCCCGAGCCATTGGCCACTGACACTGCAGCAGACGTGCCGTTCACCGACTTGCGGGAACCGACCTCGATCTCGATCACCACCGGATCGCCGCGCTGCTCGGCAACTTTCTGCATGTCGGGCAGGTACTGTTCGCGGACCCATTCCAGCGCCTTGCGGCTGGGCGCGGTGACCAGCACCTTGCCGTCCGACTCGCGCGCAGACAGTGGCCGGATCCACGCGTCGTATTGCTGAACGGACAGCTTCTGCTTCAGCACGGACAGGCAATCGGACCAGAATTCGGACATTAGTATCAGGGTTCTCTGCGGCGGCGGTGCGTCGCGGCTGCGGCTGTGGATCGAAGCGAGGCTGGAAACAGTCCTTCTTGCAGCCCTTCTTGCAGTCCTTCTTGCTGCCCCTCCGGCCGCCCGTGGACGGTCCTGGTGCATGCACTGGAAGAACCTTGGAGTTTACCACTCGCGAGCGAGTTATCCACAGCGCTTTTCGACCTGCGTTGCTACAGGCCAAACGGTACTGCACTCGGCAGGCTTGACACGAGGCTCGGTAACTCGTTTAATTGAAGGCTTTTTCGCCGAGACCCATTCCAATGAAACGCACATTCCAGCCTTCAGTCGTGCGCCGCAAGCGCACCCACGGGTTCCGCGCCCGCATGGCGACCCCCGCCGGGCAGGCCATCCTGCGCGCACGTCGCCGCAAGGGCCGCGCCCGCCTCGCCGTCTGAGGATCCTTTCCGCAGGCAGGCCGGCGCAGTAGCCGGCAATAGAAACGACAGGCAGCACCGGCAAGCCCATGGCGATGCCCGGGACCTGTGTGCGTGAAAGAATCAGATGCTGGCCCGTCCGCACCGCCTGCTCGGGGAACACGAATTCCGGGGGGTAATGGCCAGCCGGGTGCGCTGGTCGACTCCCGACTGCTCCATCCATGTCCGCTGCAACCCGGCCGCATCCCTCGGCATGCTGGGTTTCGTCGTCGGACGCAAGGCATTGCGCCGGGCCGTCGACCGCAACCGTTTCAAGCGTTGTATCCGCGGCCGGTTTCGTGTTCTTCTGGCCGCCTTGCCCGGTCTCCAGGTCGTGGTCAGACTGCGAGGCAAACCCGGGGCCGGGGTCGACCAGGCCGCCAGCGAAGTCTGCACCCGGCTCGAGGATGTTGCCGCATGGTACGCATCGCAATCGGACTGCTCCGGATCTACCGCTACTTCCTGAGCCCGCTGCTCGGGCCGCGGTGCCGATTCATGCCGTCCTGTTCCGAATATGCAATGCAGGCGTTGCATACTCACGGCGCAGTGCGCGGTGGCTGGCTGTCCACGCGCCGGCTGTGCAAATGTCATCCGTGGCATCCGGGTGGGTTCGACCCGGTGCCTGATCCGACCGGCCGTCCCGAGACAAGGGATCCGGCTCCCCGTTTCGTCCCGGCAACCGCTCGGCAGGTGCCGGGCGGCGATTCCGTACTCTAAAGGTTCACGAACGTCGCATGGATACCCGCAAGCTGGTCCTGTTCTTCATCTTCGCCTTTTCCATCCTGATGCTCGCGGACGCCTGGACCAAGGCGCAACGGCCACCTGCCGATGTCTCTGCCAGCGGCGCGCGCGCCGACGATGCGAAGGGCACGGCACCCGCCGCAGTCCCAGTGCCGAATGCGCCGGCCATAGCCGTGCCACAGGCCGGGGTGCCGGCTACGCCGGCAGCGTCGCCGACCACGCCGACCGGCGCGCTGCCGGGGGGAGAGCGCATCAAGATCGAGACCGACCTGGTAAAGATCGAGATCGATACGGTCGGCGGCGACCTGCGGCGTGTCGAACTGCTCAAGCACAAGCAGACCTACGCATACGACCGCAACTTCGTGCTGCTCGACGAGACGGCGCAACATACGTACGTCGCGCAGAGCGGACTGATCGGTCCTGGGCTGCCGACGCACCTGACCCGCTACCGGCTACTTCCCGGGCCTCTGAAGCTCGAAGACGGCAAGAGCGAACTGGTGGTCCGGCTGGAAGCCCTCGATGTCGAGGGCGTGAAGGTCGTCAAGCGGCTCACGTTCAAGCGTGACAGCTACCTGATCGACGTGGTGTACGAAGTGACCAACACGCGTGCCGAGGCGCTGTCGCCGTTCGCCTATTTCCAGGTGGTGCGCGATCGCTCCGTCCCTGTCGGCGACTCCTGGTTCGTCCCGACCTATACCGGCGTGTCGGTGTATACGGACGAAGGCAAGTATCAGAAGGTCTCGTTCGACGAGATCGAAAAGAAGAAGGCCAAGTTCGTCACCCAGTCCGACAACGGATGGGTGGGCATGGTTCAGCATTACTTCGTCACGGCCTGGCTGCCTGGCCCGAAGCAGCAGCGCGAGTATTTCGCCAAGCCCCTGGCCAACGGGCTGTTCGCCGCCGGGGCGGTGATGCCGGTGCCGGCGATCGCGCCGGGGGCCACCAGTACGATCCAGGTCCCTCTGTACTCGGGTCCACAGGAGCAGGAGAAGCTCGGCGAGATCGCACCGGGTCTGGACCTCACGGTCGACTACGGGTTGTTCACGATCTTCGCCTCGCCGCTGTTCTGGGTGATGAAATGGCTGTACGCACTGGTGCACAACTGGGGCGTTGCCATCATCCTGCTGACCGTCCTGATCAAGCTGGCGTTCTTCCCGCTGTCGGCGGCCAGCTACCGTTCGATGGCCAAGATGCGCGTCGTTGCACCGAAGCTGCAGCGCATCAAGGAACAGTATCCGGATGACCGGCAGAAGCTGCAGCAGGCGATGATGGAGTTGTACAAGACCGAGAAGATCAACCCGCTCGGCGGCTGCCTGCCGATCGTGGTCCAGATCCCGGTGTTCATCGCGCTTTACTGGGTGCTGCTGGGTTCGGTCGAGCTGCGCCATGCGCCGTTCTTCGGCTGGATCATCGACCTGTCGGCGCCCGATACGTTGTTTGGGACGATTCCCTTCCTGAACATGCCAATCGGTCTGCTTCCGATGCTGATGGCCGCGTCCATGGTGGTGCAGATGCGCCTGTCTCCCGAGCCGCCGGATCCAATTCAGGCTCGGATCATGAAGGTGATGCCGTTCATCTTCGGCCTGTTCTTCTTCTACTTCCCGGCGGGACTGGTGCTTTACTGGGTCGTAAACAACGTGCTGTCGATCGCGCAGCAGTGGTACATCACCCGCCAGATCGAGACGGATGCGGCCAAGCCGGCCAATGCGGGCAAGCGCTGACACGATAGCCGCCATTGCGACGGCCCCGGGCCGTGCAGGTGTAGGAATCGTACGGGTGTCCGGGCCGGCGGCGGCCCGGGTCGCCGAAGGTGTGGTCGGCAGTGTGCCGGCGGATCGGTTGGCGACGTTGCGCACGTTCCGCGACGGCAGCGGAGCTGCACTGGATGTCGGCGTCGCGCTCTGGTTCGCGGGGCCCCGTTCGTTCACGGGGGAAGACGTGCTTGAATTGCACGGACACGGCGGCCCGGTCGTGCTGCGCGGCGTCCTTCAGCGCTGCGTCGAACTGGGTGCGCGCATCGCCGAGCCTGGCGAGTTCACCCGTCGCGCCTATGTCAACGAGCGCATCGACCTGGCGCAGGCGGAAGCGATCGCCGACCTGATCGACGCGTCCAGCGAGCAGGCAGCGCGTGGCGCATTGCGCTCGCTGTCGGGCGAGTTCTCCGCGGCGGTCGACCGGGTGGCCGATCGCCTGCTGGACCTGCGCATTCTGGTCGAAGCGACGCTGGATTTCCCGGAGGAGGATGGTGTCGACTTCCTCGCCGAGTCGGATGCGCTTCAGCGGCTCGCGGTCGTGCGCAGCGAACTGGAATCGGTGTTCCGGGCGGCGCGGCAGGGCAGTGCACTGCGCGAAGGGCTGGTGGTGGTGCTGGCCGGCGCACCCAATGTCGGAAAGTCGAGCCTGCTCAATCGCCTGGCCGGTGAGGATGTGGCGATCGTGACCGAGCATCCGGGCACGACGCGAGATACGGTACGCCAGACGATCGTGGTCGATGGCCTTCCGATACACCTGGTCGATACCGCCGGGCTGCGCGACAGCAGCGATCCGGTGGAGCAACTCGGCATGCAGCGCACCCGAGAGGCGCTGGCGCGGGCTGATCTGGTCATTTCGGTGCGCACGGTCGAAGCGCTGTCTGGCGGAATCCCGGATCCGCTCCTTGCCTCGCAAGCGCTTGACGCACTGCCGAGTTCGGTCGCACGGCTTACCGTCGTCAACAAGACAGACCTGACGGGAGAAGCAGCTTCCGAGAGTCAGGATTCAGCTGGATGGACGATTCGCCTGTCCGCGCGCAGCGGCGACGGCATCGACCTGCTGCGCGCGGCACTACTCAGGCTCGGTGGTCAGTCAGAGACCGGGGAGGGTGTGTTTCTTGCCCGGGCTCGCCACCTCGCGGCGCTGCAGGAGGCCGAAGGGCACCTTTCGGCGGCAGCGGTCGGGCGCTTGCCGGCCGACCTGCTCGCCGAGGAATTGCGGCTGGCGCATGAAGCGCTTGGATCGATCGTGGGTAGGATGACCTCCGATGCGTTGCTTGGGGAGATCTTTGGGCGGTTCTGCATCGGGAAGTAGTTTAGCCAGTCGCCGGAAGAACCTCGCAGACAGAGGCGGGCAGGTGGCGTGATGGCAACCGCGGATCAGTACCCGCGAGTGTCCGTATCGCCAGCGATATGCAGGACCACCTCCCGGCGATGGGGGTGTGTACGTTGCTCCCAGAGATAGATCGCTTGCCAGGTACCGAGCATCAGGCGTCCTTTCGCAAGCGGGATGGATAGCTGTACAGCAGTCAGTGCGGCTCGGACATGGGCCGGCATGTCGTCCGGTCCCTCGTCGCGGTGCCGGTAGAGCGGATCACCGTCGGGCACCAGCCTGAGCATGAAACGCTCCAGGTCGCCGAGCACATCCGGATCTGCATTCTCCTGAATCAGCAGGCTCGCTGAGGTATGGCGGAGGAATAGCGTCGCCAGACCGTCGGCGATGCCACATCCCGCCACCAGAGAATCCACACGGCGGGTGATGTCGTGCAGGCCTCGCCCCCGGGTGTCCACGGTGAATGTCTCGATGATCTGACTGAACATGCGCGCGTACTCCATTCATCCGACGGTTGGCCACAGGGTCGGCGACGCTGGCCCGGGATCGATTATCGACGGAGATGGCCCCCGCTGTTTCACGTGAAACAGGATGCGCCCGCGTTTCACGTGAAACAACCGCGACCAACTACCGATTCAAATTGCCCACCAGCGAGCGCTCCCCTACAATCGTCGGCCCCGCCCACGGGCGCCCCTCGATGCTTTGCCAGCCGAGTTCCTCGCCGCCAGAGACGCTGCCATGTGGTTTCCGACCCAATATGATGTGATCGTTGTAGGCGGTGGCCATGCTGGCACCGAGGCTGCGCTCGCATCGGCCCGAAGCGGCCGGGCCACTTTGCTGCTGACCCATAACGTCGAGACGCTGGGCCAGATGTCCTGCAATCCCTCGATCGGAGGCATCGGCAAGGGCCACCTCGTGAAGGAGATCGATGCGCTGGGCGGCTCCATGGCCCAGGCTGCCGACGAGGCGGGGATCCAGTTCCGGATCCTGAACTCGCGCAAGGGTCCCGCTGTCCGCGCGACGCGCGCCCAGGCCGATCGCGTCCTGTACAAGGCGGCGATCAGACGCCGGATCGAGAATCAACCCAACCTTGCGGTGTTCCAGCAAGCGGTCGACGACCTGATCCTCGAAAATGGACAGATTGCCGGCGCCATCACCCAGTCAGGCATTCGCTTCCGCGCACGAGCGGTCGTATTGACCACCGGCACTTTCCTGTCCGGCCTTATTCACATCGGCATGACCAACCATGCCGCCGGCAGGGCAGGGGATCCGCCAGCGCTCCGGCTCGCGGAGAAGTTGCGCGAACTGAAACTGCCGCTCGGGCGACTGAAGACCGGTACACCGCCTCGGCTGGACGCACGCACCATCGATTTCTCGGTGCTCGAGCGGCAGCCGGGCGACGATCCGGTCCCGGTCTTCTCCTTCCTCGGCTCCCAGGCGCAGCATCCGCGGCAGATTCCGTGCTGGATCACCCATACCAACAGCCGTACCCATGACGTGATTCGGGCTAACCTGGATCGGTCACCGATGTTCGCAGGCGTGATCGAGGGCGTTGGTCCGCGGTACTGCCCGTCCATCGAGGACAAGATCACCCGATTTGCCGGCCGGGACAGCCACCAGATCTTCCTCGAGCCGGAAGGGCTGACGGTCAACGAGATCTACCCCCAGGGCATGTCGACCAGCCTGCCGTTTGATGTGCAGGTCGATTTCATGCGTTCGATAAAGGGCCTGGAGAACGTCCACATCGTCCGGCCAGGGTATGCGATCGAATACGATTATGTCGATCCGCGAGCCCTCGGTGCCTCGCTCGAACTGAAGGCCATACCTGGCCTGTTCCTCGCTGGCCAGATCAACGGTACGACAGGCTATGAAGAGGCCGGTGCGCAGGGTCTGGTAGCCGGTATCAATGCGGCGCGTGCCGCGATCGGACAGGCACCCTGGCTGCCTCGTCGCGACGAAGCCTACATGGGCGTGCTGGTTGACGACCTGATTACCCGCGGTGTCACCGAGCCATACCGCATGTTCACCAGCCGGGCGGAGTACCGGTTGTCCTTGAGGGAAGACAATGCCGATATGCGTCTGACGCCGATCGGGCGTGAACTCGGCCTGGTCGATGATCATCGATGGACACAGTTCGAGCGGAAACGCGAGGCGATCGCACTCGAAACCGAGCGGCTGAAGTCGATCTGGATCAATCCAAGGATCATCAGCGAGGGAGATGCACAACGTATTCTCGGGCAGTCTATTGAGCGTGAGTATTCGCTTACACAGCTTCTGAGCCGCCCGGATGTAACCTATCGGGCGCTGATGACCCTGCCTAGTGTCGGGCCGGGGGTGAGCGACGAAGCGGTCGCGGAACAGATCGAGATCGCGTCGAAGTACGCTGGCTACATCGGCCGCCAGGCCGACGAGATTGCGCGTCAGGACCAGCTCGAAACAACCCGCCTGCCGCCCGATTTCGATTACCTTGCACTGAATGGCCTGTCGATCGAGGCGCGACAGAAACTGACCGCGCAGCGCCCGGAAACACTCGCCCAGGCCTCGCGCATGCCCGGCATAACGCCGGCGGCAATCTCGCTCCTCTGGGTGCACCTGAAGCGGCGCAGCCGCAATGAAGCCACCGTCGGCCAACCGGCCGCACGTTCGGCCTGAGTGCCAGGAAAGCCGAAGCCATCCCTGCACTGACCCGCGACGCCGACGCGACGCCCGAAGCCGGAGCCAGACAGACGCATGCAACACACCGAATCCCCGAGGTAGACCCGATGCCACAGACCACACTCGATACCGGACTCGAACGACTGGGCCTCGACCTGCCCACGACTGCGCGGCAGAAGCTGCTCGACTACGTCGCCCTGATCGCAAAATGGAACCAGGTGCATAACCTGACCGCGATCCGCGAGCCGGGCAAGATGGTGACGCATCACCTGCTCGACAGCCTGGCCATCCTAAAGGTCGTCGACGGTGCGACGAAGCGCGTCATCGACGTCGGCAGCGGCGCCGGACTGCCCGGCATCCCGCTCGCAATCGCCCGCCCGGACTGGTCGATCACGCTGCTCGACAGCAACCACAAGAAGGGTGTGTTCCTGCAGCAGGCCGTGAGCGAACTCGGCCTGTCCAATGCACAAGTGGTCGTCGATCGTGTCGAAGCCTTCCGGCCCGATGATGGATTCGACTACGTGGTGTCGCGCGCGTTCTCCGACGTGGCCGAGTTTGCCGAGCTGTCGCGCCACCTGCGCGGCGCGGGTGGCATGCTGCTGGCGATGAAGGGCGTGTACCCGTACGAAGAAGTGCTGCAACTGTCGCCCGAGATCGGCGCCGTCGAGGTGATCAGGCTCGACGTTCCCGGCGTCGATGCCGAGCGCCATCTCGTGCAGATTGGTGCGGCCTGATGACACGCATCCTGGCCGTAGCCAACCAGAAGGGTGGCGTAGGCAAGACCACCACCAGCGTCAACCTGGGCGCGAGCCTCGCGGCGGCGAAGCGCCGCGTGCTGCTGGTCGACCTCGACCCGCAGGGCAATGCCACGATGGGCAGTGGCATCGACAAGTCGAACCTTGCCCATTCTGTTTATGACGTACTGCTGGGCGCGGTGCCAGCTGCCGAGGCGAGGGTGCGTTCCGAGGCCTGCGGCTACGACGTGCTGCCGACCAACCGTAACCTCGCCGGCGCCGAGGTCGAACTGGTCAGCCTGCCCGAGCGCGAAGCGCGGCTGAAGAAAGCGCTGGCTACGATCGCCGACGGCTACGACTACATCCTGATCGACTGTCCGCCGGCGCTGAGCCTGCTCACCGTCAACGCGTTCGTCGCCGCCGATGCAGTGATGATCCCGATGCAGTGCGAGTACTACGCGCTGGAAGGTCTGTCCGACCTGGTCGAGACGATCAAGCGGGTGCGTGCCCATCTGAACCCCAGGCTCGAGATCGAAGGCCTGCTGCGTACGATGTACGACCCGCGCAACACGCTGTCGCTGCAGGTGTCGCAGCAGCTGACCCAGCACTTCGGGAGCAAGGTCTACCGTACCGTGATCCCGCGCAACGTCCGGCTGGCCGAAGCGCCAAGCTACGGCCGGCCAGTGCTGGAATTCGACCGTCAATCCAAGGGCGCGCTCGCATACCTCGCGCTCGCCGGTGAAATGCTCAATCGGGCGGCAATGACATGATGGCAAAACCCAAAGGACTCGGCCGCGGCCTCGACGTGCTGCTGGGCGGTAGCGCGATGGATTCGTTCGACGTACCGCCGAAGCCGACGACCGAAGGAGAGGGCACGCGCGAGCTGCCGATCGACGCACTGCTGCCGGGCAAGTACCAGCCGCGTACGCGGATGGACGACGCGGCACTGGCGGAACTGGCCGAATCGATCCGCGAACAGGGAATCCTGCAGCCGATCCTGGTGCGTCCGGTCGGGGAGGGCCGCTACGAGATAATCGCTGGCGAGCGTCGCTGGCGAGCGTCGCGGCTCGCGGGGCTGGCGCAGGTGCCGGTGCTGATCCGCACGATCCCGGACGAATCGGCGCTGGCGATGGCGCTGATCGAGAACATCCAGCGAGAGGACCTTAACGCGCTCGAGGAAGCGCACGGTATCCAGCGGCTGATCGACGAGTTCGGGATGACGCACGAGTTGGCGGCGAAGGCACTCGGCCGGTCGCGCACGGCGGTGTCGAACCTGCTGCGGCTGCGCGCGCTGAGTGCGCCTGTGCAGGAACTGCTCTATTCCGGCGCGATCGAGATGGGGCATGCGCGCGCGCTGCTGCCGCTGGAAGCCGCGCAGCAGATCGCTCTCGCCAACAAGGTCGCCGCCCAGAAGCTGTCGGTGCGCGAGACCGAACGGGAAGCCGCGCGTGTCAACGCAGCGTCCGGTGCGGGCCCGGCCCGACCGCGCGTGGCCGCCCAGGATCCGGATGTCGCCCGCCTGCAGGAGCGGCTCGCCCAATCCCTCGGCACCGGTGTGCGGCTGAAGGTCGGGCCCAAGCATACGGGCCGGATGGAGATCTCCTGGCATTCCCTGGAGCACCTCGATGAACTGACCCGCCGCCTCGGGTTGCCGCCCGACTGATCGCGGTCGGCAGTTGCCGACGCTACGCGAATGCCGGATAGTTTCAATCACCGCAACACCCCACAACGAGATCGGCTGCACGGCCGACCCAGCAACCAGGAGGAGCGATGCACGCTTCGATCCGCCGCCGCCAGCGGGCGATCACGACGCTGGCGACCCTGATGTCGCCGATGGTGGCGCTACCCGTGTTGACGCTGCCGACGATGGTGAGCTCCACGCCGGCGCTGGCCCAGGAGTTTCCCACCCGGCCAATCCGCATCATCGTGCCTACGGCAGCAGCAGGCTCGCCCGACGTGCTTGCCCGACTGATCGCCGAGCGCCTGCGCGATCGCTGGGGCCAGCCGGTGGTGATCGAGAACCGTGCCGGTGCCGGCCAGATGATCGGCGCAGAGGCGGTCGCGAAGGCGCCAGCCGACGGATACACCCTCCTGTTGCCGACCGGTACCTACACCACCAGCGTCGCGATCCGTCCAACCCTGCCGTTCGATCCGATGCGCGACCTGACCGGCGTCGCGATGGTCGGGCAAGGCCCGTTGATGCTCGTGGTACATCCATCCCTGCCGGCGCGCAACATGAAGGAGCTGATCGCGCTGGCGAGGGCCCGACCGGGCGATCTCAACTATGCGACTGCCGGTACCGGCAGCATCATCCATTTCGCCGCCGAGGCATTGTCGGTCGCAGCGCGCATCGACATCACCCATGTGCCCTACAAGAGCGCAACGCCCGCCGTGACCGACCTCGTGGGCGGACATGTGCAGATGATGATCGTCAGCCTGCCTTCGGTCTGGCCGCAGGTGAAGGCCGGGCGCCTTCGAGCGCTGGCACTGAGCACCGGCAAGCGGTCGTCATTCGCGCCCGAGATGCCGGTGATCGCCGAGACCGTGCCGGGCTACGAGGCAGGGCAGTGGTGGGGCATGCTGGCGCCCGGCAAGACCCCGCCCGACGTGCTGCGCAAGCTCAACGGCGAACTCAACCGCATCCTTGCGTCCGAAGACATGCGTCCGCGGCTCGCCGACCAGGGCGCCGAGCCGGTCCTGATGTCGCCTGAAGCATTCACCGAGTACGTGCGTGCCGAGATCGTCAAGTGGCGCAAGATTGCGCAGGATCGAAACATCAAACCCTGATCCGGGAGCGGCTGCAGTGCTGCCGCCACCGAGACACCTCCAGGAGTAGACAAGCAATGAGTGGAACACCTGACCTGCCCGAAGGCCCCTCTATCGCCAACCCGGCGAAGGACCGCCTGCTGGCCGGCGAAGTCGTGCTCGGCATGAACGTGCGCATCGTGCGCTCGGGCGATATCGCACGCATCGCCAAGACCACCGGCCACGATTTCATCTTCATCGACATGCAGCACTCGTTGTATTCGGTGGAGACCATCGGCCATATCGCCCAGGTCGCGCTGTCGATCGGCGTCACGCCGATGGTCCGGGTCAGGAGCGTCGACGATCCGGACACTTCGGTGCTGCTCGACAACGGCGTCACCGGCATCGTGTTCCCCGACGTCAGCACCGCCGAGCAGGCCCGGCGTGCCGTCGACCGCTGCCGCTTCCCGCCGGTGGGCCGGCGCTCGGTCGGGGGCGGCTACCCGATGTTCGACTACCGCCCGACCTCGACTGCCGACGCGGTACCGGTGCTCGATCGTGCGGTGCTCACCGTATGCATGATCGAGACACGCGAAGGACTGGAGAACGTGGAGGCGATCGCCGCGGTGGACGGTTTCGACGTGCTGCACGTCGGTTCGAACGATCTGCTGGCCGCCATCGGCCTGCCCGGACAGTTCGGCTGCCCGCAGCACCTGGCGGCGCTCGACCGGGTGATCGCCGCAGCCAAGGCGAACGGCAAGATCGCAGGTGTCGGTGGCGACCGCAACCTGGCACGACAGGTCGAGTTCATCAAGAAGGGCATGCGCTTCGTGACCACGAACAGCGAGATCGCATTCATGGTCGCCGAAGGCACGCGAGTCACCACCGAACTGCGCAAGGCGCTGACCTGACCGGTTTCAGAACTCGAACAGCGCCTTCGGGTTGTCGACCAGGATCCGATGCCGGGTGGCCTCGTCGGGCGCCCAGCGCAGCAGGAGGTTGAACAGCTGGTTGCTGCCCACCTTGTCCGCGAAGGACAGGTGGGGATAGTCGCTGCCCCAGATGATCCTGTCCGGGGCGGCGGCGATCAATGCCTGTGCGATCGCGTCCGCATCGGTGAAGCCGGGTTGCTCGGACATCCGGTAGACGCCCGTCAGCTTGACCCAGCAGCGTCCCGTCCCGTTCTGCAGCAGGTCCAGGAAGGCCTTGAAGCCCGGCTGCTCCGGCCCGTCCTTGGCCAGGAACAGACCCATGTGGGCCACCGTGAACTGGCAGCGCAGGCGCCGGAACGTCGGCAGCAGTTCGAAGGTGCACCAGCCCGGCGTCAGGAAGTCGATCTGCCAGCCCCGGTCGGCCAGCTTGGCATCGAGCTGTTCGATGCGTGGCAGCAGCGTCTGCGTGAACCCGGCCTCGAACGGCTTGATCGGTCGCACATTGAGCCGGACACCGCGCACGCCCAGTGCATGCAGCCGGTCCAGTTCGGCGTCGGAGATCGACTCGTCGACATCGACGATGCCGCGGCAGGGCAGCGACATCTGCGCCATGGCATCCAGCATGCAGGCATTGTCGCGCCCGTAGGCGCTGGGCTGCACGAACACGAAACGTTCGAAACCGTTGGCCTGGGCATGCGCGAGGAAATCCTCGAGCGGGGCAAGCGGCGGTGCATAGCGCAGGTCGTCGCCGTAGGGGTAGCGTGCCGCGGGCCCGAACACATGGAAATGGGCATCGCAGGCACCAGCCGGCGCGCGGAAACGGGCGGGCTCATCGTGGTAAAGACTCATGGCTTCCTCGGTCTTGGTCGGAGTTTCAGGGGTGCGACGGCGGCGGCGGCCGGCGCGTGATCGAATGCAGTGCGTCGCGCCCGAGCTCGGGCGGCACATGCCGCCAGGCGAGTGCACGCACCTCGCCGAACTCGTGCGCCAGCCGGTGCCAGTGTTCGCCACCATCGACGCTGCGGAACAGCTGCCCGAGGTTGGTGCACAGGAACCTGAGGCGCGGCTCTGCCGGATCGGCCGCGATGCACCAGGGCGTGCTGTTAAGCGGCCCCGGCAGGGCGACCTGCTGCCAGTCGTCGCCGCCGCTGCGGCTGCGCCAGAGCCGGCCGGTATTGCCCGGAGGACCGTTGCCATTGGTGAGCCACACGGTGCCCAGGTCGGCAGGGTCGACAACGACCGCGCGCGTGTACTGCCACGGCGAGTCGAGCGGACGCAGCGTCCAGTGCTCGCCGTTGTCGCGGCTCATGTGAAGCCCGTAATTGGTGGTGGCGAGCAGCACCTTCGCGCCGCTGGCATCGCGCGACACCGCGATGCCGTGCACGTCGGACGAGACCAGGCCGTTCTCCAGCTGTGTCCACGTCATGCCGCGATCGGTACTGCGGAAGATGCCGCCGATCTCCACGCCCGCCCAGACGGTATCGGGGTCGATGGGATCGAACAGGATCTGCGTGACCCGGGTCGGCCCACGCACGATCTCCGAGAAGTCACGCATGCCGGGGGCCACCTGCGCGTGCCAGCTTCGACCAGCGTCCGGCGAATACCAGAAGCCCGCAGGCCGGGTGCCGCAGATCATCCGCTGCGGATCGCGCGGGTCGATCGCGATCGACCAGATGTCCTGCATCGGTGATTCGACAGGCGTCCAGCGCAACGTCGTCTGGTCGAACCTGAACAGCCCGTGGTCGGTGCCGGCATACAGGTCGCGCGGGTTGCCTGCATGGGCCGCGAAGCACCAGACGCGGGCCTCGAGGTACATCCCGGAATGGCTGTTCGGATGCACCCAGGTCTCGCCCAGGTCGCTGGAAAACCATGCCGAGTGTCCAGCGGTGCCGGCGTAGACCTGCACGCCCTCGCAGGCGAGGACATCCGGATCAGGCAGCGACACCGGCCGACATCCGCTGCAAGACCTGCCACCCCGTGGCATGGATCGACGATGAGACCGGGCAACCGAAACGCGCGCGCAGGCCGTCCAGGATCGACTGCGTCGGCAGTTGCGAGCAGCCGATGAACAGCGCGTCGCAGCCTGCGCCCTGCTCCGACATCAACTCGACGGCGCGCGCCTCGACCTGCTCGGCGGTGATCCGGCCGAGTTCGGCAACACCCGCTGCCCTGAAGGTGGACAGGCAGTGGACGTCGATCGACGCCGCGCCAAGGAACCGGGCGAGGTCGTCGTTGACGCTGTCGTGATAGGGGGTGACGAGCGCGATCCGGCGCGCCGAGTGTGCGCGGAGCCAAGCGATCATCGCGCCGGCCGTTGTAACCGCAGGCACCGAGGTGACCTGCTCCAGCCGGGCGGCGATCTCGGCGTCGCGCGCCGGGCCGGCGAGTATGCCGGCCGCGGTACAGCCATAGACGGTGACGTCCACCAGGCCGGTAAAGCCGGCCGCCAGGTGCATCGCCTGGTCGACGTACGGACCGAGGTCGGGCAGGGTGAGCAGCCCGGGCGCACGCTGGATGCCGACGCGCTGGCAGGTCGACTGTGCTGGCAGCGTGGCTGTCAGCTCCGGATGCATCGTGGTGTTGTTTTCCGGCACCAGCAGACCGACGCGCAATGAAGACAGGCGCATGTGCGGTTCCTCCCCTGCTCGAGATCGTTGATGTGGTGGCTGTTTTGCTGCGCGCCGCCGCCGTGTGGCGTGTTTGTCGCCCTCGTTGCATTCGCTGGCGCGCGGCTGTCGAGACGGTGCTTTCTGTCGAACGAGTATGGCACAATGCGCGCCGTCATCCGGGCGGTTCACCCCGGGTTGGTGCGTCGCGGCATCGCATCGTTGACAACGAAGCCGCCGGCGGGCGAAAATCAAGGGCTTTGTGGAAGCAGGGTACGTGGAACCCTCCAGGCTCGTGTCCCGCTGGCAACCAGATGCACTAGAGACGATGTCTGCTCCATCCGGTTTCGCGGCGATCATTGGTCTGCAGGCAACGCTTGTAGTGTTGGCCGCCGGTGGCATGTGGGTGTTCCTCGGCACTCCCGCAGCCTTATCGACACTGGCAGGCGGCGCGGCATGCTGGCTGCCAAGCGCGTTGTTCGCCTGGCGTCTGTCGCTGGCGCTGCGCTACAGGCCCGAAAGGGTCGCCGCCGTGTTCTTCATCGGCGAGTTTGCAAAGATGCTGTTTACCGTGCTGATCCTGTTCGCGATGGCACGGGTGCTACACACGATGTACTGGCCGGGCGCGGTGCTCGGCGTGATCGTGGCAGTAAAGGCGAACTGGCTGGCGCTGCTTTTGCGCCGCTGAACAACGCGCGTGATGCAACTTTTGCGTAATGCCGCTGCCAGAGTAGCCAGACGGTCACACGATCGCGGCAGGATTGTCACCCCGGCACCTGACTCGACACCTGCCGTACCCAAAGCGCAGTTCCCGATCCTCCAAGACTGACCCGATCCATGTCCGCCGCCGATCATCACTACGCGCCCAACGCGACCGAATACATCGTGCACCACCTGGCGCACTGGCAGACCGAGAAGCAGAAGTCGATCGTCGATTTTTCGATCATCAACATCGACACCCTTTTCTTCTCGCTGCTCTGCCTGGGCCTGACGCTCTGGCTGCTGCGCTCGGCTGCGAAGCGCGCGACCAGCGGCGTGCCGACCAAGTTCCAGGCGGCGATCGAGATCCTCGTCGAGATGGTCGAAGATCAGAGCAAGTCGATCGTCCACGGCAACCGCGCCTTCATCGCTCCGCTTGCCCTGACCGTGTTCGTCTGGATCGTCCTGATGAATGCGATCGACCTGATCCCGGTCGACCTGCTGCCGAAGATCGCGGCGCTGTTCGGCTACTACGGCGCCGGACTGAACGCCCATGATGTCTACCTGCGTCCGTTGCCCACCGCCGACCTGAACGGCACCCTCGGCATGTCGCTCGGCGTGCTGATCCTGATGCTCTACTACGGGGTCAAGATCAAGGGCCTCGGCGGCTTCATCCATGAACTGTTCTGCGCGCCGTTCGGTTCCAACCCGCTGCTCTGGCCGGCGAACTTCCTGCTCAACCTGATCGAATACCTCGCCAAGATGGTTTCGCTCGGCATGCGGTTGTTCGGCAACATGTACGCCGGCGAACTGCTGTTCTTCCTGATCGCGCTGATGGGCGGCTACGCAGCCATGAATGCCACCGGCATCATGCTCGCCTTCGCCCACGTCATCGCCGGGACGGCCTGGCTGCTGTTCCACATCCTGATCGTGCTGCTGCAGGCCTTCATCTTCATGATGCTGACCCTGGTCTACATCGGCCAGGCGCACGAGGGCCACTGACCTACGGTCGTGGCCGTATCGATTTTTCCGGTTCTTTCCCACCCCGTTTCATTCACTGATTCATTCGCGTTTTTTCCACAGGAGTAGTTGTGATGACCGACGTAGCCTTCGTAGCCCTCGCCTGCGGTTTGATCATCGGCCTCGGTGCCATCGGTGCCTGTATCGGCATCGGCGTCATGGGCGGCAAGTACATCGAAGCCGCGGCGCGCCAGCCCGAGCTGATGAACACGCTGCAGACCAAGATGTTCCTGCTGGCCGGCCTGATCGACGCGGCGTTCCTGATCGGCGTCGGTATCGCGATGATGTTCGCGTTCGCCAACCCGTTCGCCGGCTGATC